>CAJUSJ010000014.1 GCA_910588865.1 uncultured Lachnospiraceae bacterium
CCAGCCTGTCCCCTTGCAGAAGCGGCATCCGCTGCCGCCGCACTTAAAGCAGCTCACATCCATCTCAGCGCTGGGCTCTGTAAAGGGGAAATGGTGAGGGCGGAATTTTACCTTGGTATCCTCCCCGAACAGCTCCCTGGCAAACTCGGCCAGAGTGCCCTTTAAGTCAGCGAATGTGATATTCTTGTCAATAACCAGTCCCTCAACCTGATGGAAAGATGGCGAGTGGGTGGCATCTACCTCGTCGGAGCGGAACACCCGTCCCGGGGAGATCATGCGGATAGGCAATTTGCCCTTCTCCATGGTGCGGGCCTGCACCGGGGAAGTCTGGGTGCGCAGTACGATGTCCTTGTTTATATAAAAAGTATCCTGCTCATCTTTGGCCGGATGGCCCTGGGGAATATTTAACTTTGTAAAATTATACTCATCGTACTCGATTTCCGGGCCTTCCACCACCTCATAGCCCATGCCCACGAAAATCCGCTCCAGCTCCTCCAGAGCAATGGTATTGGGATGGCCGTGGCCTACGTTGGCCTTCCTGGCGGGAAGGGTCACATCAATGACCTCGGCCTTCATCTGGGCTTCCCGGGCCTTCTTCGCCAGAGCCAGCCGGTTCTCCTCCAGCTTTGCCTCAATCATCTCCCTGACCTCATTGACCATCTGGCCCACCTTGGGCCGCTCCTCGGGGGCTACGTTTTTCATGCTCTTGAGCACACTGGTCAGCTCTCCCTTTTTCCCCAGATAGGCTACCCGGATCTCATTCAATCTGTCCAGGGCCTCAGAAGACTCAATCTGTCTGAGGGCTTCTTCTTTGATCTTCTCTAACTGCTCTTTCATCATATTCTCCTTTTTCTTGCTTTTTATAGAGGGAAGGCCAATTGTAGCGGCACAAACTCCGCCGCTTTTCCGCGAATCAGGCAGGAAAGGCTGGGCGCTCCGCCCCGTGTACAATCGAGTAGGGGGAGGTCTCTCCCTACTCGCCGTGCCGGGGCAGGGCCGTGCAAACGGCCACATTCCCTTTCCGCCCGGTGTACATAAAAATAAAAGTCCCTTCGAATAACGAAGGGACGAACTTGATCGCGGTACCACCCTGATTCCCGCGTAAATGACGCGGGCACTCTCTGTGCGTAACGGGCACCAAACGTCGCGGCCTACTGAACCCGAAACCAATATATATCTGTCCTCAGTGGTTCAGCCGCGCGGCTCCGACGGGAATTTCGACCATTTATCTGAACTGAAGGGAACTTACAGCCGGTGATTCCCTCTCTCTGGCAGAAGATAAATGTCTACTGCGCGCCTTCACAGCCTTTCTCTATAAAACCTAGGGTACATTTTAGCATAATCTGCCCAAATGTCAACTGCTTTTTTCTTCTCTTATCCGCCGCGGTCCTGAATCCTGGTGGGATCCGCCATGTTTCAGATCACCTTGAGCCGCTCCTTCGCCGGACCATATCCCGCTCTGGCGGACATGCGGTAATACTTTACAGCCAGCTCTCTCTGCCCTGACACCTCATACCACGCGCCAAGATTGTAGGCTGCCTTAAAGGACCCGGTTCCTACCACGCCTCCCATCTCAGGCTTCTCCCCGATCTGAAGGCATCTTAAGTAACACCTCTCGATGTTGGGCAGCAGAAATTCATAGGCCGCCACATCGGACAGAACCCGCTTCATGTAAAAAAGACCGCACACAAAACAGAAGTCCGGCCAGCTTCCCAGAGACGCTTCCTCTCTCTCCACGATGCCTGCCGCCTCGTCAAGACACTCTGTCGTTCCCTCGTCAAGAAGGGTATAGAGATACAGGACCACTCCCTCCGCCCTGTAGGATTCTTCTGGTTTTACCAGTTTATAAAAAGAGCGGAAATATTCCAGGCTCTCCTCCTGTCTTTTCAGATTCCGCAGAGTGTAGGCAAGCTGAAAATGATAATATCCATCCTCAGGGTACTGCTTTACAGCCTGCCTTAAGTAGGGGAGATTCCTCTCACCCTTATCTTCATATAGATAGCCGTCATGGTCCGCGGACAATGGGAGAGGATAACAAAGCCAATTTCCCTCCGGCTGCTCATGGATCAACCCTGTATACCCCACGCCTTTTGGGAGAAGGCGGGGAAGTACGGAGGTGCTCTGGCTGACGCCTTCTCCATCCCGATAGGAATCGTATCTGGTGATGCCTCCAAGCCAAACCCCCGCCCTGTGGGCAAGAAGCTTCTCCAGACCTTTTCGGTCGCATGGTCTTAAATACTCATCCGCGTCCAGCACAAGATTCCAATCCGCGTCTGAATGCTCCAGAGCGAAATTCCGGGCAGCGGAAAAATCGTTGACCCACTGAAAGTCCACCACCTTTGCTCCCATACTCCTCGCGATCTGGGCGGTTTTGTCCGAGGAGCCGGTGTCCGCTATGATAATCTCATCAACCAGGGGCTTCGCCGCCTTGAGACACTTTCTCAGACACCGCTCCTCGTTCTTAACGATCATGACCAGATTGATCTTCACAATATCTACCTTCCCTGCTTTTTTTGCTTCTCCATCTGCTTGGCGAACACAAACTTCCTTATGGTCGCCTCTGTCTCCGGCAGCAGGTCAACGAACTTACAGCCATAGCCAAATCCCCCTGATGTAATCCCTCTTGCCCGCAGGATCTTGGCTTTGACCTCGCACAGTTCTCTCTCAAAACGATGGGTAAAGGAAAAATATTCCCCTGTCCGGATTGCCTGGGAGGTAACTAAAAAGATGCCTCCGGCGCTGATGTTCCGGATGGTTCCCACAAAAAACTCGCCGCTGGCCAAGGTAAACTCTGTAGCGATCTGTACCCTCACCCGGAGATCCATCTGCCTCTGGAACACATCATTTACCTTGATAACCTCACAGTCCGCGGTCCAGGGCTCGATCAGCCTGCTTTCCTGGACATTCCTGCGGATCACCACTTCACAGAAACAGCGGATCAGTCCCTGCTGCACATCATAGAAATCCACATACGTCTTAAATCTGGCGCTGCGGAGCTTATAATTACTGAAATACAGGCGGATCACCTCGTCGCCGCCAGTTTCCACCCTGGCTCTGGACAGGGGTTTATTGTCTGTTCCGTACACCAGACAACTCTCACAATCCCTCAATTTCATAATATCGATTTCTCCTCCTCCATGGTCGTATTTCTCTCTGCCTCAGAACTGCCCTCATTCCTAAACAAGTATCTTACAAGGTCAGGGAGCCTGCCTCTCTGCTGGCATTCATCATCATCTGGAGACGCATGATCTCAACAAGGCTGATAAAGCTCTCTTTGTCCAAGGTGATGGTCTCCCCGCTCTCGTCCATGGAGGCGCTTCCCAGCAGAGCGCTTAAGGCCCCTGAGCCGGAACCATAATAGCTTCCCGCGCCACCGGTGAGAAGGCCGTACATGCCTGTGGACTGTCCATAAGAGGAGCTGGAACCGTAGACGCCGCCGGCTGACGACAGACCGGAAGACAGAAGAGACGAAACTGTGCTCGCTGTGTTTGCGTTCGCGCCGCTCTGACTCTTGCTCACAACCTTGCCCGTGGAGATGGGAGAGCCGTTCATGTAAGAGGTTACGGTCTTTACATAGTTCTGAGTCTCCTTGTAGGGAGGGACGCCGCCGTACTTCTGGACAGCGTTAGGCCCCGCGTTGTAGGCCGCCAAAGCCAAGGTTACATTTCCTCCGAACCGGTTTAAATTTTCCTTGAGATATTTCGCGCCGCCCATAATGTTCTGTCTGGCGTCATAGGGGTCCGTGACCCCGAGAGATCTGGCCGTGGCAGGCATAAGCTGCATGACGCCGATGGCTCCTGCCTTTGAAACCGCCTTGGCGTTAAAGTTGGATTCCGCCTTTGCCACTGCCTTCAAAAGGGTTACCGAAACCCCGTAACGGGCAGACGCCTCCTCGAAAATAGAGTCCATGGTCTCTGTCTGACCTGCTGTCTTCAAAGCGGCCTGAAACGCCTCGCTGGTGTTTTTCGTCTGGGCAGTCCGGTGGTTCTGGGCATTGACTGCCTCAGTGTTCACTGCCGATGTCATTAATTCCATAAGTTCTTGCTCCTCTTCCTCATATTTCCCCACAGTCCGGGGGACCGCGCTTTCTTTATGATCTGCCGGGGGCCTTGCCGTCGTCTAAGATGGTCCAGCCCTCTATAGCCGTATTAACAGCCATACTCCCGTCACTGTAAAAATAGTACCACGCGCCATCAATCTGGTTCCAGCCTGTGCGCATCTTCCCGTCTGTCCCCAGATAATAGCGTTTCCCGGCCACATCTGCCCAGCCTCGCCGCATAACCCCTGAACCATCCATATAATACCAGGAATTGGGGGATGGCTGGACCCAGCCCGTGAGCATGGCCCCGCCTTCTGACAGATAATACCAGGAATCGCCGGAAGGATTCACCCAACCGTTCTTCATGACACCATTGCTGTCCAGATAGTACCAGAAACCGCCTATGGCTGTCCAGCCCCTGGCCATGTTGCCATTCTGGTCAAAATAATACCAGTTATCGAAAATCTTCTTCCAGGTGTTCACCGCCATGGTGCCGTCAGGCATGATATAGTTATTTCCCTTGATATCCCCGCCGTCAGACGTGCGGCTCCCTAAATCCTCCCAGTCATATTCCTGCTCAGTGGAAGATACCGCTTCCCCCTCCTTGAGATACTTCTTCTCGTCAGTGGTCATGGGGATAGCCTTCACCTCATAATAATAGGTCTTGTCTTCGTCCCTCATAAACTCAGACAGATCCGCTGTGGCCTGCTCCACGGTCAGCCTCTTCACCACCTTGCTGTCACCATAGAGAACCAGGGAATATCCCGGCGCGAAGTCCACGGACTTCCACACCGCCCGGGTCCTGTTGGAACTGCTCCACCCTGCCTGTGTCGGGCTTCCCAGCACGGTTATGGGCTTATAATCCACCCTTACCTGGAACTTGTCGCCGTCGAGGGCTTTGGCGGACACAAAGTCCGCGCCGGTGATCTTGCACTTTGACTTGGTGAGAGACGTGGGAAACACTTTTCCCTCCTCCGCCTCCAGGGTGATCTCCACCCGGACCTTTCTTCCCGGCTTCCACTTGTCATACTCTGTCCGATACTGGTAATCCACTATGGAACAGCCTGCCGTGCTCACCGTGATCTCCGGCTCCGGAATCTCCTCCGGCTCCCCGTATGTAGTCTGGAAAGTGATGCTCACATTCTCTATGACGCTGGAGTCAGCCCCATAGACTGTCAGCCCGGCACCTCCCACCGCGGCGGCCGCCGCCAGGATCCAGGCCGCTGCCGCCCCGATCGTTCCCCGAAAATATCTGAAAATATCCTTTCTCACACGCTTCACCTCACATTCTACCGCCAAATGCCGTCAGAATCAATATATAATCCATCAATTTGGGTATCTTGGGCCATTTCTCCTGAATCCGGATAGAAATAGTACCAGGATCCGTCGATCTCATACCAGCCTGTGATGATCTCGCCGTTGGTGTCAGCAAAATAAGTCTTCTCATCCCGCCGTATCCATCCGGTAAACATGGCCCCCTGAAGACTGTTCTCCAAGGTGTTCATATAATACCGCTTTCCGTCAAGGTCCAGCCAGCCTGTGTAGAGGCTTCCATCGTTGTTAAAATAATAATAGTATCCCCCGATCACCCGCCAGCCTGACGCGAACATGGATCCAAAGGAGTGGCCCCCTTCCTTCTCAGGCCGGAAATAGTACCACACATTGTCCACTTTGGTCCAGCCTACTGCCATCTGGCCATTGCCGTGGAAATAATACTGCTCCGCCCCAATGCTCTGCCAGCCAATGACCATGTTGCTGTTCCCGTCAAAATAGTACCAGTTCCCGTCAATGTTCTCCCACGCGCTGGTACACAGACTTCCGGAGGGATACCGGTACTTCCACAGGTTGCCCTCCTCAAACCACCCTGTCTTCTGCTGGGTACCCTTCACCGCCTCAGGATTTGACGACTGCTGCCCTTTGCCGTCGGACACATACCGGTCCGTGATCTCCAGTTCCCCTGACTCCAGCCAGTCGCTTCTCTTGCCGTACTTTTTCTGCTGCTCCGTGCTGGGGATGGTGCGGACTTTAAAGGTGTAACTGCCCGTCTGGGTCATATAGGGATAAAAATTATATCTTGTGGACGACGTATCTTCCACTTTAAAAACATTTTTATTCTCCCTTAAAAGCTGGACCTCATAGTGGCCTGAACCGTTCTCCGGCTTCTCCCACACAGCCTCCCCCAGATTCTTCTCATTCCAGTAAACATCCTTTGGGGAGTCGTAATCTCCCTTTACCGGATTGATCCGCAGGGTGACCACCAGGTTGTCGCCCTCCCTCCTGGCGGATACGAAGGACCCTCCGCTGACCTTCACATTGGAAGCCTTGTAGCTGGCCAGGAAATAGTACTCGCTGACATCCTCTGGTTCCAGAGTCACCTTCATCCTCGGCTCATCGGCAGCCACCAGTTCCTTGGAGGAGCTGTCCAGCCATTCCGCGGAAACCACCGTATAGGTGGAGCCTCCTCCCGACACCAGGACCCCTCCCTCAGGAGCGCTGCCGCTGCCTGTCTGGATATCCGGCAGGGTATTGCCTGCTTTTAAATTGGACGATACCTTGACGTTCACACTGTTGATAGGCTTTGTGGCCGCCAAAGCGTCCACAGGCGCTGCCGCCGCGAGACAGACACACAGAAGCAGCGCTGCCCATCTTTTTATCAAATCACCCATTCTGTTTACCTCCTTATACTAAACCTCTGGCTGGGGAGCGGTCTCAGGGTTATCCTCACCTTCCGCCACTTCCCGCTGTTCCTCTATCGCTGGCGCGAATCCCAGAAAATAGATGTAGATATCCACAATGGCCTGGTACAATTCCTTGGGGATCTCCGCCCCTAGCTGAAGCTGGGTCAGAAGGGTGGCCAGAGAATCATCCTCATACACCGGCACTCCGGCCTCCAGAGCGGTCTCCGTGATCCGCTCCGCCATGTAACCCATGCCGGAAGCCACGATCACCGGAGCCCCGTTCTTCTCCGGGTTATACTTTAACGCCACGGCTTTCTGCCGCATCAATTCATCAAATTCTGACATTGATCGTTCTCTCCTTCTCCCGTATCTCAGGGAAGATCTCGTCTACCCTCCTGTCACGGTACCGCTGGCGCACCATCAGCTGGCTGAAACGGATCTTGTTATCTTTCAATATATTGGCCACCCGTGTCTGAATCTCTTTGTCCTGCTTTGCCAGATGAGGCGGCACATACAGCTGTACATTGGCCTCATGGTCCTGGAGGGTCATCACCAGCTCAAACTTGCCTACACTCTGAATATCAAACTTCAAAAACAGCTTGATCTTCCTGCCGACGCTGTCCTCCTCCCTCCTGGAATCCGGGTCCACCCACATCTCGGACATCACGTTGTTGTCCTCGTACTGGAACGGAAGGATGAAATGGAGCAGGGGCATATACACGCTCTCATTAATAAGCATGCCGTTCATGATGGTGTAGAACTGCTGGATATTCTCCAAACCTGCCTGGCCATTGGCGCCTTTTAACAAAAGCTGGGACAGACCTTCCGCGAACCCGGACAGAGGCTTCTGCTGCTGTGCCTGGGCAGTGCCGGACCGCAGAAGAGTCTCCAAGCTGCCCTGGGCGTCTCCCTTGAAAAGACGGGTAAACTCCCTGTTATTCACCAGGTTCTCGAAAAATCTCACCAGTCTCCCTTTCTCACCGTCCTGATACCTGGCGGAATGGAACACCAAATGCATGGTGGCCTCCCTCACCGGGCCGTAGTCGTGGGTCCGGGAGATATACCTGGACAGGAAGGGGATCAGATTCTTGTTGAGCACCTCCGCGTTTTTAGCGGTCTCGCCGTTAGGCGCCTGCCAGTCCATGGCCTGGGCCACTTCCCTAAACTCTTCCCTGTAGGAGCGCAGCAACAGCTGTTCAACGTCCTGGACCAAGGAACTCATCTGCTGTAAAAGATGGTTCCCTGACGTATAATTATTGTAAGTCTTTAAAAATGGCAGAGCCGCCTCCCAAAGCCCCGGAGCGGAACTCTGAGTCAGCACTGACCGCAGCTGATCAAAAAAACCTCCTGTGAATTTGGCCTGAAGATCCCCCTGTCCCTGTATAAAGGTAAGCAGGTCTTCCGGTGAATCCACCCGCATGGACATCAGGAGCTTATCTACCAGCTCCACTACCTCGGCCTGGCCTCCGTCCTTGATGGCCGCCATATCGGCAAACAAAAGGCGCTCCAGCGCGCCGGCCAGCTCTCCCTCTTCTCCAAGACCCTTGATAAACGCGCCGTAATTGCTCTCATAGTTTATGATGTTTAACAGCGCGTCCTGGGCATCCTGGGTCGCGCTCCCGGCCTGCTCCTGTCCGTCCCCTCTCACCACCCGGGTGGGATCCGCCGGATTGTGGACCTCCGGGTTCCCGGCTCCGTGCTTTGGATCCTGAGGATTGATGATATTTCGGTTATCTACATTAAGATTCGGTGTCGTCACCTGCAATATATTCGCCATATAGCCCTCACACTCCGCTCTGTCTCCCATCCTCCCTGACGGCCCCCGGGAAAACAGCCAATAATATAAAACATAATATCAACACATAATATTTGTATATCGGCGGTTTTACATTATCCATTATACAATTTTTTCTTTTTTTACACAAGATAAATAAAATTACTTTATTTTTACATATTTATGAAACAGTTACTGTCCGCGTACAGCAATGGATTTATCCTCTGTCCCGGTCTGTCACCCGGTGCTACATACCAGCGGCGCATGTGCGGCGCGAAACGGAACATACAGTAAAAAATCGTCAAATCCGCTGGTATCCTGCTTATCTCTGCCAAAAAAGTGCCGATAATGATTATATAGAAATGGCCAAAGAAGGGAGGACAATTATGAATATTACATTCCAAACCTTGAATTCCTCTTACCGTTCATCGGTTTCCGTACAGCCAAGACGCGCTCCCCAGCCAAAGAAGGCCAAAGGCGATTACGATACTGTGAATATCAGCAAGGCTCCTGTAACCGCGGATGATGATGAGACCTTCGCCCGGGTACTGGCCCGCAAGACCGCCGCGCAGATTGGCAGCGCCAGCCTGGAACGGGTTCAGGAAGTGGGCAGCCGGGTCGCTGACGGCACTTATGTGCCAGATGCCCAGCGGATAGCCGGACGTTTGCTTGGTCTGGGCTGAGATGAAAGGAGCTTTGATTGATCTTATGAACCAGGACACACAAGAGTTATTCCACAATTTCACTGCCGTCATCAGAGAACTGGCGGTTTTGTCCGGTGACATCGCCACGGTGGAGGAACGCAAAGCCGAGGCTGCCGTTCAAAAACGCCATCAGCTCTTTGACGGCTTTATTCAAAAGGAGCAGGCGCAGATCCTTAAGCTCCGGGGATTGGAGCAGCGCCGGATCCGCATGGCCAAGGAGTTGGGGTGGGAATCCCTTACCTTCCGGCAGATCCTTGAGAAGGCTGAGCCTGAGCAGAAAGAATCCCTGTCGCCCCTGTTTGCCGAACTGGAACAGAACTTAAAACGGCTGGGTCAGTCCCGTCAGTCCGCCGAGCGCATTATTAAGGTTCGCATTCGGGAGATTGAGACTGCTATCTCCCGGACACAGGGCGGTTCCTATGACAATGGGGGAAGTGCCGGCCCCAACGCTCCGATGCATAATAAGATGAAAGACACTTATGTATGACTCTGACGGCGCTATATTTTAAATAGAAGAAAAACTTTGGAGGACAACATTTATGGTGAGAGCAAGTTTTGCCGGTTTTTCCACCGCCCTCTCCGCCCTGCAGGCCAGCCAGAAACGGCTGGACATCACAGGACAGAATTTGGCGAACATGAATACAGCCGGCTATACCAGACAGCAGCTTAAAGTATCCAGCTTAAACTACACCAATCCCGTTTCGCACTACATGAACAGCCCTGATGTTTCCGTGGGATTTGGTGTTCATATGGATTCCGTTACCCAGATCAGGGATCCCTATCTGGACGCCCAGTACCGGGGACAGATGCAGAAATCAGGTTACACCGACGCCTTGCAGACTTCTCTTGACAGGTTATCCACTCTGCTGGACGAGTCTCACATTGACGGTATCCACAGCGCGTTTACAGAGATCCTGACCTCACTGGGGAACATTCAGGATCCGGCCAAGATCAATGACCCCATCTATGAATCAGAATTGCGCACCAGGATGCAAAACCTGACTAACCTGTTAAACCAGGGGGCTCAGGATATCAAGGATGCCGCGAATCAGGAGTTCAGCCGTCTGGATGGAACCGGTACCAGCGAGCAGGGCGCTGTCCAGCAGGTTAATGATCTGCTTCAGCAGATCGGAAACTTAAACCGCCGGATCAAAGAGAACCAGATCATGGGCCAGCCAAGCCTGGAGCTGATGGATGAGAGGAATGTGCTCATCGACGAGCTGTCCAGTTATATTCCCATTGAGGTTACTTATTTTAAAGATAAAGATCATGATGGTATCCTAAATACAAACCCAGATGGTTCTGTTAATACGGATCCAACAAAGCAGGATCTGTCTGAGATATACCATCTTGACAGCAGCGGAACTCCTATTATGAAGAAGGAGTGGCCCGATGATCTGCGGATTACCATGCAGTATCGGGACGATAAAGGTGTTTTACAGACATTTACCCTGGTAGACGGTACAGAAGGCCGAGGCGCTGAGAATTACGCGAAACTGGATATTCCTAACAGCAGCGCTATCCAGACAGGCAACGCCGATCCCAGGGATTTGGTGCTTAATTTCCATAAACTTGACGCTTCCGGCAATATAGCTGATCCCGCTAATCCTGATGTGTCCTTTACAAAGGCTTCCGGAAGTCAATTCGCAAGCGGTTCCGGTTCGATTCAGGCAGGTCTTGATATGCTCTGGAAAGCGGGCCAAACCGCCAACGATGTCCGCGGTTATGACTATTACATGAATGAGCTGGATAAACTGGCCCAGACTTTTGCGGATGTCATGAATAAGATCAATATTGATGGCGCGAAAAAGGATACCACTCTTACGCAGACTGAACCCTATGATCCTGATAATTCAAAGGATCCAAGGAATCAATATATCCTTGCTAACAGAACCAATAATCTCAGCACAGGGATTACGGCTGCTACAATTGGTGTCAACAAGAATTGGGTAAACGGAAATGTCCATATCAGTATGGCAGGGGATAACGCTACAGACACAATCATGAACATGCAGGAAGCCATGAAGACCACCTATCCCCATACGGGAAACCTTTCGTCCATCCTCGGCACTCCGGCACCTGATTTGGATAATAATTCCTTTGCTGACTACATGAATCACATATCCACAATTTTGGCTAACGATTCCCGCGGCAATCAGAATGCCTTAAAGACCAATGTAACCGTACTCAATGGTATTCAGAATTCCAGAGATTCTGTCTCAGGAGTCAGCCTGGATGAGGAAGCATCCAACATGATGATGTATGTGTCGGCTTACAGTGCCGCTTCCCGTCTCATGACCACTCTCGATGAGGCTCTGAATACTCTCATTAACGGAACCGGCCTTGTGGGACGGTAAGCTTGATCAATAACATACCATAACGGAGGTATCAATCTCATGCGTGTAACAAATGCGTCAACATACAGAAATTTTACTACAGCTGTCAACAATGTCCATTTAAAGCTTAATAAAAGTATGGATAAGATTTCCAGCGGCGAGCAGTATGAAAACGCGGCCGCCAACCCTCTTGCCTACTATGAGGGCAAGGTAATTGATAATCAGTATCTGGATACTATCAATAAAAAGAATCTTTTGAAAGATGTCCAGAACCGTATCTATCAGCAGGAGTTAGGGATTCGGAATATTCAGACACGTCTGTCTGAGGCAAAGAACAATGTTCAGTACGCTAACACCGCGACCACTACAGATACCGCTCTTGACACCACAAAGTCCGCGCTCCTTCAGAAGATGCACGAGATGGTCAACAGTCTGAACACTCAGTATCAGAACTTTTATGTTTATGGTGGAAACGATGTCTCTACTCCGCCATTTTCTCTCAGCGCTGACGGTTCAACTCTCACCTACTCTCACACCTTCCCGGGAGAGAGCAACGCTACTGTTTTTAAGATGGAATTAAAAGAGGATTCGAATAACCCTGGCTCTTATAAATATGAATTATTAAGTGGAAATGATCCCAGCGGCAACCCCTTAGGTACAGAAAAGCAGTTGGTAGAGGCCATGAGTGAACAAGGCCGTATTGATATCGGCTATGGCACGATCAGTGACAGACAGACTCTTCTTGATACCTACACTGGAGGTATGAATGTCTTAACAGGCATCACCTCTGACGCTATTCTGACATGGAACGGAACTACGGATTCTCAGGGAAAAGGGGTCATGGATTATCTCAGTGAAGGTCCTCTCGCGCTTGTTGGACGTTCCGTACAGGCCATCGGTAAATATCTTGACGATGTCAATGGAGGAGGCAACGCGGACAAAGCCGCGATGAGCAAAGTTCTCAGCCAGACCATCACGGATATGAGTGTCAGTGAGCACTCTCTCAGCAGTTTTTACTCTGACCTTGGCAACAAATACCGTCTCATCGACAATCTAGATGAGAGGTTAGGTGACCTTAAGATTTCTCTTGAGACACAGTACAAAGATAAACTTGGGGCTGACCCTTATGCATCCATTATGGAGATGTACAACAACAATTACGCGTATAACGCGGCTCTTCAGGTAGGTTCAAAGCTCATGAGTTCTTCTCTTTTTGATTTCATGGCTTAGGATATTTTCATTATTGAGAAAGGAGGTTAGAGTATGGAACAGCTTATTAAGATTACATCTGAGCCTATACGTATGATTCGTTTCTCCCAAAACGCCCGCTTAGTCAGTTCTGATAATATAGATATGGAACGCAGAAAAGCTTTGGCTCGTCAGATGTCTATGCGAAATTCCGCTGGTCAAAGCGGTGTTTCTGTTGAAGACATCAAGAGGATCAATCATACCTTTTCCAAAAAGCAAGTGTCGTCTCAGGTTTCAGGAGAAGGCGGTAAACAGCAGGTTGTTGCCCGCCCTCAGATGCAGGCAGCCCGAACGCAGGCACATCCGCAGATGCAGATACCAGTATCCACACCTTCTCCAGAATCATTGAATTTAGGGTCTGTACCTGCTTCGGATGCTGTGTCCGCACCGGTCAGCCAAAGTGCTGCCGCTCCGGTTCAGGATATCTCTGTACAAAGCAGTTCTTCTTATGCTGCTCAGAGAGGCGCTTTTGAGATGAGAGTCGCAAAGGGTGAGTTGACTTATCTTCCACCCATGATGATGACCATTGTCACTCAGCGCCCTTCCGTGCATGTAGAGTATCTTGGTGATTTTAATTATGTTCCTCCCAGAGACGACTCGGGAAGCAATGTTAACCTAGCCACATAGGAGTGTTTGTTTATATGACGATACAGACTGATTATGGTACAGTAGAGTATTCACAGGAAGATCTCATCACTTTTACTGACGGGCTCTTCGGCTTTCCTAAACTGACAAATTACCTTCTTCTTCGTGTCAACGAAGAAGAAGGGGATGATTCTATACTGTTAATGTTGTCAGTGGAAGACCCCAATGTTGTTTTTGTGTTGATTAATCCGTTTTTCCTCTGTCCTGACTATTCTCCTGTTTTAATGCCGGAAGAACTGGCTTGCCTGGGAGTTACGGACAATGGAGACCTCTCTTACTATGCCATCTGCGTGGTAAAGAATGATTATCTGGAGAATACAGTTAATCTAAAGTGTCCTCTTGTCATCAATCCTCAGACAAGATGCGGAATTCAGATCATTTTGGGAAATACCGCTTATGAGTACAGTCACAAGCTTGGCTCTTTTCCCTCTATAATGGATTCACATACTGTTTCGGATAGGAGTAATGACCTATGCTGATACTTCGACGCAAAAAGAATGAAAGTCTCCTGATTGGAGAAGATATCAGGATTACAATTATCGAATGTGCTTCCGACGGTGTCCGTCTGGCCATTGACGCTCCGAAGCAGGTTTCTATTCTCCGCGAAGAACTTTCTGAAGCGGAACAGACAAACAAGATGGCCCTAATGCCTAATATGGATTCTGTATGGAAGCTTCAGTCGCTTCTCCAGCATGGGGGATCAAAAGAGGATACCTAAACCTAAAACAATCCTGTAGAGTTCAGTTTTTTAAACCTCTGAATCTCTACAGGATTATTTTAATTCCTGAAAATTTAGTTAGCCTCGTATCCCTCTCCATAAAAGCCTCAGCCCTCTGATGACCCAATACAAGGGAAGCAGCGCAGGCACCTTTTCCACAGCTGGATAAATAGACGACATATAATGATAATCCGGAA
Source organism: uncultured Lachnospiraceae bacterium (assembly GCA_910588865.1). Classification (GTDB taxonomy): domain Bacteria; phylum Bacillota; class Clostridia; order Lachnospirales; family Lachnospiraceae; genus UBA3402. The sequence continues at coordinate 14,340 of CAJUSJ010000014.1, forward strand.
AAATCCAGTCAAGCCTTCTCTTCAGTTCCGTAAAACGTTTGCTTCTTCTCTCCTTCTTAATATCCTTTCCCTCTGCCTTCTTCTCCTTCTCCAGTTCCTTCTCAACCAGGCTCTGGAGCTTTAAGGCCTGTTCGTCATTTTCATGGTTGACAATGCCTCTGGTTAAAATCCTCTCTTCCAGTATATCATACACAAAAGTATCATCAGCCCGGGTCATGAGAAACATATCGGTCTTCTCACCAAACCACATATAGGCAATTTCCAGGATCTTTTCCGCCAGCCCATCTATCTTAAAGTCTGCCAGCCGTTTCCACAGATCCTCTTCATCAATCTCCTCTTTCCAGGCCCGGTGGCACAGCATCAGTTCCAGAACTTCTCTGAGAGTCAGCTCATCTGTCACATATCGGTAAGCCGCTCCTGCCATGCGATACAAAAACTCACTCTCTGTGGGGAGCATCCATATGTTTTCATAGGGATCTTTAACCTGTGCGGACTCCAGTATCTTTACCATATTTTTGTCATATTTGGAAGTCCTGAAAGGCAATTTATAATATAGAGTAATAGAGACGCTGGAAACTCTTTTCAGCCGCTCTCCAAATCCTTTATAGGATTCATCTGTCTCATATCCTAAATCAATCAGATAACCTTTCGCGAGATAATAGTGCTCCTCATCAAGGTAAATCTGTACAGGAGTGTTATCTGCTGTCTCGGAAATCTTGTAAAAGCTCCGAACAGATTCAGAAGTAAGTACTGTACAGGAAACCTCTCTCATATCCAACCATGTTAACACCTCTTTAAGGGAGTCTTCACAGCTTGCGCCATACTGTAAGGACTCCTGATAGCGCCGAAAGAAACGGTCCCGCCATTTATCCGGCACCGCTTCCCTGTAACCCAGAAGTCCTATGTACACAATATTCGCGACTTTATGATAATCCGCCAGGCGATATACCCGCTCCCAATCCAGACGGCTAAAAGAAATACGCCTGTCATCCTGACGGATAATGGATGACACGATTCCCACCAGGGAACGCCCCTCAAACAATAATTGATTCATAGTTTTCTCTTTTTTCCCAGCTTTTTATTCAGCCTCTGATCAGTCTCCCGAAGCCTAACCAACACAGCTTCCGTCTTCCTCCTGATCTCCATAATCTTTTTCTCCTCTGTACTCGTCCCCTCTGCTGTTTCCAGATCTGATGCCACAAGAGTCCGCAGATATTCGTGTTCCTCCTGGCTGTGGGCCATCTGCCAAATCTCCTCCATACAACGCTCAATCTTCTCCATCTCATCTCCCCGAAGCTGAAGAATCATGGCCGCGGAAACACTGTCATTGCGGGCGATAAACGCCTCCAACTCTTTTGTCAGTTTGTCAAGTTCCCGCACCGCATTGTATTTTCTCTGAAGGAGGATCATAACCTTCTCTGTATTTACTTCCATCTGCCCGGTGTCCCCTCTTTATCCCCTTACTTCTTTCATTTTGGCGATATGCATATCATTGACCTTTCTGCTTGCTCCATCAAACCCTTCTCTCAATTCGGAAAGGATGTGGCGGATACGCCCTATCTCATCTATCCTTCTCTCCCGTCCGGCCTTTACACGGCTCAAATCAAAGACCAGATAGTCATAAATTCTCTTCAGATCCCAGCTGATAGGCTGATCGAAATCAAGTATATCAATCAGATAGCGGATAATTCTGACGACTCTGTTGACGCAGTCCTCAAAATCCCCGTAATTCTTCTCTTCCAGTGAAATCTCCGCTCTGGTAAGACGCCTGATGGTCTCGTCAAATAAAAGGAGCAGCTGTTCCGCGGGGGACATGGAGTATATGCTTTTTTCCTTATAACGATTATATCCGTTCATCGAATCCCTTCCTTAAAAATATTCCGCTGCCGCCTATCCCAAGAAATAGGCGGCAGCCGACTTTCTTTTAACCTGTAATCTGAGAAAGATAACTCTGCTGTGTGTTCATCTGGTTGATGAGACTCTCCATAGTAGTAAACTGAGAGATGTAGCGGTCCTGCTCTACCTTCAGACGATCCTGAAGGCTGGCGATGGTGTCCTCCATCTCCTTCAGCTGTTTGTAAATCTCGTTCTCCATAAGAGTGGTGGGTTTCTTTTCAGAACCCGCGATCTCAATGAGACGGCCGTAGGAGTTGCCGTTCTTGGAAGCATATCTTGTGGCATATGGAGTAAATGTCTCGTCTATAACATTCACAAGGCCTTTGCCTACACCGCCTCCGCCTGTAAAGATGTTGGCCACCTTGTCAGGGTCGTTCTCCATAGCGTCCCGGAACTTGGACTCGTCAAACACCAGTGTACCGCCATCTAAGTAATCCTCGGAGTAGGTGATGCCGATCTCCTTCAAATCCTCGTAGCTGGCACCGTCCATCATCAGCTTGGTAAAGATGGTCTCCACATCCGCGCTCAGGTCGCGCATAGCGGAATCGCCGTAGAGTAACCCCTGCTTGGCCTTCTTCTCCCAGTTCTCAATGGAAGTTTCATCCATCTCCGCTTTCTGCTCATCCGTCAACGGCCCGTAGCTGCTGTCCGGACGGGTTCTGACCTGGCTGCTGATCTCTGTCACCAGGGCGTTAAAATCCTCAAAGAAGCTCTTTACCTTCTCTGTGACACCGTCTACATCGGCTTTGGCGGTGAAAGTGACGGTTTGGGATAAGTCGAAGTCAGCTCGGTCAGCATCCACAGAATCACCAAGGGCATCCGCGTTTTTCATACCAAATGTACCGGACACCGTAATATTCAATCCTTCAAGGTTGAACGTGTTAGAGGAACGCTCCAGGCCCACGTCGACCCCGTTACCGTAGCTGACATAGACGATGGCGTTTTGGCCTTCCTTGAAGCCTCCGTTGGCGTCCTTTTCGTTGCCGAAGAGCTTCTGAGCAAGGCTGTTGTCGTCGCCAAGATCAATCTGCCGTCCTTTTCCTGTCTCGGAAGATACCAGCATAAATTCTCCTGTGGCATCTACATAAGTAGCCTTCACACCGGCTTCCTTGTTGGAATTGATCTTGGACAGGATATCACTGATAGAACTGTTCTTTGTAAGACCAGTGATCTTTACACCATTGATCTCCAGGTCCAGGGAACCGTCAGCTTGCTCATAATTGTCTATATTGTCAATCCCCAAAGCATCCTGATCCAGCTTTCCGCTTAAATTCACCTTATTGGAAGCGCCGTACTCAAGTCCCATACCTCTGAGGAGATCGGAATCGTTAGATTTCACCGACACCGTGGAAGTATTTCCCGGTGTGTCAAAGGAAAGGACAAACTTTCCGCTTCCCGTACCATCGGAATTTTTGATCTCAGTGGCCGCCGCGTTAACATTGCCTCTGCCAAAAGCCTGATCTAATCGACTTTGAAGATTTTCTGCCAATTTATCTATCAGTAAGTGTTGATCAGCTTTTCCGGATAATTTCTTCAGCTCATTATACTCGTCTTCTGTAATAAGCGTAATCTCTTTTTCTTTTCCGTTGTAATTAAAGACCATCTTGCTGTTCTTCATGTAATCCAGCGCTGAAGTCATATGGCTGTTGGAACTGGCAAATGAATTCTTTACATGGCTGTTAAACTCGCTGAAGCTAATACCATTTTTTTCATAATCCGCATCGTCACCAGGTTTCTGCTCTGTCACATATCCCAGCGCGGTCAGAGCGGAGCCGCCTTTGATCACAAATCCATTCCCCGCGTTCTCCGAAAGCTCATTGCCGTTCTTATCTTTCAGCTGTATGTTCCCGCTGCCGTCAAGAGCAAAACTAAGAACATCTCCGATCTTATCGTCTCCGAATTTTATATCTGAGTATTTCAGCGCCTCATTGAGCTGGTTCACAAGTTGTTGGGGATCATCCTGAAGATAATCTATGGTATGGGTCTTTCCGGCGTCATCGGTATACGTCTCCGAAAATGTAAACCTTGTGGTATTGTTCCATTCATTGTCTGTGCTGTTATAAGTTCCGAATTCAATCCATGTGTTTTTTAAGTTCGTAATCTTAAACTCCTGTGACAGATCTGAGAGATTTGTCGCCAGGCCATTCTCCCCTTTATGTCCTTTCGACTGCTGCACCGAGGAGGTGGCCAGCTGCTGAACTCCTTTTATGGACACATTGTCTATCATCTGAGAAGTACCGGTGGCAGTGATAAACTTGGAAGAATTCTCGCTTCCGTGTACGGTAATCTTATTCTTGGCAAAAGCCATAGCGTCCTTTAAATTGGAACTGGAAGAATAGCTGGCGTACTTGTCTGCCCAGTCTATGATCTTATCGCTGACCCCTCTGTACGCCTCCTGCTTCCACTGAAGCCGCGTCATAGCCTTCTTCTGATTGTTGATCTTGGTGGTGGTGCCCAACGTCATCTGCTCTACGATGGAATCCCGGTCAATACCGGAAACCATGCCGCCGAAACCTCGTAATGATGTATTGCCAAGGCTGCTGCTGCTGTTGGTACTTGATATACTCGCCATCTCTCTATCTCCTTTCACTTCTCAAATTACCTTGAAAAAATTTGTTTTTTAATCTATACTTATTTATCGACATGATATATAATAAAAATAATAATGTGGAATTCATTTTTACTACTTTTTATACTGGAGGTATTGTTTTGTCTATCATTATTACAGTTTCCAACCAGAAGGGCGGTGTGGGGAAGACCACCACTTCCGCGGCTCTCATGTCCGGGATCGCCATGGAGGGGAAGAGGGTTCTGGGCATTGATCTGGATCCCCAGGGCAACCTAGGGTTCTGCCTGGGCACCGGCATGGCCAACCCTCACACCGTCCTGGACGTGATGAAGGGCTCCATTCCCGTTCACAAGGCTCTTGTGAGATGCGACTACGGCGATCTGCTGGTGTCGGATATCACCTTGAGCAGCAGCGGCCTGGACAAGGTCACAGCCAACCGGGAGTACATTTTAAGAGATGCCATTAAGCCTGTTATAGATTTTTATGACTACATCATCATCGACACACCGCCGGCCTTGAACCTTTTGACGGTCAACGCGTATTCTGTTTCCGATTACCTGATCATCCCCATGGCCTCGGATATCCTAAGCCTGGTGGGACTTGCCCAGCTCAAGGAGACCATTGAGTCTGTCAGGGAATCGTTTAACCCAGGGCTTAATGTGCTGGGGATCCTTCTGACCCGTTTTAACCCCAGGACCCTTCTGTCCCGGGACGTACTTGATATGGCGGAACAGCTGGCGCGCCAGATCAACTCAAAAGTATTTATTTCGAAAATCCGCTCCGGAGTGGCCATCGCGGAGGCCCCGGCCCACGGCGAGAGCATTTTTTCATATAATCCACGCTCGGCAGCGGTGAAGGATTATCAGGCGTTTATCCAGGAGATCGCGTCAGATATCCATTTAAAGGAGGGTATATAGAATGGCTAAAAAAACAAACAGAACATCACACGTAATGGATCTTCTGACCAACGGCGCTTCCGGTGAGGCTCCGGAGCAGGTCAGTGAGGCTCCCGGCACTGGTCAGGAAAAGAAAAGCGATGTTCAGTCACATACCGTCACCCCGGCGAAGGTCACTGTGGTGGACGAGGGCAGCATCAATGACCGTGTCTCCCAGGAGATCCTGGGAAAGCTGACTGAGGAACTGGACACCGAGCAGACCCAGGCAAACCCCCTGGAGGCGGCTCCTGATTCGGAAGCCTCGGGGCCTGCTGACGCATCCGGTACAGACACCCCTGCTCCGGTAACTGCCTCTGAGACGGACTCTGCTGTCCCGGCGGATGCCGCTCCGACCCCGGAAACTGCCTCTGAAGCCGCCCCGGAACCAGCGGCGGAAGTTTCCTTGGAAGTTACCAAAAAGGACGCTCCCCCGGTGTCTCAGGAGATTTCAGAGTCCTCCCAGGATACCCAGGCCCCGGCACCTCAGGCAGCCAGAAAGGAGCCTCATCCGATCCTTCCGGAGAGCCATTTTGAAAACACCACTCTGGAACGGGAGTACCGTTTTATCAATGTGATGGAGCGGCTTCTGATGCGCCAGAATCTGGAGACCGTGCTGACTCAGCACAATGTATGCACCTGCCACCGCTGCATGTCTGATGTATGCGCCCTGGCGCTGACCGGCCTTCCGGCCAAGTATGTGGTTACCAGCAAGGATTCGGTTTCACCGCTCATAAGCTATTATGAGAACAAGTTCAAGATTCCTGTGCTCACAGAGCTGATCAAAGCCTGCAACAGGGTTCGCGAGAATCCTCATCACAACCGTCCGGAGTGATGAACCTTTTGGCGTCTCAAGCAGGGGAGATCCTTCCCCTGCTCGCCGTGCCGGGACGGAGCCGCTTTAGCGTCCATATACCTCTCCGCCTCGTGTACACAAAAAACCCCCTTGGGAATGCCGCCTCATCAGACGGCCCCAAGGGGTTTTTCGTTTATTCTTTTATCCTTCTCTTACTCCCACCACAGATTTAGCTCTTCCCCTTCTAAGATCCTGTCAATCTGGGCTGCCTGGTTCTCATCTGTAGCCGGAAGAAATCCGGTCACGGGAAGATTTCCCCTCTCCTGCTTCGCGTGTGTCATGGACAGTTCCCAATGCTCTCTGTCCACCTCACTGCCATTGATGTAGTATCCGGGAACGCCTTCGGAATCGCTTTCCATGGTAAAGCTCCACATATTACTAAATACTGCCTCCCCGTACTCCATCTGGAACAGGCTCAGCTCTCCGCTTCTTTGCGTTATCTCCAGCCAGACTTCCTCCCCTTCCGGGTCCAGGTACAGGGTTCTCTGCTCCCCATTGTCCGACTTATCAAATTCCGCGGAAAGCTGAAATTTCTGATCCTCCGGGATCCATACGGCGACCCTCACGAGATCCCCGGACTCCTGATCCCCATCCATGATCATTAAGTCCCGGTATCCGTCACCATTAATATCGGTCAGAAGAAAAAACTGCTGGGTTTGATCCTGGGCCGCATCCTTGGTCTCTTTCTTTTTACTTGATGTTTTTGTGCTCTTTTTCTTGGGAGCCGCCTTCTTGATCTCGGATCTTATGGCCTTGCGGTACTTGTCATAAGTATCCATCCGGGACCCGTCAGGCCCCACATAGCGGCCGTCGTCGGCAAACATGTTAAAGCACATGGCACCGTCAGGTCCCATATAGTACTTTTTTCCGTCATCCTTATCTGTCACCCAGCCGGTCTTCATGTAGCCCTTGGAATCCAGATAGTAAGTTTTCCCATTATCCTCCACCCACTCGTCCTTGGCGGGTTCATCCCAGGAGTACATATACTGCCAATATTTTCCGTCATCTGACAGCTCCCACTCCCCCTTCTGGGCTGCCTGGGCAGTAAAAATACCTGTCCCGGCCAGCCCCAAGGCGAAGAGGAATCCGATCATCCGCTTTCTCAATATCATCTATCTCCATTTCACTTCATTTCCAAGAGTCCATCAATATTCGCCTGCTTCTCTCCCAGCCTGAAAGCGCTCCAAAAGCTTATCGATCACATGAACCAGGTTTCCGATCTCCGGCTTGGTCAGCTGCTCATCCGCTCCTAACTGCTCCCCCTTGATCCTCATCTGATCGTCGATGAGGGACGAGAAGATGACTACAGGAAGATGCTTAAGTCTGGGATCATCCTTCACCAGCTTGGTAAGCCGGTGTCCGTCCATCTCCGGCATCTCGATATCTGTAATGACCAAGCTGACCTTGTCATAGAGATCAGGGTCATGGCTCAGATTCCTTAAGTAATTCCACGCCTCCTGGCCGTTGTTGAAGTTCGTCACATTGGTAAAACCGGCTCTCTCAAGAGAATCGTCGATCATCTTCTGGAGAAGGATAGAATCCTCAGCGATCACAAGAGGACTGTCGCACAGCGGGCGGTCGCCCATCTGCTCCACCTCGGAGATCTGAATGCTGGTCTCCGGCGCGATCTCTGCCACGATCTTCTCAAAATCCAGGATCGTCACCAATTCCCCGGCGCACTGAGCGATACCTGTCGCCACTCCCTCTTCCCCGTGGCTCAGGGTCTTATCCGGCTTCTGGATATCTTTCCAGGAGATGCGGCTGATTCCCTCAATGCTCTGCACTCGGAAAGCCACTGTCATCTTGTTGAAATTCGTGACAATGAACAGATCCCTGGCCTTGTGATCCAGGTAATCGTTGGTCAGGTAGAACCCTAAGTCAATGACCGTGATCAGAATATCTCTGGGCTTGAAGATCCCTTCCACTGCCGGGTGGGCATGGGGCATGGCTTTTACCTTCTCAGCCATCATGATCTCCTTCACCTTGGCCACATTGATTCCGTAAAACTCTCCCTGGATCGTAAATTTCATGATCTCAATCTCGTTGGTACCTGATTCCAGAAGGATTCCTTCTTTATCTTTCTCCACTTTTATCCTCTCCTCTCTAGAGATGTTTTTCCGGTTTTCCTACGGTGCGTATTACCACGTCACCATTTGAAACGTCGATCAGCATAGTCCTGGCATAGCTGCCGCCTGTGTCCTCAGCGACAACGCGCAGTCTTTCCTCCATCAAAATCTTTTTTACCATGGCCGCGTTCCGCTGCCCGATGTTGCCGAAGTCTGAGCTTCCCTTCATCTCGAACATCTTGGCCCCGCCGGCGATCTTAACCACGGTTCTGCTCTTCACCATACCGAAAGCCGTAAGCTTGCGGACAGTCTCCCTGATCCCGCTGTCAGCGTACTTGAACACTTTGGGATCATTTTGGTCAACTCTGGCAGGAAGCATAATATGCAGAAGGCCCCCCAGTTTGATCAGTGGGTCATAGAATGTTATCCCAATACATGAGCCAAGGGCGTAAGTGATGATGCGGCTGTCCCCCCTGGCAAACTTCATATCACCAATACCTACTTTATATTCCTTTTCCGCCATTGTTATGAAACCCCTAATCTCTCTAAAATACCATTAAGGGAGCCTATGTCAGGAAGCATCAGCAGTCCGTCAGAAAGCTTCACGCCATCCATGATAAACTCTGCGTTAATGTACATCAATTTATCTGTCTCATACCCATATTCTGCCATGGGAACGGTCAGAACACCGCCCAGCATATTCACCGTTGAGCTTGGAACAGACAGGTCAATCTCCACTCCAACCAGCTGTGTAAAAGCATTGACGTAAGAACATATGATAATATTGCCAATCTCTTCCAGAGCGGAAAAAGCCAGCTCATCTAAGTCCATAAAAGTTTCATACTTCTGGCCGATCAGCTTCTCCAAAACAGCGTTGGCAAGATCCAGCTTGAAGATGAACAGCATCAGGCCATTGACTTCATTGGACATCTTTACCAGCGTGGCTGCCACCAGCTCCTCTATGTAACCGATCTTGTTCACAGTCTCGTCATACCCCAGGATGCTGACCTCTGGGATCGTAATGCGGATCTCCTTCTGGAGAAGTTTGGACAGTGCCGTCGCGGCATGGCTTGTGCCGATGCTGCTGATCTCTTTCATCACATCCAGTTCCAAAAGGTTCATGTCTTCATATCTTTTCAGTCTCATATGACGCACCTCTTATCCTCTCAGTGAGTTAATGGTGGACTCAATCTCGTCAGATGTGATCACCATCTTGAGGGCATAGCTGTAAGCCCTCTGACACTCAATTAATTTCGCCATCTCTTTGGCCAGATCCGTGCCGGAACGCTCCAACGCGCCGGACTGCACCTTAGCGCTATCCGCCAGCTGGGCCTCCATGCCTTCCGGAGCCGCGAACTCATTGTCCCCCACGCTCATAAGGCGGCTCGGATTGGAAAATGTGTAGACACCGACTCTGGGAAGATCCTCCTCGTCGTCGTAATCGTCATCATCATCAGACTCATACTCATCTTCCTCGTAGTCCTCCTCCAGGGCGGCGATCATGCGCTCCAGATCCGGAAGGTCCGCCGCCAGACGCTCTCCGTTCTGATCCAGGACAATCTTCCCGGCCTCTGTCATGACAAAGAAGTCCTCCCCCAGCTGTCCTCGGCGGAAATGGCCGTCTCTTGTGTAGGTGATGGCTCCGGTAACCGGATCCTGGACCATGAAAAAGGTGTTGTTGTCCACAAGGGCAAAATCCAGGGGAGCGTTGGTAGGCGCTAAGGCATCCGTGGTGAAGGTGGTGTAGGTCCTCTGCATGCGGACTCCGTTTCCAGACTGAAGCTCTGTCACCGCATCCTCCGAGTCGTTGAGATTGTAATTGAGAAGATCAGAAAAAGCCGCTGTCTTAGGCTTAAAACCATTGTTGTTGATATTGGCCAAGTTGTTGGCGATCACGCCCATCCTGGCCATATACGACCCAGCGCCCAAAGCGCCGGTATAAAATGACTGATACATTGTTTTTCCTCCCTTACAATCTTCCTACATCCGAAGCGGCCTTGCTCATGATCTGATCATACATCTTAATCACCTGGGCCGCGCTCTGGAGAGCTCTCTGAGACGACATCATGGTTGTCATCTCCTCGATCATATCCACATTTGACTCCTCTAAAGACTTCCACATTATGGAAGGATTCTCCTGGTCCTGAGGTTCCTGGTTGGTGGAAAACATACCATAGTCTTCCTTGTGAAGCTGCCCGTAGTCCTCAAAATCCACAATCCGGAGGGTTCCTAAGACCTCCTCCTCAATCTCCTCCACCTCTCCGTCCTCACCGGCAATGGTAGTGGCCGGGATGGTTATGGTTCCCCGGCTGTCCACAATAAAGTCCTCTGAGGTAATGAGGATGGGACCCTCGGTTCCCTGAACCCTTCCCTGGTTATTCAACGCGAGATAACCCTCATCGTCCACATAGAAGGAGCCGTTCCTGGTATAACGGACGCCTGACGGGGTATCCACACAGAAAAATCCCTTGTCCGCCAGGGCAAAATCAAGAACACCGTCTGTCTGCTCAAAACCGCCCTGCTCATAATTCACATAGGTCTGATCCGCAGTCCGGATCTTGGAAGTAGTGGCGATGGGCTGGGAATTGTCTTTATAATACTTCCCCGTGCGGTAAAGCATCTCCTCCTGGAACGTGGTGCCCACCATCCTGTCTGACTTGTAGCCCGGAGTCTGGATGTTGACCATATTGTTGCTGACTACATTCAGATTCCGGCTCTGGGTGAGCATGCCTGACGCCAGGTTATAAAACCCTTGATACATGTCTTTCCTCCTCCTTTCCTCCTTTTGATCGGTATCGGCACGCGCCGCTTCGCGGCACCTGCCACGTCGTCGGAAGGCATCCTAAAAACGCTACGCGTTTGCCTTCCTCCTCTAATTATATTGGCTCATATAGGCCTTCAGTTTGCGGATAGCGGAACTGTGTATCTGGGAGATCCGGGGTTCGCTGACCCCCAGGATCTGGGCGATCTGGCCCATGTTCAGCTCCTCCACATAGTACAGAGAAACTACCATCTTCTCCTTCTCCTTCAGGCTGTTTATGGCCTCCGCCAGCACTTGGCGGGATTCCACTTTCAAAAAAGCTCTCTCTGGCTGGGACTCCACGTCTCCGCTTGAAAGCTGCAGAGACTGGTGCTCCCCCTCATCATCGGTTATCATGTCCAGAGAAAGCACGTTCATCATAACACTCATGCGCTGCAATTTCCGGTATTTCCGTATGTCCATGCCCATGGCGGAGGCCACTTCCTCATCTGAGGGAAGACGGCCAAGCTTACGGCCAAGCACGGCCTGCTGCTCCTCCATGGCCTTTACCTGTTTGCGGAAATCCCGGGGCATCCAGTCGTTTTTTCTCACCAGATCAATGATCATTCCCCGAATGCGCCTTGAGATAAAAGTCTCAAATTTATTATCTCGCTCCGGGTCATATCTGTCAAGACCTTTCATGATGGCGATGACGCCTTCATTGATGATATCCTCCATCTGGAGGGATCCGGTGTAGACATTGCGCATCTGGTTGGCAATAGTTTTTACAATATAGAGATAGCGGAGCACCAGGGCCTGTTTTATCTCAATCCTGCCCTCCGCCCGGTACATCTCAAGAAGCTCCTCATTGGTCTTCTCTTCTAAATAATCTGTTTGAACCATGTTCCCGTCATCTCCCTATGGCCGGTCAGGCCCCCATTCTCCCCCTGCCTTCGAGAGTAAGACTGCCGATAGATTGTATCTGGACATTGTTGGATATCTCATTAAATGACAGCACTCTCACATTGGGGTAAAACTGTTCGATCAGCCGGTAGAAATGCACTCTCATAACCTGAGATGTGAGCACCACAGGTGTCTGAGAAAGCCCGCTGAATTTCTTCAGCTGTCCTGTCAGCTGGTTGACCAGACTCTGGAGCACATCCGGGCTTAACGCGAGATAGTATCCCCGGTCTCCCTTTGAAAGGCAGCCCACCATGGTCCGCTCCAACTCGGAATCCAGGGTCAGCACTTTCATGCTGCCGTCCTCGCAATACATGCGGGTGATCGTCCTTTTAAGCGCCGCTCTGATATTTTCAATGAGGCCATCCACATCCCTGACCGGAAGGCCTGTATCAGATATAGTCTCCAAAGCTGTTTCTATGATCGTCTCCAAATCTTTGATTGGAACGCCCTCTTTCAGAAGGCTGGTAAGTAGCTTCTGGAACAAACTGTAGGAGATAAAGTTTGGAAATGCCTCCTCGATCAGTTCCGGTGATGTTTTCTTTATATTCTCCACCAGATGGATCACTTCCTGTCTGGTGATCAGCTCGTGGGCATGCTGCTTCACCACCTCCGACAGGTGGGTCACCAGCACGGACAGGGGATCAATGACCGTGTATCCATAGATCTCCGCCATCTCCCTGTCCTCCGGCCGGATCCACTTGCTTGGAATACCATATGCGGGTTCGATGGTCTCAATACCATCAATCTCTTTTTCCGGATTTTCCGGTTCCAGAGCCAGGAAGTAATCAATGAGAATCTCGCCCCTGGCTATCTCCTCGCCTTTTATCTTGATACAGTATTGGTTTGTGTTGAGGGCCGAGCTGTCACGGAGCCGTATGGAGGGGATGACAAATCCCATATCTTGGGCATACTGCCTTCGGAATATGATGATCCTGTTGATCAGACGCCCGCCTACGGACTCATCCACCAGAGGGATCAGGCTGTAGCCAAACTCCATCTCAATGGCTTCCACAGACAGAAGGCTGTACACATTGTTGACATCCTTGAAAAATTCTTCCTCGCTTACCGGCTTTGGCGGTTCCTGCTCCTGAAGAGCGTTTTCCCCGTCAGGGGAAAAGTTTCTCAAGCTGGTAGCGCCTCCGGCACCCATGGCTCCCGCTCCTGCCACTGCCAGACCGGGCTCTGCCTCAATCCTCCTGTACAGATAATAGCCGCCTCCCACTAATCCCAGGGAGATGATCAGAAGCTGGATCACCGGCATACCCGGAATCACCGCCAGCACAGCGATAACGATACCGCTTATCATGATGGCCACAGGCTGGGCCATGAACTGCTTGGAAATATCCTCGTTCAAGCTTCCCTCGGACACAGCCCTGGTAACGATCATACCAGTTGCCACGGAGATCAGAAGGGAAGGGATCTGGCCTACCAGACCATCACCTACAGTGGCGATAGAGTAGGTGCTCAGAACCTGCCCCACACTCTGTCCGCCCTGTACCAGGCCGATGATGCTTCCGCCTATGAGGTTGATGGCCGTTGTGATCAGGGACATGATCGAGTCGCCCTTTACGATCTTGGTGGCACCGTCCATGGAGCCGTAGAAGTCCGCCTCCCTCTGGATCTTCTCCCGTCGGAACTTGGCTTCCTGCTCATCGATCAGACCAGAGTTTAAGTCCGCGTCAATCGCCATCTGTTTACCTGGCATGGCATCCAGCGTAAATCTGGCGGCTACCTCAGACACACGCTCCGCTCCCTTGGTGATAACAAGGAACTGCATGAGCACGATAATCATGTAGATCACCAGACCTACTACTACGTTGCCCTGAAGGATGAAATCACCGAAGGCCTTGATGATCTGTCCTGAGGAGCCTGAACTTGTAAGGATGTTTCTGGTCGTAGAAACATTGATCCCCAGACGGAACAAGGTGGTAACCAGCAAAAGGGACGGGAATATGGAAAATTCCAGGGCATCCTTGATGGTCATGGTGATGATCAGAATCATCAGCGAAAGGGACATATTGAGGATAATGGCCACATCCACCATGGCTTCCGGCAGCGGTATGATCAATAACAGAATAATGGTCAGTACAAACAGTACTATGGAATAGCTCAGTAACTTTTTCATGCAAAAACTCCATCCCTCAGTCTTTCATCTATTGGAACATGTCTTCCCGGTGGCTCTGTCTGTAGATGTATACCAAAAGCTCCGCCACCGCCCCGTAGTACTCCGGGGGGATCTCCCGATCCACCTCACAGGAGGCATAGAGCGCTCGGGCAAGAGGACGGTTCTCCACCACGGACACCCCGTTCTCCTCGCCGAGCTTTATGATCCGAAGCGCCAGATGATCCTGGCCCTTAGCCAGCACCACAGGGGCTCCGTTCTTCTCCGGATCGTATTTTAAGGCTACCGCGAAATGGGTAGGGTTCTTTACGATCACGTCGGCCTCCGGGACCTTCTGCATCATCCTGCTTAAGGCCATCTGTCTTTGAATCTTTCGGATCCTGCCCTTGATCTCCGGATTGCCCTCTGTGTTCTTGTACTCCTCTTTTACTTCCTGCTTGGTCATCTTCAGATTCTGGGCATGATCCCATCTCTGATAGAGATAATCTAAAAACGCAACAACGGTAAAGGCAATACACACCTTTACCACCAGGTCAAACACAAGCTCAAGCATGCGGCCGGCAGACACATACAAGTTCATGTCGATCATTCTTGCCACCTGGATCAGATCACTCTGTAAAAGATTATACAACAAAGCGAGAAGCAAAGCAATCTTAATCAGGTTTTTGGCAAGGTCTACCAGCTTTTTTATGCCGAACATCCTTTTAATTCCGTTGATGGGATTCATTTTGCTGAACTTGGGCTTCAACATCTTAAAGCTTATGTTAAAACGGGTCTGGATACCATGACCCAGAATCCCCAGGACCATGGACACCAAAAGAATCGGCATGGAGCACTTGACCATAGCGGCTACCATGTAGGCAAAGATGTGGGCGGAAGCAGCCAGCGGATCGTCTGCCAGTGCCATGGAAAAGATATGGATGACACACTCCCTTGCCGTTCTGACAATAAAGGGGAGCATCAGCTTTACCATATAAAATACGCCGAACAGCATGACAACCGTAACCGCATCCTTGCTTTGGAAGATATTACCTTCCTTTCGGGCATCACGGATTCGTTTCCCGGTTGGCTGTTCGGTCTTTTCCTGTCCATTCGACTCCGCCAAGGTTCACCACTCCCTTCTTCCTCCAAACTCATCAGCCCATCATCAAGATCAGCCTCTCCATATAGACAAACATATCCCTCAAAATAACATGTACCTTATCTGCCATAGGACTGAACATATATACAAGCATCATAAGCCCTACCAGAATCTTAAGCTGAAAATTCACGGCAAACACGTTGATCTGGGGAATCATCCTCATGAGGATCCCCACTGCCGCCTCTGTCACCAGCTCCATGGCAATGATGGGAAATGCGAACTGCAGTCCCATAACTATGTTGCTCTTAAACAGTTCCACCATCATCATGTACAGCTCCGGCCTCAGCTGTACTTCTCCAAAGGGCACCAGCCTGGCGGAGACAAAGTACATTCCGATTAGGTTCACATGTCCGTCCACAGCCAAAAACATTAAAAACAAGAACGCGTAGAACAGACCTGAGGAGACTGTCATCTGTGTCCTGTTGGTGGGGTCATAGACCTGAGCCATGGAAAGGCCCATGGTGTGATCCATGATGGAAGACCCATACCGGACTACCATGAAAAACAATTCCATGGAGAAGCCCAGGACAAATCCCACAAAAAGCTCCTTCACCAGCATGACTCCAAACTCGATCATGGTAGCAGGCTCGTGCCCGAGGGTTCCGCCCACCGACATGTACAGCATCAGAGTCAGCATCAGGATCAGAGCTCCTTTGTAGGAATTGGGTATATTGGACCTGCCGAGCACAGGGTTAAACACCACCGCTCCTGTCATCCGCATGAATACCAGGCCAAACAAGATAAACATCAGACTAACTCCCTATCATCAAAGTCAACATGTGCTGGAAAAATTGCTGCAGAGTAGACAAGATTGAACTTCCCAAAAGCCCCATGACCACCAGGATCGAGAGAAACTTCGGCACAAACGTCATGGTCTGCTCATTGATCTGAGTGGCGGCCTGAAAAATAGCGATCACCACGCCCACCACCATACTCACCAGCAGAAACGGCATTGCCAGAAGCACTGCTGTCTGAAAAGTCTGATACATTACATCCATGATCTCCACTTCACTCATAGGTCATCCTCCTGTCAATGGAAACTCTGCACAATACTGGAAAACAAAAGTTCCCACCCGTCAACTGTCACAAAAAGCAGCAGCTTAAAAGGCAGGGAAATCATAGCCGGGGGAAGCATTACCATACCCATGGACATCAGCGTAGTGGAAACGATGATATCTACCAGCAGAAAAGGCAGGTAGATCAGAAAACCGGCTGTAAATGCCCTCTTTAACTCACTGGTCATAAAGGACGGCACCACCACGGTAAGAGGATAATCAATAGCCTCCTCCTCCTCCGGCGTGTTGGACATCCTTACAAAATTATCCAGGGTGCTCTTGTAGGTGTTGCGGACCATGAATTCCTTAAGCGGTACCACCATCCGCTCCAGCGCCTCCTCCTGGGTGATCTCCTCCCTCAAATACGGCTCATAGGCTTCTTCATTGATTCGACTGACCACCGGACTCATGATATACAATGTGAGGAACATCGCGATCCCCACCATCACCATGTTAGGCGGGGCCTGCTGGACACCCATCGCGTTCCTGGTAAAGGACAGGATGATGATCGTCCTGGTGAAGGACGTCATCATGACCACAATAGATGGCAGCAGAGCTGCCAGTGTGAGCATGAGCATCAGATCCAACACGGGAACATTCCCGCCGTTCAACTGCGTCAGAAGGTCGCTCATTGGTCTCCTCCCTTCTTTTTCGAATGGCCGGTCAGATATTTTTCCATAATCTCCTGAAAAGGAAACTGGGCCGGTCCCTCCTGTGCCGGCGGCAGAGGCTCTGTCTCAAAATCACCTTTCACCTCCGCTAAACACTGTATCCCAGCCTGGCTGACACCGATGAGATAATGAGATTCTCCTGTCTTTAACAGGAGAATCCTCTGGTTCTGCCCTACCTGCAGCTGTTCAATGATCTGCAGGTTTGCGGAACCGGAGCTCTTCATCCACTGTCTTGCCAGCACGCGGCTGCACCAATACGCGATCACCAGCACGATCAATACGGTCAGTACTGATCGGAACAAAGTCAAACCTTCCATTCCTACAGGCTTTCCGGGTTGATTTCCCTTGAAACAATCTCTGTTATACGGATACCGAAGTTGTCCTCCACAACCACGATGTCACCTTTCGCGATACACTGGCCATTGACATACAGGTCCACCTGCTCACCGGCCATCTTATCTAAAACTACCAGGGTGCCCTGGGTAAATTCCAGAATATCCCGAACCAGTCTCTTGGTACGTCCGATTTCCACGGAGATCTCAAGAGGCACTTTCATCAGCATCTCCTGATTGGTCCTGTCTTCCTCTCCCTCTCCTGCCTCATCGTATATAGACGGCGAGGGCACCGGGCGGATAATGGTATTCCCACCAGAAGCCTGATGCTGCCCCTGAGCAGGCGCGCTGTGAGACGCGGAAACCGATTTCATCATTTCCATCATCTGAAGCTGTGTCTGCTGCATCTGTGTAAACATCTGCATCATCATGGGATCCATACCAGCGGACGGATAGGGATAATAGGGCTGTCCCGGAGCTGCCGCCATCTGCGGAGCTGGCTGGGGCGCGCCGCTTGACGGCGCTGGGGCCGGGGCCGGCTGAGATGAGCCGGAGGCTCCCGCGAGCATGGCGTTGATCTCTTCCTGAGACATGGTCCCGCCACTTGACGGCGCTGGGGCCGGGGCCGGCTGAGACGGGCCGGAAGCTCCCGCGAGCATGGCGTTGATCTCTTCCTGGGACATGGTCCCACCGCTTGACGGCGCTGGAGCCGGGGCCGGCTGAGACGGGCCGGAAGCTCCCGCGAGCATGGCGTTGATCTCTTCCTGGGACATGGTTCCGCCGCTGCCTGACGATGCCGGAGCGGGCTGTGGTTCAGGTGCCGGGGCCGGCTGGGCCTGGGCCGCGGCCTCCGCCTGAGCGAAGCTTTCCGCAAAAGGCTCCAGAAGCCGTTTGGTCAGGCTGCTGGACATGATATTCATAAATTCGCTGTTCAGCTTTCCCTCTATCTCAAGACGGAAGCGGACTACCACCATACCGTCTTTTTCCGGGAAATATTTCTGTTTAAAGTCTTCCGGATCTCCCACATCAAAAGACTTAGGGGTGGATATATTGACAACCGTGCCTAAAAACTCGGACAAAGCGGTGGCAGATGCCCCCATCATCTGGTTCATAACCTCACAGATGGCGCTGATGTGCAGCTCATCCAACTCCTCCATCATCGGAGGATCTTCCCCTAACATGGTGCCAACGATGATCCCCACATCTTCGCGGCGGAACATCATAATATTCTTACCATCCAGTCCCTCGACATAGTCAATCTCAACGCCGATAGCCGGTTCCAGACGTCTGAATTCGAACTCTTCGCGAGTCAGAACAGAAACCACCGGCGTGGTAATGTTCACAGTCGTACCCAGCATTGTAGAAACCGCCGTTGCTGACGCGCCGAGACTGATATTCATAATTTCGCCTATGGCATCTAGTTCCATTTCATTAAAGATGCTAGCGCCCATTTTTTTCAATCTCCTTTATCCTTTTTTATTCGGGCTGCTCTGAAGATTATTTACCGATCTCCAGCGCTTTCTGCGCCATCAGCTTCATAGCGTTTAAAGCCGTAACGTTTGCCTCATAGGACCTGGTGGCTGACATGCTGTCAACCGTCTCCTTTAACAGATCCACATTGGGCATCGTCACAAAACCGTTTTCATCGGCATCTGGGTGGTTTGGATTATACACCTGCTTCATCTCACGGTCATCCTCGACGATACCTGCTACACGGACTCCCGCATGTCTGCTGCTGAATCCGTTTCCTTTCATAGCACTGCGCATGGCCTCCTGAAAAGACCCTGCGCCGTAGCTTTCAAAGACAATATTTTTCCGGCGGTACGCACCGCCCCCTTCCGTCCTGGTGGAGTCAATGTTTGCTATATTCTCCGCGGCAACATCCATTCTCATACGCTGAGCACTCATGCCGGATGCGCTGATATCAAATGAACTCAAAAAAGCCATCTCTTTCCCTCCTGACAGGTATTAGTTTCCTAAGATCGTGTTTACTGTCTGTACAATACGATCCGCGTTAAATGGCTTTACAATAAAATCTTTCGCGCCGGACTTGATGGCATCCACTACCATACCTTCCTGGCCCATGGCTGTACACATCACGATCTTCGCGTCTGGATGAGTCTCTCTGATCTTTTTCAGTGCCTGAAGTCCATCCATATTGGGCATTGTGATATCCATGATCACCATATCGGGATTTTCCTCATCGTATTTCTTTACAGCTTCCGCGCCATCCTGTGCCTCCACAAAGTTGTCATACCCACTTTTGGACAAAGCGTTCTTAACCATCATTCTCATAAAAGCGGCATCATCTACCAACATAATCTTAGCCATTTCTTTTCCCTCTCTTTTCTAAAAACATTTTTTAATTTCGTGTTGACGCGGCTTTCTGCCGTCATATATCTCCAGCCCCTGTTTCAGGCAGACTGTCCTGGGCGCCTTCCTCCGCCATCTCTTCTTCGTAGAGACGTCTGCTTATGCGGATAGCCACATTCTTTTTATATACCCCCATCTTACCCGTAAACCACGGCTGCTTTCCGACATACAGCTTCACGTCTTTGTCCTTGCCCTTGTTCATGTCAATAACGTCGCCTACCTTTAAGTGATAGATGTCATTGAGATCAAGGAAGACCGTGCCAAGCTGACCGGTAACCGGAAGCTGAGACTGGCGGATATTATCCAGGATGGTATCCCGGTTATCCTCATATGAGTAGCCTCTCGCAAGATGCTTGCGGCTGTCGATCACCTGGAAGATATTCTCCAGAAGATTACCCGGAAGACAGATCCGGATTCGCTCTACCGCGAGGCCTGTCACATCCACATTGAGATGAATGATCGCGACTGTCTCGTCAAGACCTACAACCTGTATCATACTGGGATTGTCTTCAATCTTGCGGGACTTGAAATCTATACTAATATAATTTGAAAATCCGTCCTTTAATGCCTGGATCAGGTACTGGAGAATCCTTTTATAAAGCGCCATCTCCACATCAGAATAGCGATAGCCTGGTTTGACCTTGGCCACCTCGTCCCCGCCTCCTAACATGTGGTCGATCAGGGTGATGATCAGACCGGGAGACACGAACATCATAAGAGGCGCTAAATTCTTGTTGTAATCCTGTATCGCGGCATCAACCAAAGTAACCGTATCATTTTCATTAAGAGAGTTTACATATTCGTAATACCGCCGCTCCTGGACTTCCATCACAGTAATGTCGGTCATAACGCGAAATATGCCGTTGACCTGCGAGGTAATGATCCGCGCGTAATTCTCAAAAATGCTTGTGAGAATCTTGATCTTGTCTTTTGTAAACTTTCTGGGACTGTAAAAGTCATATTTGCTGTATTTGACCTGCTCGGTCTCTGGCTTCTTTTTTTCGTCCTTGACAACAGTGGCCGCCGGCTCCTGGGCCGAAGTGGACGACATGGACTTTAACAGCGCGTCGATTTGACTTTGGGATAATACATCTGCCATTTTCTAAGCCACCTCTCCTCTTTTTTCTAGTTTGCCGGAACCTGTTCTGCCGCCTCCGGTGAAAGATTGCTTTCGGGAATCATGCTGGCTGACCCCTCCATGCTGCCTCCCTCTACAGGCATAAAGCCCGCGCCTCCGTCTGTGGAGACACCGTCAGTGACCGTAACATTGCCTTCATCTAACATATTATAGTATTCGTCGTAGTAGTCGTTCATGGACTTGATGTCCGCTCCCGCGTCCACGATCAGAAACTCCACCCGTCGGTTTTTGGCCCTTCCTTCGCTGGTGTCGTTGGTAGCCACGGACCGGTACTGGCCATAGCTGATACCGATCAGCTTGCTGGGATCAATGACACCCTTGTTCTGGATATACGCGGCCACCTCAGCGGAACGCAGGGCTGACAGCATACGGTCTGTCCGCACATTGTTCTCTCTGTCCGGGCGGGCCTGGGCCGTGTGGCCCATGATCTCAATCTGGGAGATATTTTCTTCCTCCGGACCGATGATATCGCAGAAAATGTCCAGAATGCCCATGGCCTCGTCTGTCAGCACAGAGCTGTCGCCGTTGAAGAAGGCCTGATTTTCAAAGACCACAAAGGTATAACCTTCTCCTCTGGACACAGACACTCCATCTACGCCGCTTTCATTCAGCTTTTTCACCAGAGTCACCCACAGTTCCTCCGGTGTGGCTTCTGGTATCTCCTCATCGGTCTTTAAGAGGCCCGACACATCGTACTCGCCCTCAGCGATGTTCTCATTGATGGCAATCTGTTCTGTATCACCGGAATTGGGGAAAATACTCTTGACGAACATCTCCCACTTCTGCTGGTTTATGTCGGACATGGAATACAGCATAACGAAAAAGCAAAGAAGCAGTGTCACCATGTCCCCATATGTATCCATCCAGCTTCCGCAGTCTTCACCGCCTCCGCCGCCTTTTTTCCTTCTGCTCATCAGCCTTCACCGCCTCCCGCCGCTCCGCCGCCTGCCTTCTCGGCTTTCAGGAGGAGTTTCTTCTGCTGAGACTTCTTCATACAGGACAGCAAATGCTCTCTGAGGAACTTGGGATTCTCTCCCGCCTGAATGGCCATGACGCCCTCCACAATGGTGGCGCAGTAAAGTTCCTCTTCCGCCTGACGGATCCTCAGCTTTTTCGCGATAGGCTGGAAGAAAATATTGGCAAACGCGCTTCCGTAGAAGGTTGTGATCAAAGCCACGGACATATCCTGACCCAGATTGCTGGCACCGCCGCCATCTCCCAGATTCATTCCCTTCAGCATGTTGATCAGACCTACCAGGGTACCGATCATACCGAAGGCCGGAGCATAGGCAGAACCTTTCTCGTAGATACCCGCGGCCTCGTCATGTCTGGCCGCCATGTCATCCAGCTCTTTTTCAAGCATCTCCCGGACCTTGTCCGGATCGTTGGCATCTACAATCTTAAGGACGCTCTGTTTAAAGAAAGGATCCTTGATCTCCTCGGCCTTTTCCTCCAGGGCCAGAAGACCGCTCTGTCTGGCAAGCATTGCCAAGTCCACCATCTGGTCCACCAGTTTGGGGATATTGTATTTTCCACCGCGGAATAATATCAAAATATGTTTGGGCACTTCTTTCAGAATGCGAAATGGGTAGCTGGCGATCAACGCGGCGATAGCGCCTCCTACTACAATTGCCAAGCTCTGCATATCCCAGAAATTGCCCAGCTTTTCAAAGCCGATTCCCCAAACAATCAAACCCATGGCCATGACCCAGCCAATAAGTGTTGATATATCCATTGCTTTTTTCCTCCTACTTATATATTACTAATCCCGCCAATATTTAGTGTCCCCCCGGGATCATACAGCCATTCATAAACGCTCTGATCTGTTCCAGCACTGAATCCGCGGAATCCTTTACGAGGAAATAGTCGCCATTCATCATCTTGATCTTTGTCTCGGGTATTGTCTCCATCGATTCAATCTGAAATATGTTTAAATATAACACTTCCCCATTAAGCCTTATGACTTTTACCATCTTTTCTCCACCCTCTTCTGACTGGCTTACTCCGCTTGGGCGGAAGGGGCCGCTTCTGTCGCGGCTCCTTTCCCCACTTATCCTCTCCCTGCGCGCTTCGCGGGCTCTGTCCATGATCTTCTGGTCATCGCTTCTACGCCGTCTCATAATATCACTTACCTGTCAATTACCTCTTCATGTTCACCAGTTCCTGAAGCATCTCGTCGCCTACGGTGATCATCTTGGAGTTGGCCTGGAAGCCTCTCTGAGTCATGATCATGTCGGAGAACTCCTTGGCAAGGTCAACGTTGGAAGCCTCAATGTAGCCGGTCATCAGGCTGGCGGTACCGCCCTCGCCTGGCTTGCTTGCCGCTACCTGGCCAGCATTGTCGTTGGCTGTGGTCTGATAGTAGTTGCCGCCAACCTTCGCAAGACCGTTTGGATTCTGGAAAGTGGCAAGGGCCACCTGGCCGATCTCGATAGTTCTGGTTTCTGTAGCAGGATCAGTAGCACTGGCACCCTTCGGTTTTACCTTTACAGTAGCCATAATCTTACCTAGAGAATTGATCTCAATGGTAGTTGACAACGACACTCCACTGGCGGTAGTGGCAGAATAGGAGAAACTCGTAGGCAGATCACCATTACCATCAAGCGTCATAACATCCGGAAGACGTAACGCTTCCAAAGTTGTACCAGTAGTGCCATCACCGACTGCCCTGAAGCCATATATAAAATTTCCGTTGGTATCTACAATATATCCATTATTGTCCACCATAAACTGTCCTACTCTTGTATAGCTGAAATCAGCAGCCTTTATGGCATCTGGATCACTTGCGCTTATACCAGTGGATTTGAGAGCTGGACTGGTAATAAAGAATCCCTCCCCATCAATACTAGCGTTAAATCCACCAACATAAGACGGGGTACTTCCGGTCATATCCATACCAATACTTCCCATCAAGGTACCATAACCATACTGAGCCGCGTTGGTACCACCCGCCCCGCCGGAACCGCCGGTGGAAGCGCTGGAAGTCTGGTACATGGCCTCCTTAAAGGTATAGGTCTGAGCCTTGAAACCAAATGTGTTAACGTTGGCGATATTGTGGCCCACCACATCCATCTTGTTCTGGTGGGCTCTCAACCCTGCTACTGCTGAATCCATTGATCTTAACATAAAATTATCTTCCTTTCCCCGTCCCTCTTCCTGTCTGTCTGGCAGAAAGAATACCATCCTCAAACGAGGGCCTGTTACATCAGGACGGCACTGTCAATATTTGTAAATACCCGCTCCCTCATGTCGCTCTGGGACATGGTGGTAACCACGGTGTTGTTGGGCACGTTGACAATAAACACTCCCTGGGGGCCGATAATCGCCACGTCCCTGGCGCCTTTCTTCCTGGCACCCTCCACGGCGTGCTCCAAGTCATTCATCAGCTGATTGTCAACCGATATGCCTCTCTCGTTCATGCGCTTTGCCGCATGCTTCGAAAAGTTCAGGCCCGCCTTCGCCTTTTCCTGGAGAAGGGTTTTAAAGCCTGTCTGTTCACTTTCATTTTCAGGAATCTGGCCGCTCTGGCCCTGGATACCTGCCGGCCTGTTTGTCACAAAGCCAATTCTGTTAATGTCCATACTGCCCCCTCTTTCCAAAAAATGTCAGCGGCGGCTTTTTAAGTCAACACTGCGTCACTCCTTAGGCTCGTCATCATCGTCCTTCGGACCATCCACAGGCTTATTGTCGTCTTTATCCCCTGAACCTTCTGTCTCCACTTTCTCAGCATAGGGGTTGGGAACCCGTCCCATACCTACCAAATGGACCAGGGAGTAGATCTTGTCGTCCCCTTCAAGCTTGATAGTGGGATCGCCGCTGGTAAAATTTACATATTCCACCTTAGCATATTTTACATCCACTGGCGTCTCCTGTCCATAGGAATTTTTTTCCGTAATGGCCATAGTTACTTCCTGGCCTACCAAACTGGCCGCGTAGGTCTGGGTCGTAACTGCCGTGGAGGTCTTAAGGGCCTCTGTCATGGAACTCATGGACTGCACCATGGCCATCTGGGTCATCTGGGCCATCAGCTCGCTGTTGTCCGTGGGATTCAACATATCCTGGTTCTGGAGCTGGGCTGCCATCAACTGGAAGTACCCGGTCATGGACAGGGTGTTCTTATCGTTGGCCTCCGGTGTATAAGCGCCTGTGACATAAGGATTACTGCTGCCGCTTACTGTGATATCTGCCATAATTTTCTGATTCTCTCTTTCTCCTAGATAAGTCCCAGCCTCAGCTGCTGAGCAAAGGACTCGGTCTGATGCTGATCCTGCTGGTCCTTTTTGGAACCTTCTTCCTGCTGCTGCCTGCCCCCGCTGTTTGGATTCTGGTCAGGCTCCTGCTCTTTCGGTTCCGGAGCATGCGCGTAAATAATGGTCTCCTGACCCGTCTTCTCCTCCAGAATCGCCGCGATCTCCGACGCCTTCTGGTTTAAGAGCTCCAGTGTCCTGGGATTGGAAGCCAATATGGACACTGCCGCCCTGCCTGCCTCGTAGGCCAGCTTGATAGTGAGCTTACCCAGCGAAGCCGGTTCCAGCTCAATGACCATCTCCCGTCCATTACCGGGGAGTCTGGCTGCCAGGGTCTTGCCCAGATCCTGGGGAAGCTGGTCGAAAGAAGATTTTAAACGCGCCGGTTCGGTCTTAAACACCTCATACATGTCCCCTGACCGCCCCTGAAGGCTGTCGGTCCGGTATGCCAGGTGCCGGGTTCCTTCCTGCTCTGTCCTTTGATCTCCCTGACGGGCCGCCTGGGCTATGGATCCGGAAATACCTGTCTTCTCGCCTTCCGGCTTTGTGTCGTTGCCCTGGAAAATCCCCTGAAGGATCTTAGGTCCATTGCTGTCTCTGCTGCCCAAGCCATCTGTGGGGGCATCCGCTTTCTCCTGTACTGGTCCGGTGTCAAGCTCCTTCCCCCATAACCTGGGCCCGGCTATCTCCGGTCTGTCGGCAGTATCTCCGGTCTGAGCGATTCCGCTCAGGGTCTCAAGCTTCTTTGAACCTTCCGGAAGCTTTGACGGGGAATGCTGGTTCTTTGAAGGATCCCCTGACATAAGCGGTTCCCTGGTTTCACCAGAGCTTTCCGGCGCTGCCGCCTCACTTTTACCGGTTGAACCCTGGTCAGACGTATTTCCGGATTGTTCCGGTCTTTTGGCTGCCTCTGGCTCCCCGAGGTCCGGATGTGGCCTCAGTGTCAAATGCTCGGTTGCCGACTCAGGACTTTCCGCCGCCTTCACCTCCACATGTACGACACTGTCCAATGATTCTCTGACCTGGGGCATACTGTCCCCGGATCCCAGAACCTCTGACATGATTTCGGTAACTCCAGCCCCCGCGGTAACGCTTTCCGCGCCGCCAGTGCCCAGTTCCGGGATCACATCTTCCCCGCCCACTGCCGGAATCTCCTGAAGAATCCCTGTGATCTGGGCTGCCGCCTGCTGGGCTCCCGCCTGTCTGAGGATATCATCCACCAGCGGATCTTCCGTCTTCTCATCTCTCGTCTTGGCCTCTTTGGTATCAGCCTTTAAGTTCTTCCCGGAATCGCCGCCGGCAGCTGCCTGAGTTCCTCCCGCGTCAGCCGTCTGGCCTTTCTCCTGAAGAAGCTTTACAAAATCTCCGGCGTTCTCCGCCTTGCTGACCTGTTTTGTTCCTCCCGGGGATACCAGCGCTTTTGTCTGAACCGCGCTTGACATCTTTACTGTCTCCATGCCTTTTCTTTTCCTCCTTTCCGGAATATCTGATCAATTGGTACCCCTTTGGGTTCCGCCGGATATCCCATAATATCTATAATCAACAGGTTTTTTATATTCCTGTGATTATCAAAAATATAAAGGTTCTCAGCCTCTGTGCTGAGGCCTGACCCGCAGAGTGTTGCCGATAATAAATTCCTCGATGAAGGTCTCGTCAGCTTTGGCTACTGCCTTCTGGTATTCTTTCAGCTTCTTGTCTTTTAATTTCTCAAACTTGGAGGTGTCCACCTTGGCTGTGATCACCTGTTTCTTTTTATCCTCCTCCTGCCTGCGCAGGACTTTCAGCCGTTCTTTCTCCTCATCGATAATCTGCTCCATGCGCCCGATGCACATGTCGAACAGCCGGTAGTTTTCAATGGTGGCTCCCTCCTCCTTGGTCCTGTCAAATTCCTGTTGGAAACCTGCCAATTCCCGGTTCAGTCCCCGGATCTCTTCCCTTTTCCTGTTAACATTCTGAAGGATCACCGCGTGTTCGGTTTTTAAATTATCCAGCACCTGGGTCTTGTAATCCAGCACTGTCTCTAATCTGTATTGAAATTGTTTCACTCTGTTTCCTCCGGAGTCAGCCGGTTATTTTCTTTATCTGCTCCACAGTATCCCCGTAGCTGAAGCTCTCATTGATTCCCTGCTGTAAAAAGTGGTTAATATCGTCAATCTTGCCCACCGCCTCGTCCAATGCCTGGTTGTTGCCCTTCTTGTAAGCGCCGATGGCGATCAGGTCCGAATTCTTCTGGTACAGCCCCAGAAGGTTGCGCAGCTTAGAGGCTGTCTTCTGATGCTCCGGCGGCACGATCTCCACCATAAGACGGGAGATGCTGGCACCGATGTCAATAGCCGGGAAATGGTTCTCATTGGCCAGCTGCCTGCTGAGCACGATGTGGCCGTCCAGGATACCTCTCACGGTATCGGAAATGGGCTCATTGGTGTCGTCGCCCTCCACCAGCACCGTGTAGACCCCTGTAATGGAACCATTGCCAAAGTTTCCGCTGCGCTCAAGGAGCTTGGGAAATTCCGCGTAGATGGAGGGAGTATAGCCTCTCGCTATAGGAGGCTCGCCGATGGCCAGACCGATCTCTCTCTGGGCCATGGCATATCTGGTAAGGGAATCCATCATCAGGAGCACATCATACCCCTGGTCTTTAAAATACTCAGCAATGGTGGTGGCCACCAGCGGGCACTTCATGCGGAGCATGGCCGGCTGATCCGAAGTAGCCACCACGAGAACCGACCTCTTCATGCCTTCCGGCCCCAGATCCTTCTCAATAAATTCCAGAACCTCCCGGCCACGCTCTCCAACCAGAGCGATAACATTGATATCAGTCTTCACATTTTTCGCGATCATGCCCATAAGGGTACTCTTGCCCACACCGGATCCGGCGAAAATCCCGATCCTCTGGCCTTTACCTATGGTGTTGAGACCGTCAATGGCCTTCACGCCGAATTCCAGCCTCTCCCTGATAGGCGGACGGGTCAGAGGATTGATGTAAGGACTCTGAACCGTGTAATGCTTTGACGGTGGAAACGCCTTGCCCCCGTCTATAGGCTCGCCTAAAGCGTTGATGATCCTCCCTCTCAGGAAATCCCCTACCGGAACCTTCAGCCTGTGACGGGTGTTGCGCACAAAGCTTCCCGAGGCGATACCGCTGGTAGCCTCATAGGTCATAAGCTGAATCTTTCCATCCTTAAAGCCCACCACCTCAGCCGGAACCTGACGGTTCTGTTCCTCGTTAAAAATCATAACGATATCTCCTATGCTGGAGCGGCCGCCGGAAGCCTCCATGGACATTCCGACCACATTTTCAATCTTTCCGATATGGCTTACTGTCTCGGTCTTTGAGATCATCTGAGGTATCTTTTCAAACATAGGAGACTCCCCTTTTACAGCCTTATAGTTTCAAGCATATCCCTGATATTGCCCATCTGGGTGCTGACGCTGACATCCACGATCTCCTCGGGCATCTCAACGATACAGCTCCCTCTGTCCTCCTTGTCCATGACAATGAATTTGATGTTGTCCGACAGCCTGGAGAGCTCATCTACCACTCCGGCGTCCGCCTCCATCATCATGTCATAGTCATACTTATCTATATAGATTTTCACCCACGCCGTCTTCTTCAGCTTTTCTGTGGCTGAGATGATCATGTGCTTGATCACCTCGCCGCTGGATTTTAAACTGATGTGGATGACCTTTTCCCCTACCGCTATGGCGCAGTCCTTCAGCTCATCCAGGTAAGTATGGAGGCATCGCTCCCTGGCCTTATCAACGGACTTAAGGGCCTGCTTCATGTCCGCCTGAAAATCAACCAACTGGCTCTGAACTTCCTGACGAAATTCTGCCAATCCCCGCTCTCTGCCTTCCGTGAAACCGGCTTCGTAGCCTTCCTGGCGGCCTTCTTCATAGGCCCTTGCTTTCTCTTCTTCTGCCTGCGCTTTGCTTTCCTCAAGGATACGGACCGCTTCCTTCCTGGCTTCATCCAAAAGCCTGGCCCCTTCTTCTTTCCACTCCTCCAGAAGTTTTTCTTCCTTTCTCTGAAGAGCCTCCTCCCGGGCAGCGGCTATGTCTTCAAAAAGCTCTTCCTCCTCTTTCGGAATCTTCTCCGAAAGAGGCGCTTTTTTGCCGGGCTGCTTTCCTGTATCTTTTTTCTTTCCCTCCAGGGTGTACTGGGGGAAAACCGGTTCTCTCGGGACTATATTCTGATCCATCAGTTGTTCCAGGGAGGGCAGATAATTCTCAATCTGGAAATCTCCCTGGGAGTCAGAGGCTTTGATGATCCGCTTAGATGAGGATGTTATCATCGTCTCCTCCCTTCTTGATGATCACTTCACCCTGCTCTTCCAATCTTCTGATGATATTGACAATACGCTGCTGCGCTTCCTCCGCGTCTTTCAGACGAACGTTGGTAGTGATCTCCAAATCTCCCTTGACAGAGTCCGCCATACGTTTGGACATGTTGCGGAAAAATACATCCCGCATCTCCTCTGAGGCGCTCTTCAAGGCATATACCACATCCTTGGTATCGCACTCCCTGACAAAGCGCTGCACAGACCGGTCGTCCATATCCAGAATGTTCTCGAACACAAACATCTTCTCCCGAATGCTCTGGGACAGCTCCGGATTTCTCTTGTCCAGTTCTTCGAAAATCTTGCGCTCGCTGCTGCGGTCGATGTGATTCATCATATCCGCCACGTAGTCGATACCGCCAATGTTCATATTGTCCTCGCTGGTGATGATGGTGGCAAACTTACGCTTCATCTCCTCCTCCACAATGGCAATGGCCTCCGGGGACACGCTGTCCATCCGGGCCATGCTCTCCACTGTCAGGATCCTCTTCTCATCAGGAAGCTGCTCCAACACCTGGGCCGCCTGCTGGGCATCCATGTAAGCCATGATCAGGGCGATCACCTGAGGGCGCTCATTCTGCAGCAGAGACAGCAGGGCCTTGGGATCACCTTTCATAAAGAAGTTAAAGGGCTTGGACTGGAGGGTCTTGGAAACCTTCTCCAGAAGATTCCTGGCAGTGGACTCGCCGAAAGCCTTCTCCAGTACGTTCCTGGCATAGTCAAGACCGCCGTCTGTCATCATCTTGTGGGTCAGGCACAGCTTATAAAATTCATCCAAAGTGGACTCCACCTGGTTGTTGGAAGTCTTTCCAAGCTTTGCCACCTCATATGTAAGTTCCTCAATATCCTCTTCATTGAGATATTTGTATATCTGGGACGCTCTGTCAGCTCCAAGAGATACCACAACCAGGGCTGCTTTGCTTTTCGGGTCCGTTATGGCCTCACCCTCCGGCTTCGTCGCGCTACTTTCTTCGATTGTTGTCTTTGCCTCTGCCATCCTCTCCTGCCTCCTCTCCTCTTAACCAGCTCTGTACCAGTTTGGCCGCGATCTGCGGGTTCTGATCTACAAATTCCGCAATGTTCTGTTTCAGGCGCAGGCTTCTCTGCATGCGCAGGTTGAGGATCTCTTCGTTCTTGGCGAACTCATCCTCTTCCTCGGCCGCGCCGGGCAGAGCGTTGACTCCGGCTCCTTCCTCCGCGATGGCCAGGCCTTCTTCTCCCCTGGCCAGGTCAGACAGGGCGTCGCCGTCGATAAAGTCGTCCCCTGCCATAACCACTTGCTGCGCTTTCTTCTTCTTTCTCCGGAGAAGCAGCAGAAGGGTAGTCAGAAGCAGCAAAAGGATTCCAGCTCCAAGAGCGATCCACACCAGAAGCGGTATCTGGGTCTCTTCGTCACCTTCTCCGCCTGTCTGCACGTCTCCGCCCGGAACCACAGGCACATCCACTGTGGGGCCGGAATCCCGGATCAGGGTGATCTTATCCCCCGCTGTCTCCGTGGGAATGCCGGCAGAGTTAGCCACCAGGCGGATCAAGTCCTCCTGAGTGGGGGAATCCAGACGGTCCGTGATGATCACCACGCCGATGGAGGTATCCTCCAGCACGCCGGGATCGATCTGGCGCTGTTCCTTCAATATATTATATAGCCACTCCCTGGAGGCTGTGTCACTGTTGTATGTATCGCCGCCCTGGCCGGTACCGTTCTCATTAGTATATCTGGGAACATCCGCGTTGGCATCAGCGCCTACCACACCGCCGGTGCCGGTACCGCCCGAACTGCTCCCCTCATTGGTCAGGTCCTCACTCCGAAGAAGGCCTTCCTTGTCCTGGTCGTCAATCTTTTCCGGAACCATATACTGGGTGGTTTCCTGCACCAGTCTCTCCATATTCAGAGTTCCTTTTACAGACACCGCCACATTGCCCACACCGTAAAGCTGCTCCAAAACCCGCCTTACATTGGCGGCGATATTGCTCTCCACCAGGCTGGTCAGGCTGGTGATATCCGCCAGGCCGCCTGTAGACCCGTCTCCGCTGCCCCCCACCTCTGTCATGGTAGCCGCGTCAAATACCGCCACATTGGTAAAAGTCATGCCTTTTACCGCGCGGGAAATCAAGGTCTTCACCGCCTGGGCCTTATCCGCAGTCAGGACACTGCCGTTTTTCATGGTCACCACAACAGACGCGGAAGCCCCGGCAGCCGACTGATCCTCCCAGGCATACAGAGCTTCCGCCCCCTCATTGATCGTCACCTTGGCATCCTGAACACCATCAAACACCCGGATGGTGGCTCCCAGACGGTCCTGGAGTTCATACTTTGTGATCAGCTTTTTGTCTGACTCCGTGGTCATCAGGCCTGTGTTGTTCAGATACATATCATAAGCGAAGCCGCTCTTCGGGTATCCTTTGCTCAAAAGGCTCACCCTGGTCTGTTCCACCTGTGTCTGCGGAACCCGTATGGCACCGTCATTGGCACTGTAACGGTATTCGATTCCTTCATCCTGAAGAAGCCCCACTACCTCCTGGGCTTCATCCTGGCTCAAGCCGGTAAACAACGTAGAATAATCCGACTGATTGCCAAAAAGGTTCAACGCGATTATCGCAATTAAAGCAATTGCAGCAGTTCCTCCCGCAATTGCTTTAATAATTTTCCTAGTCTTCTCTGGCATGTTCTGCCAGCTCTCTTTCAAATTCTGCACGTCCTCATCCAACCTTTGTCATAATATTTCATACCTCCGCCGGGTTCTCCGGAGGCGCTGCCTCACATGGCGCAAAACATGGATCTGTATATCGCCCGTCGATTCAAGATCAGACATTCATCTTTATCAGCTCATTATATGCTTCCAGAGTCTTATTACGCAAGGTGATCAGAACATCCACGCTCAGGCTGGCTTTCGCTTCCGCGATAGGCAGTGTGTGGGCATCGTCCAGCTGGCCCGTGGACAGCAGATACTGTTTGTGCTCCACATCCGCCTGTGCCTCCTTCACTTGATCCACAGCATTCTTAAATACATTCTTAAACAAGGACCCGTCCGCGCCGACCGCGGCCGCGTTCTGGGCTTCATTTAACTCTCCGCCTCCTATGCTCCACAACTGCATAGGAGTGATAAATCCCGCGCCTTCCATAGCTCTGCCTCCGTCTTTTTATTTTCTTTTTCCTGCCGTCTTTTGTCTCCCCCTGCCTTCAAGTTCAGACTTAAAATGTCTTGGCCGCGCTTCTCAAGCGGGTTATGTCGTTGTTGAAAGAGTTGAGTATGTGCTGATATTCATAGGCAGTGCGCACAATCTCCACCTGTTCCTGATCCACATCCACATTGTTGCCGTCAAGCCTGCTGGACTCGTTCCATGTGGTGTTGAGCCGGGACCGGGTGTTGTTAATGGCCCTGTAGACCGTTCTCCTCGGGCTTTTCTTTGCCTTGTTGGCATCTTCCACCCTCTTTTTCAGTTCGTCCTCAAAGGTTATGTACTGTGACTTAAAGCCTGGCGTATCAACATTGGCGATATTGTTCAGCGACACGGTCTGGCGCTGCCAAAGATAATCGAGAACTTTCTCCGTGAGTGCTACCCCATTACCATATATCTGAGACATAATACTTCTCTCCTCTCTCACTCTATTGTCTCTTATAAGCCATATATTTTCAATAGTAAGTTTCTGGCAGTTAATTAATCCATATTCCTTATAATATCATTACTTTCTGGTAAAATCAAGACAGAATATACTTTTTGATTACATTTTTTAAACCGCGGCCATGTTAATAATTTCTATAAAAGTAATATGTGGAAAAGTTCCAAACACAAATCTGTTTTTCAGAAAATTTTTCTCTCTTCCCTTTATTGAGAAAAAAAGAGTCCGGAGCTACCGGACTCTCATATTTTAAATATCAAGTAGATTACGCAAGGATGTTCAGCATGGACACCGCATAGTAGTTGGACAGGTTGAAAGCTCCGCTTCTGGCAAAGCTGGCAAACTGCTTAAAGGAATCGTTGACATTAGCCGCGTTGGCTGTATTGACGGTGGAACCGCCGTATGTCTCGGAAGCCGGTGAACTGCTGACCTTCGGTTTACTGCTGTCTCCGTCTGAAACGCCGTCCGTGGCACCGCTTCCCAGAACCTTGTTGACAGACGAATCTAAGATCGCGCTGGCTTTGGAACCAAGACGGTCGGCAATGCCGTACTGTCCGCCGAAGGATTGCTTCACATACTCGGTATCGTTCTGGAAGGTCTTCATGAACTCCTCTTTGTCCACTTTTACGTTGCCGCTGGTATCGTAGCTCATGCCGAAATACTTCAAGCCCTGCTCAGTGGGCATGGCCCTCTTGAGGGAATCCAGCTGGCTGTTTAAGCCTTCGCCATACTCGCTGTTCTTCTTCAGATAGTCCACCGTGCTGTTGTACTTGTCCGCCAGATCCTTTACCGCGGAATAAACTTCCTCGGCGGCCTTGGTCAGGTCATCCTCCGTGGCCTCTCCCTTGTCCACTTTTGCCTTTACCGCGTCGTACTTGGCAAACACGTTATCCTTGTTGTCAAGCTGAAGCTTGGAGGCTGATGTCTCCAGGTCTTCCAGCCTTGTCTGATATCCCATAAGGAACCCTGACACGCTGCTGGCCGTGGTGTTGGAGGAAGTGCTGGTGGTCTTGTCGGAAATGCCCAGAGACTCTTTCAGCTTATCCGCCTCCTCGGTAGCGTTAGATCCCCATACGCTGCTGTCAAGACCGTTGGTGGAATTGTTGTAACCATAGTTATAGGTATAATAACTGCCGTAAAAATCTGATGTAAGTCCGCTTACTGCCATAATTTGTCTCCTTTCCGGTAATAAATACCATATTTTACTCTATATATCGGTATCTTCTGGAAAAATATAAGGGCAGGCGGCATAGAAAAATCCGTAAAAGGCCTTATCTCCCCCACTCCTCAAGAACGGTCCTGCCGGTTCTGAGGGTGGCGGGCATGTTGATGATCCTCTGGTTTTCCGACCCCCGGAAGGCCAGCATCAGATTCCTCTTCTCTTGATCAAACCGGCCGTCTACCAGGATGTCCAGCAGGCTTAAAAGCTGGTCCGTAAACCGGCTGTACCGCTGTCCGCCGGGACACAGGTCCGTCTCATAGGTAAAGCCGGTGTAGCACCAGATGTCTTTCCCCGGGAAACGTTCCTTCACCTTTTTCACAAGCCCCAGAAGAACCGGCTGGTTGGCCAGCTCCATGGGCTCACCTCCCAGAAGGGTCAGGCCCTGGATGTAGGAAGGCTCCAGGGCCTTTAAGACCTCCGACTCCGCGGCATCGGTGTAAGGCTGTCCGTAGCGGAAATCCCATGTCTGGGGCTGGAAGCAGCCAGGACAGTGGTTGGTACACCCGGATACAAAGAGGGTAACTCGGACCCCTGGCCCGTCAGCGATGTCCCATTTCTTGATCGCGCTGTAGTACATGGTCCTCCTTTACAGGTGCAGCACCCGGTCCTTGATCTCCTGGGTCCTGCCCTGGTTCCAGAACTGGGTTCCTATGTAGCCGCAGGTCCTTCTGGCCACATTCATCTTGTCCTGATCCCGGTTTCCGCAGCTGGGGCATTCCCACACCAGCTTGCCGTGTTCATCCTCAACGATCTGGATCTCCCCGTCAAAGCCGCAGTTCTGACAGTAATCGCTTTTTGTGTTAAGCTCCGCGTACATGATGTTGTCATATATATGGTTCAGGAGAGCCATGACCGCCGGGATGTTGTTCTGCATATCCGGTACCTCCACATAGCTGATGGCTCCTCCCGGGGACAGGGCCTGAAACTTTGCCTCAATGGACAGCTTGTCAAAGGCATTGATCTCCTCTGTCACATGGATGTGATAGCTGTTGGTAATATAATTCTTGTCCGTAACACCCTCAATGATCCCAAAACGCTTCTGAAGGCACTTCGCGAACTTGTAAGTGGTGGACTCCAGGGGCGTTCCGTAGAGGGAAAAATCAATGTTCTCTTTCTCCTTCCAGGCTTTGCAGGCGTCATTCAGACGCTCCATCACCTTAAGGGCAAAGGGCATGGCCTCCGGGTCTGTGTGGGACTTGCCTGTCATGTAGTAAACACACTCATAGAGCCCGGCGTAACCTAAGGAGATGGTGGAGTAGCCGCCGTAAAGCAGTTTATCAATGGTCTCCCCTTTCTTTAACCTGGCCAGAGCGCCGTTCTGCCACAGGATCGGGGCCACGTCGGACAAGGTTCCTTTCAATCTCTTGTGGCGGCACATCAAGGCCTGGTAGCACAAATCGAGACGCTCATCCAGGATCTCCCAGAACCGGTCCATATCTTTTCCCGAAGACAGGGCCGCGTCGGGAAGGCTGATGGTCACCACTCCCTGGTTAAACCTGCCATAGTACTTTGGTCTTCCTGTGTCCGGCTCCACATAGGGGGTCAGAAAGCTTCTGCAGCCCATGCAGGTGTAGCAGTGCCCATCCCCGTTTTTGTCAACCTTGTTCTTCATCATGATCTTCTCAGAGATGTAATCCGGCACCATACGCCTCGCGGTGCACCTGGCGGCCAGCTCTGTCAAATAATAATAAGAAGAATCCGGGCGGATATTGTCCTCCTCCAGAACATAGATCAGCTTGGGGAACGCGGGCGTGATCCACTGCCCCTTCTCGTTCTTCACCCCCTGGATCCTCTGGCGGAGAGTCTCCTCAATGATCATGGCCAGATCTCTCTTTAACCGCTGATCATCCCCCGCTTCATTGAGATACATGAACACTGTAAGGAAAGGCGCCTGGCCGTTGGTAGTCATGAGGGTGATCACCTGGTACTGGATGGTCTGAATCCCCTTCTTCACCTCGTCCTTGAGCCGCTTCTCCACAATAGATTCCATCTGTTCCTTGGTTCCCTCACAGCCCAGCTCCTTTAGCTCTTCCCGCACCTCCATGACGATCTTCTGACGACTCACATCCACAAAGGGAGCAAGATGGGTCAGGGAAATGCTCTGACCGCCGTACTGGGACGAAGCCACCTGGGCGATAATCTGGGTGGCAATGTTGCAGGCCGTGGAAAAGCTGTGAGGCTTCTCGATCAAGGTGTCCGATATCACGGTGCCGTTCTGCAGCATGTCCTCCAGGTTCACCAGGTCACAGTTGTGCATATGCTGGGCAAAATAGTCCGCGTCATGGAAATGGATAATGCCTTCCTCATGGGCCTGGACCACTTCCGGCGGAAGCAGGAGGCGGTTGGTAATGTCCTTACTGACCGCGCCTGCCATATAGTCCCTCTGTACACTGTTTACCACAGGATTCTTGTTTGAGTTCTCCTGCAGAACTTCCTCGTTGCTGCACTCGATCAGGCTTAAGATCTGCTGATCTGTGCTGTTTGACTTACGGACCAGTTGCCTTTTGTAACGGTACGTGATATAATGGTTGGCGACTTTATACGCCTGGTGGCGCATGATCTCCTCTTCCACCATATCCTGGATCTCTTCCACCCCTGCTGCCCGGTTCAGCTCCTGACATCTGGTCGTCACCGCCTGGACGATCCTGACGATCTGATCCGAAGTCAGATGCTCCTCCTCTTTTACCGTGCGGTTGGCTTTCTCAACCGCGTTCTGGATCTTCTGTGCCTCAAAAAGAACTTCCATACCGCTTCGTTTTATAATGTTCATTCCCATGACACTCCATATATTGTATTATTAGCAGTGTTCCACACACTACATATAGTATTATACCCTATATTCCAAAAATTACAAGAGCGTATTTCAAAAAAATTTTCCGCGCCTGTTAACGGCCCGGAAAACAGCTTCCAAATTCCGTGCGAAGCATTTTTTCCAGAAGGGCTTCCCTCACCTCTCCAAGGTCCGCCTTCAGCAGCTTTTTGTCCTTCACCAGACAAGTTCCTGACACATACACATCCCTGACATTGGCCGCCTGGGCACTGTACACCAGGGCCGCGTAAGGGTCGTACACCGGGAACATGTTGACGGAATCCGTTTCCACCACCACGATATCCGCCTCCTTGCCCGCCTCCAGGGAACCTGTGACATGTTCAAGGCCCAGGGCAGCCGCGCCTTTTGCGGTGGCCATGGCCACCAGCTCCTTTGCCGGGAAAGCGCTCCGGTCTTTCAGATGATTTTTATGAAAATTAGCGCAGAACCGCATCTGGGTAAACAAGTCCATGGTGTTGCCGCTGGCGGGCCCGTCGCTTCCCAGGCCCACGGCCACCCCCGCCTCAGCCATGGCCCTCACAGGCGCCACCCCTTTGGCCGCCTTGGTGTTGGAACCCACACAGTGAGCCACCGAGGCTCCTCTTCTGGCAAGAAGCCTGACCTCCTCAGGGCTCACCTGGATGGCGTGGGCCGCCAGGGTATTTTCCCCCAGAACCCCGATATGATCCAGATACTCCACCGCGCCCATACCGTAGGTCTCTCTGAGATAAGCCATCTCGTAATCCATCTCCCCGGTGTGGAGGGTAAAGGGCATGTGAAAAGCCCGGTCTGTCTCATAGATCCGGCGCAGCAGGTCTTTTGAACAGGTAGTGGTTCCGTGGGGGGACAGGCACACCGACACCCTTTTGTGGTTCCTGTACTCTTCCATGGCCGCCTTGCCCATGGCCATGGCCTCCTCAGGGGTTTTCGCGTCGCAGGTGGGCTGGTCCATCACCGTCTCCCCCTCGATCCCCCGGATCCCCATGTCATCCATGACCTTCGCCAGGTCACCGGCATAGTAGTACATGTCCATCACCGTGGTCACTCCAGCCAGAAGAAGCTCGCAGATGCCATAGCGGCCCGCCAGAACCGCCAGCTCCCGGTCCATGGCCTTTTCCTCCATGGGAAGAAGGAACACCCTCAGCCGGTCTTTGCGGTCGTCTCCCAGGCCTCTGAAAGGGATCATGCTCATATGACAGTGGGTGTTGACCATGCCGGGCATGATGATGCCGCCCCGGGCGTCCTCCCACTCTGTCCGGCTTATTTTGTCTTCCCAAAATCTCTGTCCGCATCTGGCCTCTAATTCTTCCACAGGGCCTGTCCCGGCTATCTTCCCATCCTCAAAAGCCACATACCCGTTTTGGTACACATCCCGGTTCTTGTTCATGGTCACCAGGATCCCGTTGTAAATAATGGTCTTCATCTCGTCTTCCTCCTTACTCACTGGCCGCCTCTTTCCAGGCAAAGTTTTTCCACTTTCCGCTTTTATACCTTCCCACAAAGCAGCTGACTCTCACCACCCAGTCCGCAATCATGGCGATCCAGACGCCTACCGCTCCAAGGCCCAGGCCCACGCCAATGACATAGCTTAGGCCGATACGGAAAATGATCATGGAGGTGATGGACACCGCCATGGGAAACTTCACGTCATTGGCTGCCCTCAGTACATTCGGCAGGGTAAAGGAGGCAGGCCACAGCAAAATGGCAATACCGTCATGGATCAGCACCAGGGTGGCGGCCAGGTTCAAGGTCTCCTCTGACAGACCATACAGATTGAGGGTGAGCGGAAGGGTTGCCAGGACCGCGAGGCAGCAGATTCCGTTGATCCCGTAAGTAAGCTTCATCAGCTTCTTCGCATAGTAATCCGCCTGGTCAAAGTCTCCTGCCCCCACACACTGGCCTATGATAGTGATCATGGCAAGGTTCATGGCCTGGCCGGCCAGAACACCCATGCCGTCCAGATTGTTGGCAACCGCGTTGGCCGCGATCTGGACCGTGCCGAACATGGCGATAATGCTGACCACCAGCACCCGCCCCAGCTGGAAGATGCTGCTCTCGATCCCTCCCGGGATTCCGATGTGGAGGATCCGGCGGATCATGGTTCCGTTCCAGGAAATCCTTCCGGTTCCCGTGTGAATCTCCAGTTTTTTGTCCCTAAGCCTGATAAACAGGATCACACAGGCCACCATCCTGGCCGCCAAGGAGGCCAGGGCCGCTCCCGCCACTCCCCACTTCATCCCAAAGATCAGAAAGGCATTGCCAGCCACATTGATCAGGTTCATGATAATGGACACCTGCATGGAGATCCCGGAGTTTCCCATGGAGCGAAACAGGGCGGCACAGGAATTATACACCGCCAAAAAAGGGTAGGAAAGGGCTGACAGCACCAGATAGATCAGGGCATTTCTCATGACCTCCTCCTCGATCCCCTGGTAGAGGGCTCCCAAAAGCCCCCGGCGGAACACAATGGACAAGGTCATCACCGTAGTGGCGATGACCGCCGTGATCAGGATCAGCTGGCTGGCTGACTCACAGGCCTTATGCCTGTCCCTCTGTCCCAGATATTGGGAAGCCACCACAGCCCCTCCTGTGGAGACTGCCGCGAACACATTGATGAGCAGGTTATTGATCATATCCACCAGG
Source organism: uncultured Lachnospiraceae bacterium (assembly GCA_910588865.1). GTDB lineage: Bacteria > Bacillota > Clostridia > Lachnospirales > Lachnospiraceae > UBA3402. Next base: position 54,074 of record CAJUSJ010000014.1, read on the forward strand.
GACACCCCTGAGGTGGCCGCCTCGCCGGCGCTGGACACCATCATGGTGTCCGCCATGCCCACGGTGACTGCCAGTATCTGTTCAATGATCAGAGGGATAATGAGACGCTTCAGATCCCTGTTGGTAAACAAAAATTTCTTCTCCTGTCCCATGACACTTACTTCCTTTAGTATATTTATCCAAGAGCCCGGACATGCCAGGCCGTATATAAGAGACTACAGCTTTCCGGCGGCGGTGTCAATGGTTTTTCTTCAGGAATTTCTGTTCCCGTATAATGGGTTGTGACGGTTCAGGCAGGCCCGCGCGGTCTGTCCCATGGAAAAAGGCGGCCCCGCCACAGCCAAAAGGGCCCCGCCGCGGCGGGGCCCCTTGCCTGTCTTATCCCAGAAGATTGGGCAGCCACAGGCTGATGGCCGGGAAAAAGGTGATCAGGATCAGCGTCACGATCATACACAGGTAAAAAGGCAACGTGGCCTTGACCACTTCCTCCATAGGAAGTTTCGCCACCGCTGACCCGATAAACAGCACCGCGCCCACAGGAGGGGTGAGAAGACCGATGCCGCAGTTGAGCACTACGATGATGCCAAACTGGATAGGGTCGATTCCGATCGACGTAGCGATTGGCAGCAGAATCGGGGTGGCGATGAGTATGATGGGGGCCATATCCATGATACAGCCCAGCACCAGCAGGATCAGGTTCAAAAGCATGGCCAGAAGGATGGGATTGTTGGTCACTCCCGTGATGGCATTGGCTGCCAGATCCGGCACATGGAGTCTTGTAAGGCAATATCCGAAAATACTTGATGTGGCGATGAGGATCAGCACAATAGACAGGGTGTCGATACAGTCTCCAAGAACCCTCCACACACCTTTCCAGTCCAGCCCTTTATATATGTAGACACTGACAATCAGGCTGTAGATAACCGCGACAGCCGCGGATTCCGTGGCTGTAAACAGACCGCCCACAACGCCGAATACTACAATGAGAACCGCCGCCAATGCCCAGAAGGACACACTCAGCTGTCTGATCAGGTTCTTAATACTGAATCGATCGCCTTTGGGATAATTTCGTTTCACGGATATAATGTAGGATCCCACCATGAGAGATCCGGCCAGCAGGGCTCCGGGGATATAGCCTGCCAAAAATAAGCTGCCCACCGAGATGCCTCCCGCGGTGGTAGCGTAGATCACCATGTTGTGGCTGGGGGGCACCAAAAGCCCTTCACAGGATGAGGTAATGGTAACCGCTGTGGAAAAATCAGCGTCATATCCCTGATCCACCATCATAGGGATCAGCAGGGACCCTAACGACGCGGTGTCGGCTGAAGCGGACCCGGAAATCCCGCCGAAGAAATAGGAAGCCACAATGTTCACCATGGCCATACCGCCCCGCATCCAGCCCACACAGGCATTGGCCAGGGCGATGAGCTTCTCCGAGATCCCGCCGGTACCCATAAGACAGCCCATGACGATGAAAAAAGGCACTGCCATCAGGCTGAAGGAACTGATACCCTTTACCATCTGCTGGCAGATGGTGGTCAGCGGCAATCCCTGAGACAGGAGACACAGCACTGAGGAAAGGGCCACCGCGTAGGCGATGGGGAAACGTATCATAATCATAATGAAAAAACTGCCCAGCAGCACCGCGATGGGAAAGGTCTCTCCAGTCATATCATTTCTCCTCCTTCACAAAAATATCTTTCACATGGCTGTACAGGGCCTCCAGCTCAAAGACCACCATGGCCACCCCCGCCAAAGGCACTGGAAAATACATCCAGAACCGTGACAGTCCCGGCATACTCACATAAGAACCCTTTGCCCCGATGCCTGAGGCATACCGCCAGCCCACTGTGATCATGATCACCGCCAGAATCAGCACCGACACATCAGCCAGGATATCTAAAAACTTTACCACAGCCTTTGGCATGTAGCTGTCAAGAGCCGTCATGCGGATGTGGGCTCCCCTGCGGATCGCGAGAGCTGCCGACAACACAGCCATGTAGGACATGCAGGTCAGCACGATTTCCTCTGACCACGACGGGTCTGGGATAAAGGAAATATACCTTCCCGCCACCGCCATGCAGGTGATCCCGATATCCACCACCAGAAGAACCTTGCACAGGAACATCACTCCCCGGTATACCATGTCATATACCGGTTTCACCTTATCAATCTTCTCAAAGACCGATGCCATAAAAACGCCCTCCTTATTCTTTATTTCTGTCTTCATTATAACTGGGAATTTTTACTGTGAAAACCGTATTTTTTTGATATTCTTAGTACAATTTTAACATATTTTACAGCGACTTATATGATATTTTTGTAGATATTGTACATAAATAGCCCTGTATTTTTTCTGAGGCAAAAACAGAAATAACACACGGTTCCTGCTTTTATTTTAATCCCTCAGCCCTGTTTCGAACAGTTAAGATTCCGTGAAAAAAAGAGGGCCGCTAAAGTCCGCGGTCCTCTTTTTTACAATCTCTTCACTCTAAAACCCTGTCCAACACAACAAACAGATTCTTGATGTCAATTGGTTTCGATATGTGGCCGTTCATGCCGTTTCTGGCAGCCTCCTGTTTATCTTCCTCAAAAGCATTGGCTGTCATGGCCAAAATCGGTATGTCGGCCAGACCCTTATCCTCCAGGCCCCGAATGGCCCTGGTAGCCTCATAGCCGTTCATCACCGGCATCTGCACATCCATCAGCACCAGCTGATAATAGCCCGGCCTGGAAGCTTTGAGCATATCCACGGCGATCTGGCCATTGGGGGCAACCTCTGTGGTAAAGCCCGCATCCCCCAGTATGGCTACAGCGATCTCCTGGTTCAGCTCATTGTCCTCCGCCAGCAGAATCCTGCCTGTGTGGCGTTTTCCAGACGCTCTTTGATCCAGCCCTTCCTTTTCACTGTCCGGATACACAATGGAGTGCAGACAGCTCCTCAGCTCTGACAAGAACAGGGGCTTGCTGCAGAACGCGGTGACTCCCGCCTCCCTGGCCTCCTCCTCTATGTCAGCCCAGTCGTAGGCCGTCAAGACGATAATGGGCGCGGAGCTTCCCACCTCTTTCCGGATTCTCCTGGCAACCTCCACACCGTTCATGTCAGGAAGCAGCCAGTCAATCACATACACGTTGTAGCAGTCCCCTCTCATGACCGCCTGCTTTGTTCTGAGCACAGCCTCCTTTCCGGACAGAGTCCACTCCGCCCGCATCCCGATCTGTCCCAGCATGCAGGACACACTGTCACAGGTGTCAAAATCATCGTCCACCACCAGGGCCCGGCAGCCCTTGAGGGCAGAAATCTCCTGAGGCTCCTTTTTCTCAGCGGCAAAGCGGAACGTAAAGCACACCGTGACTTCCGTCCCCACCCCCTGCTGGCTCTCCACTTTGATGGTTCCGTTCATCATATCCACAATATTTTTCGTGATAGCCATCCCAAGGCCCGTTCCCTGGATCCCGCTGATGGTAGAGCTTTTCTCCCTCTCAAAGGGCTCGAAGATGTGGGACACAAATTCCTCGCTCATACCGATCCCTGTATCCTTGATGTGGAACTCGTAGATCGCTCCTCCGTCCAGGGCGCTGGACTTCTCTGTGATCCTCATATTGATGGTGCCGCCGGCAGCCGTGTACTTTACCGCGTTGCTCAGGAGGTTGAGGAGTACCTGATTTAACCGCAGCTTATCGCAGTAAATCTCCTCATCGATCACATCCACCGCGTCAATAGACAGATCCAGCTGCTTTGACCTGACATCCGCCTGAAGGATGTTGCGCAGGCCGTGAAGGATATCGGGAAGGCTGCAGGGCTTCTCCTCCAAATGCATCTTCCCGCTCTCGATCCGGCTCATGTCCAGAACATCGTTGATCAGGCTCAGAAGGTGATTGCCTGATGTCATGATCTTCTTCAGATATTCCTCCACCTGTTCCTGACGGTCGATATGGGCGGTGGCCAGGGCCGTAAAGCCCACAATGGCATTCATGGGAGTGCGGATGTCGTGGGACATATTGGACAAAAATACACTCTTGGCCCTGTTGGCCCTGTTGGCCTGCGAAAGCGCATCCTCCAGAAGACTCTTCTTCTCCATCTCCTGGCGGATCTCCTCGTCCACGCCGCGGAAGCCCAGCACAATACCGTGGCTGTCACTCCACACGCCTGCCCGAACCACCTTCATCTGAAAATATCTCATACCTTCCTCACAGAGAATCCGGTGATTCACATAATACTGCCTTTTTTCAGACAACTCCTCTTTCAATTTCTCGTGAGAGAATACCTTGCGCATCATCTCCTGATCCTCTTCATAGACCAGGGTATCTATATAGATTTTCATACTCTCCTTCAAAGAAAGGCCGCTGTCAAACGCCGGGGCGAACAGATCTCGCTGATCCTCGCTGATCCTGAGCAAGGTGCCCGCTCCTGTGTCAAGGTCGAAAAAACACACCAGATTGTAGTCAATACTCAGAGCATGGATCAGTTCTGTCTGGTGCCGCTCATTGGCCTTCTCCTGAAGCTTCTGGGCAGTGCAGTCCAACAGGAAGCGCTGGTACAGCAATTCCCCGTTCTCCCTCAGAAGCTTTATATTTCCCATAATGTGGCGGATCTCCCCGTCCTTGTGCTGAGCCCTGTACTCAACGCTGACGCTGTCCCCCTCTTTGTTCAGCTCCTGGATACAGTCTCTGAGCCTCTCCTTGTCCTCGTCCATAACCGAAGCCGCCACCATATCAAACCCATCGGCGATCATCTCCTCCTCGGACTGATACCCCAGGATCTCCAGGGCCGCCCTGTTGATGCTGACGATCCGGCGGCCATCCATGCTGTGCCACATGATCCCACAGTCCATGGTGGTAAAAATCGTCTCCAGTATATGCTTCTTCTCTATGATCTCCTGCTCGTAAGCTCTCTCCTGAGTCACATCAATAGCCACTCCCACTGTCCCCATGACGCTGCCATCCAGATCATACAAAGGGGATTTATAGGTGGTCAGAAGCCGGTTACCTTCCCCGGTCTTCACGATCTCCTCCGAGACACAGGTCTGCCTTTTCTCCATGACGATCCGCTCAGACTCAATACAGGCAGGGTCATCCTCATCCACATCCCAGATATAAGCATGCCGCTGGCCTTCCACCTGCTGCCGGGTCTTGTTGACTGTCCTACAAAAACTGTCATTGACCTTCTCGTGGACACCATCCTTGGTCTTGTACCACACGAGATTAGGCACATTGTTGATGGCAGCATCCAGATACTGCCTGCTCTCCCACAGATCCTTCTCCACCTTATAGGCCTGCTGCCATCTAATAAACCGGAATCGGATCTCATCATCAGACATGGGCATGATCCACAGATCCTTGGCCCAGGCCAGAAACTCCCCAAGACCGTCCGCCTGATCCCTGTCCGCTATGAGGATGAGCTGGGTCTCCCCTGATCTGCCGGACATCAGCTTTTTCAGCTCTTCTCTGTCCTTTGGCTGCCGCGGATAGGCCAGGATCACATCAGCCTGGACCTCAGACAGGCTCTCTATATTTTCGCTGTGAACAAACTCGTGGGTAAAATGTTCAAGCGGGGACATATCTTTTATGATCTCATACACTCCGCAGCTACTTCCTGTCAAGCAGAAATGAACGTGACAATGGTACATTCTTTCCTTCCCCCTGTGCTTTTCGTATTATATGCATACTTCTGCTATGATACTATAATACTGTATTTTTTCGCTCATCGCAATTCTTTTTCTTTATTTTTTGCGATTCCGCGGCAAATATGGAGGATCGTTCATCGGCAAACGCTTACAGTCAGCCCCAAAAACAAGAGGGCCTGACGGATCCCATGTCCGTCAGGCCCTCCTGCATTCAGCCTTCTATGGCGATGTAGCGGTTCTCCTCAGCCTTTGGCAGCACCTCCCTCTTGGGCACTGACAGCTTTAAGATCCCGTTCTCAAATCTGGCTTTGATATCCTCCTGGGTAACCTCCCGTCCCACAAAAAAGCTTCTCTGGCAGGATCCGGAGTACCGCTCCCGCCGGATATACCTTCCGTTCTCATCCTTCTCATCCCGGTCCTGGCTGGACTGGGCCTTCACGGTGAGATAGCCATCCTTCAGCTCTGCCCTGATATCCTCCTTAGCGAATCCCGGCATGTCGATATCCAGCTCATAACCCTGGTCCGTGTCCCGGATATCGGTCTTCATCAGGTTATTGAAAGAAGAAGTATTCCTGTAACCTCCAAAGGGAAATCCATCCATAAAATCATCAAATAAATTCTCTCCAAAAATACTGGGCATCAACATCATTCATCTCTCCTTTTCCTTGAAAATGTCTTGTGACATTTGTTTTATTTGTTATATATGTAATATAACATATCACTTTCCATGTGTCAAGACTTTTTTTGCTTTTTGCGCTTTTTCGGTACTTTCTGAAAAGAGAGCCCGATTTCAGGTCAAAAACAGACAAGAGGCCCTGCTCCCGTGATCATCTTCACTGGCAGCAGCAGCCTCTTGCAACCTATAACTATATTTATCTTACGCGGTTTCCCGAAAAAATATACCTGTCCCTGTTAAATCAGCTGACACCGGGGGCTTAAGAGACCCTCTGTCTCCACTGTTTTGTCAGCCCTCACCAATATCCTGGTAATCCCCTCTTCCAGCCTGACATCCTTTCTCTCCCCGTCATCATAGTACAACTCATACACTCCTTCTGTTTCCACAAAATGCAGAAGCCTAAGGCTGGACATGTCCACATCCTCCACGCAGCAGCCTCCCTCTGACATGGGAACCACATGTCCCCGGCGAACAAACACAAGGACTTCATTAAGTTCAGCCCTCACATAGTGATGGCCGGCAGGCAGAACCTGGCTCTCCAACGAATCCACACCCCTCATGCGGTACAGCTTCATATCCTCAGGAAGATACACATACCTGCCTCTCGCGTTTTGCCTGTAAACCGGAGCGATCATCATGCCATCCCCCACCATCAGCTGATCCTCCACCCCGGCAGCCTCCGGATCCTCTGGATATACAAATGACAAAGGAAGGAACATCATGTCCCCGGTGAGGGCAGCCTTCATAAACTCGCTATATAAATAAGGAAGAAGCCCGTAGCGCAGCCCGATAATACCACGGAAATCCTCTGCGTGGTCAAAACCATAAAACTCCTGCCTCCGGGTGCCTTTGGCTGAATGATTTCTCATAAGGGGCACAAAAATCCCCAGCTCCAGCCACCGCAGCAGCAGATCTTCTGTCGCGTCATCCCCAAAACCTCCCAGATCCGCTCCTGAGTAGAGGAAGCCGCACATGTTAAGCCCTGGCAGCATCTGCAGGTTCATGAGAAGGTGAGACCACCAGGAACAGTTATCCCCTGTCCACAGGCCGCCATACCGATGCATCCCCACATAGGAGGCCCGGGAGAACATCAGGATCCTTTTGTCCGGTTTCAGCCTGTCAAAAGCCTCCCCAGCCGCTCTGGTCATGTAATAGCCGTACAGATTGTGAACCCTGTCATGGCGGACCCTCTGCCCCCTGTACTCATGATAAAAAGTCCGGTAATCCTCCTTGCGCCCGGCAAGTCCCAGAACCAGGTCTTTCACAGCGAAAAACGACTGGATATCCAGCTCCTGGCCGCTGTACTCCTCCAGCTTCTCAAAAACCTCAGCCAAATGATCCTCCCCATAAAACAGAGCAGGCTCGTTCATGTCATTCCAGAAACCGTCAATCCCCTGGTCAAGGAGGAACTTATACTGATCCCCAAACCATGCCCTGGCCTTCTCATTGAGCATGTCAGGAAAATGCACCCGCCCCGGCCAGACTCCGCCTACAAACTCAGTCTGGTCTTCCTTTTTACAGAAATACCCCTCTTTCACCCCCTCCTCATACACCGGGTATCCTTCCTGAATCTTCACTCCCGCGTCAATAATAGGCACCAAGTGGACCTTCTGATCCCGCATTTCCTGAACGAACCGTGGAAAATCAGGGAACCGTTCCTGATTAACCGTAAAGTCCTTATAGTCTTCCATATAGTCAATATCCATGTACACACTATCAAGGCCCACCCCCTTCTTCCTGTGTTCCCGAACCACCTGACGGATATCATCCTCACACATATATCCCCACCGGCTCTGTCCGTACCCAAAAGCCCACCTGGGAGGAATATAGCTCCTGCCGATGATCCCCCTAAACTCCCTGACGATCTGGCGCGAACTCCCGCCCTCAAGGATATAGAGGACAAACCCACCTGGATCCACTGTCACGACCAGCCTGTCCCTGCGGCTGTAGCCAAAATCAAAGGTTACCTTCTGGGGCGCATCCACAAAAACTCCCAACCGTTCCCTTCCATCCACCAGGAAAAAATTATGAGCGGCATACAGTTCCCGCCTGCCCTCCGTGTGAACCGGGTCATCGGTACAGTTGGACTCATAGATCCAGCCCCGCTTGTTAATCCCTCTGATATTCTCACCCAACCCGTAAATAATATCCCGCTCCCCCATATCCAGGGCAAGCTCCCAGGAAGACTCCTCCCCTGCCAGACGGGCCGCGAAATGAGGGATACCCTGTCCCGGCTTTTCCACACTCATCCCCTGGATAGACTGGCTGTCAACCAGGGCCTCTGTCTCAATAGGATTTCCAAATATAAACTTTCTGATCATGACTGCCTCCATCTTCTCAAGATCTCCACCTAACCCAAACGCTTCCCCATGGCAGCGAAAATAGCCTCCAGGCTGTACTCCGGCGCGAAAGGCACCACGAACTGGCAGATGTCACGAATCCTCTCCACAGATGTCTCCAGCTCGTCGGCAATG
>CAJUSJ010000015.1:0-17882 GCA_910588865.1 uncultured Lachnospiraceae bacterium
CAGCGCCCAGACCCCAGAACTTACAGTTGGTAGTTCCCTCGGGAGTGGTCACCAGAGGAGCGCCGAGGGCAAGAGACAGATGGGTCACATCATCCTCAATACCGATGGTGAACTGTTTCTTCTCGCTGTTCTCGTATACAGCTACGATCTGGGCCGGAGTGGTATCCTTGGAACCAAGGCCATAACGTCCGGACAGGATCTCCACGCTGTCGAACTTGCTGCCCTTCAGGGCCGCGACGACATCCAGGTACAGAGGCTCGCCTAAGGAACCTGGCTCTTTTGTCCTGTCAAGAACGGAAATCTTCTTAACCGTATCCGGAATCGCGTTAATAAGAGCTTCCGCGGAGAACGGACGGTACAGGCGCACCTTCACAACGCCCACCTTCGCGCCGCTGGTCTTTGCCATGTAGTCGATGGTCTCCTCAATGGTGTCATTGACAGAACCCATGGCAACGATCACATGCTCAGCGTCCGCCGCCCCATAGTAATTGAACAGCTTGTAATCTGTGCCGCACTTCGCGTTAACCTTGTCCATATACTCCTGCACAATAGCCGGCAGAGCGTCATAATATGGGTTGCAGGCCTCTCTCGCCTGGAAGAAAATATCCGGATTCTGAGCGGAACCTCTCTGGCAAGGATGGTTGGGATTCAGGGCATGCTGGCGGAAAGCGGCGATCGCGTCCCAGTCAGCCATCTCAGCCAGGTCGTCATAATCCCAGGCTTCGATCTTCTGAATCTCGTGAGAGGTACGGAAACCATCAAAGAAATTAATAAACGGAACCTTGCCCTTGATGGCAGCCAGATGAGCCACGGCGGTCAGATCCATAACTTCCTGGACACTGGACTCACACAGCATGGCGCAGCCGGTCTGACGGCACGCGTACACGTCGGAATGGTCGCCGAAAATAGACAGAGCGTGGCTGGCCAGAGCGCGGGCAGATACGTTGATAACACCCGGCAGCTGCTCGCCGGCAATCTTGTACAGGTTAGGAATCATCAGCAGCAGACCCTGTGAAGCCGTGTAGGTAGCTGTAAGAGCACCTGCCGCCAGAGAACCGTGAACGGCACCTGCCGCTCCTGCCTCGGACTGCATCTCGGTGATCTGAACAGTACGTCCAAAAATATTCTTTCTTCCTTCCGTAGCCCACTCATCTACATGCTCAGGCATAACAGAAGACGGGGTGATGGGATACATAGCAGCCACTTCAGTAAACGCGTATGAAGCATGTGCGGCGGCCTGATTACCATCCATGGTTTTCATTTTTCTCGCCATTTGATTTTCCTCCTACAATTGTGATATTGCATAGTGAAGTATATATTGAACATACATACTGACCTGCCTATTATTATAACAATTTTTTATCAATTTGCAAAGCAAAAATCCCACAATTTCATCCATTATTTGTATTATTTTCGGAACAATATCACTGCTGGCAATGAGCGGCGCGAAAAAGACCATCTGACAAGCCGCGCCTTACGCGCGGGGCAGCTTGTCAAATGGTCTCTTCTGTCCTTTTTTATTCTGGCTTAGGCTCCACCATAACCCCGCCAGGCCCCGCGGGTGCCCCGGGTGTTGTCTCCGGCACAGGCGCCGCAGATTCCGCGGGCCCCTGTGCTCCTGGTCCTCCTCCGCTGCCGTTCACGGGATCCTTTGGCCTGTCAGGCACAGTGGAGGCTGTGGTAGGCGCTGCCGTGGTAGACTGTCCAGGACCGCCCACCCCCGGCCCATCCGGAACCCGGTTTCCCGCCTGGCTGCTGGACTCCGCTGCCGGAGAACTGCTCGCGCTCTCCGCCGTGGTCTCTGCCTCTGATGTCTCAGACGAAGGCTCTGACGAAGACTCACTTCCCTCTGTGGTAAGAACCACGCCGGAAGTATTTCTCTTCACCACCGGCGCGTGGCCTTTATAAGTAACCGTGTGATCGATCTCCCGGCTGATCACCTCTCCGTCCTTCTTCACGATCAGCCTGGTTTCCCAGCGGCTCCCCGAAGATCCCGCTGATTTTACAACCTCCTGATCCGGTAATAGAGTCTGATCCTCCTCATAAGTCGGGGCCGGCGGATCTACATCCGCCACCTTGGTGGACTCCAGGGAATACGTGACTCCCTCCTCCAGGATCGGCATCCCGTAGACGGAAACCGTCACCGTCTGGTTGGAATAACTGGCCCTGATGCCGATAGCGGTACCGGAATTATTGATGAACTTAAAATCTGGTCCTCCCCAGCTGACTGTGGCGTCCTGGCCCGGGGTCACGTAGGAGGGCTCAAATGTGTGGGACCGGCGAACCGATATCTTCAGGCCTGCCTTCAAAACCGCATTATATAAGGTAGTGCTTACCTGACATACACCTCCGCCGATCTCCTCAACCACCTCGCCGTTATTGTAAGCCGCCGCTCCCTGATAGCCCTTGGCCGCGGTCCTCTCCCCAACGGTGTCATTAAAGGACAGCTCCTGGCCAGGCTGGACGATGGTGCCGTTGAGGGCCTCGGCAGCCAGGCGTATGTTGGTGTTTCTCTTGCTGTTGGCCGTGGTGTTGGTTGTAAAAGTGCCAATGGTCTTGTATTTTTCTTTTGCCGCGGCTATGGAGATCTCCGGCTGCACCTCACTGGCCGAGGCCGTGATGCTGGCGTCGAAATCCTTGGAGGTCAGGGCCTTCTGGATATCCGCCGCCAGCTTCTCCTGGTCAACGGCAAGTCCCGCGGCCTCCCCCTCAAACACAAAAGAATCCGTGGAGGAGTCATAGCCGGATATGGAACCGTTCTTGGCCGCTTTGTCCCACTTGGCCGCCGCCGCTGCCGCCTGGGCCTTCACCGCCTCCTCCAGTCCGGAAGTGTCAAGGGTATAATGCTCCTTGGGTTCCCCTCTGTAGATCTCATCCAAAAGACCGTTGAGTTTCTCCTCCATTAAATTGGCCACCTCATAGGTCTCATCCCCATAAGTGACCTTCATGCCCCATGTATAATTCTTCAGGATCTCTGTCCTGGCCTCATCCCTGGACATGCCCGTGATCTGGATTCCATCCACCGTAACCTGCTTCTCAAGCTCTGTCTCCGGCTCTGTGGTGGGAATGATGGATTCTATGCTGGCATCCTGGGGATCCGTGTTCGTGTTCCTGCTGTGCTTCATGCCATACACGGCCGCGGATATGGCAAGGATCAGAACCACTCCCGCTACCGCCGCTACGCCGTAGTTGACAGAGGAACGTCTCCTCCTTCTGCCCCCTCTTCTGCCAGAAGAATGATGGGCGGAAGATCCCTGTCTGGAACCAGGAGGCCTTGAGGAGGCTGAACTCCGGGAGGATGAGGACCGGCCTGTCCCCCTTGACGAAGTTGTTCCCCCGCTTCTGTGGGATGTCCCGGACGAGGTCCCTCTAACGCCCCTGGATGTCCCTGATGATGTGGCTCTGGAGGTCCCGGCTGTCCTGGCGGATCTGGATCCTGTCTGCCTTGTGCCGTACTCCCCTCTATCCAATCTTGATCTATTATTATGATATTGATTATCCATACTCTTTCCTTCACCTGTTTCACATTATAATGTAGACTTACAAGAAATAGTATACCATACTTTGTAGAAAATGGAATCACTTTTTTCCATTTTACTTATTTTGAAGAACATGTTACACTAGTATTACCAAACCATTTCAAAAGGGAGAAATTTTATGAATTTTGTCGATCTTCACACCCATTCCACGGCCTCTGACGGCACTTTGACCCCGGAAGAATTGGTGAACCTGGCTGTGTCAAAAGATTTAAAAGCCATTGCCCTGACCGACCACGACACCATAGACGGCATCTTCCGGGGAAAGAAAGCTGCCGCTGACTCTGGCTTAGAGCTGATCCCCGGCATGGAGCTTTCCTGTGTCTACCAGGGAACCGAGATTCACATCCTGGGATTTTTCGCCGATGAGACCTGTCAGGAACTGAAAGACGGCCTGGCCAGTTTCCGCAAAGCCAGGGATAACCGCAACCAAAACATGATGGACCGTTTCCTTGAGGACGGCTTTGACATTACCTGGGAAGATTTAAGACACGGTGTCCCCGATACCGTGGTCACCAGGGCTCACTTTGCCAGGGTTCTCACAGAAAAGGGCTACGCCTCCTCCCCCTCCCAGGCCTTTGAAAAATATCTCCAGTACGGAGGCCGTTACTGCGCCCGGCCCAAGCGGGTTACCGCGGAGCAGGTGATGGAGCTGATGACAGCCTGCCATGTGTGGCCCTGTCTGGCCCATCCTATGCAGTATCATATGGGATACCAGCAGATCCGGGAATTGGCTGTCTACTTAAAGGGTCTGGGGCTTCGGGGAATGGAAGTCTACCACTCCTCCCACAACCAGGGACAGAGCGGAAAGCTTCAGGTGATAACCAAAGAGCTGGGGCTTTTGCCATCCGGCGGTTCTGATTTTCACGGTACCAACAAACCAGATGTGGAGATCGGACGAGGCAGAGGCGGCCTGCGGGTCTCTTACGCCCTTCTAAAAGATATTAAGGAGGATTACTATGGATGAATTTTACCGGGTCATAGAGGACAAGATCCGCCGGTCCGGCTATGACGGCCCCACTGACGGGGAAGACATCTACAACGACATCTGCGATCAGATGGAGGACAAAGAAGAAGGGGTCTATGTGTTCATGTCCAAAAAGACCGAGGACATTTTCTTTGAATACAAAGTGGAGATCTTTGAGGATCAGTTCAACTTATCCTACATTGATCTCCACACCCCTGACAAAACATTTCATGTTGACTTTGACTCATAAGGCTGGCTTTGGGGCTTTGAGTCCGCCTCCGGGCCAGGCCAAAACCCCATTTACAGCCTGTTCAGATACACATCTGTCAGGCTGTATTTTGTGGTGCCGTCATAACCTGTCACGGTGGAAGCCATTGCCAGGGAATTCAGCACCGCCTCCTCCACGGACTCCGCTACCAGGGGGAACACTTTGTCAAGCAGCTCCTCCCTCAGCATCTCCATGGGAAATACTGCCTCTTCCCCTGCCGTCTCCACACGGTTTGCCGTGGTAAATCCAATGACGATATCCCCGCTGCCATGGCCCAGAAAAGAGCCGCACCGAACAAGGCCCACCGGTGCCCGCCCGCACATTCTCTTTAACTGCCGGTCTGTCACCGGAAGGTCTGTGGCCAGGATCATCATAATGGAACCCCTGTCCACCGGGGCAGGCTCTATATCCGTCAGTTCCCGTCCCACGGGCCTGTGGCCGATAACAAGATTCTCTGTGCTGCCGAAATTAGACTGTACCAGAGCGCCTACGGTGTACCGCTGTCCGCCAAGAGAGAGAATACGGGAGGCAGAACCAATGCCGCCTTTCAGTCCAAAGCACACCGTGCCCTTTCCCGCCCCCACATCTCCCTCCTCAAAATCTTCCTCCGCGCTGTCAATAGCTGCCATGACCTCCTTCTTTCCCACCGCCCTGGAGGCGATGTCGTTGAGAACGCTGTCATTACACTCTCCCACCACCGGATTGACAGAAGTAATGGAAATATTGTCTTTTTCCCCCACTTTCAGCATATAATCCACCAAAGCATCGTGTACAATTCCCACATTTAAGGTATTGGTCAGGGCAATGGGAGTCTCTAAGTTTCCCAGCTCCTCAATCTGCACAAGCCCCTGGCTTTTCCCGTACCCGTTCCGGACACACACCGCGGCTGTCAGTTTTCTGGAAAATGGATTGTCCCGGCAGGGCATAACAACCGTCACTCCTGTCTTATTCCGACTGGTGTCCACGGTACAATGTCCCACAGTAACGCCATTCACATCCGTGATCTTGTTGCGGGGGCCAGGCGTTCCCCTGCCGATGACAATACCATAATCTCTCAAACGTTTTTTCATCTACTTTCGCCTCCTTTTTGTCTGGCCCGTCTTTTTTGTCTGGCCTGGCTTCCTGGACTGTCTGGTCTCTGTCTCCTGTCTCTCACTGTCCGACGACCCGTCTTTCCCTGTTCCCTGCCTGTGGTCTGATTTTATTTCCGCCGCTGGCCCTTTCGTTCCTGATCCCCCCTCTTTTCTTCCGATCCTCATATTGACATCTTCCCGCAAAAGAGCGTAGATCACCGAACACAGGGGGATAAAGACCAGCATACCCAAGACCCCCATGACACTGCCGCCTATGGTCACTGCCACCAGAACCCATATAGAAGGAAGTCCCACGGAACCTCCCACTACATGGGGATAAATCAGATTGCCTTCCAACTGCTGGAGAACCTGGAACACAACCAGGAACACCAGGGCCTGAACCGGGCTGACCATCAGGATCAGGAAGGTCCCCACGGCACAGCCCACAAACGCGCCAAAGATAGGGATCAGGGCTGTAAACGCGATCAGCACTCCGATCAAAAGAGCGTAGGGAATCTTCATCACTGTGAGAGTCACAAAAAACATGGTTCCAAGGATCACGGCCTCCATACACTGTCCAGCCAGAAAGTTGGAAAAGGTTTTCTCTGTCAGAGCCGCCACTTTGATCGCCCTGTCACCCAGATGATCCGGCAGATAGGCCCTGACAAAACGCTTCATCTGCCGCCCCAGGGTCTCTTTTTGCAGAAGCACATAGACCGCGAACACGAACCCGATACAGAAATTGGTCACCCCGCTGATAATGGACACAGCGGCGTTGAAGGTGGAGGCCACAACAGAACCCGCACCGCTGGAGAGAAAGCCCATAATATCTTTTCCCACTTTGTCCCAATCCACTTCCATCTCCTCGATGTACATAAGGATACCCGGGTTTCTGGCAAAAAGCTCCGCGGCCTGGGTCTGGACATTCTCAAAAAATATGGGGATGTTCTTTTGGAGGCTCACCGCCGTGTTTACCAGTTCCGGTCCTACCACGAAGATCACCACTGCCAGGACTCCGGCCACAAGGGCGATGGACAGCACAAGGCACACCGGCCTCCTGATTTTTCTCATCTTTTTCAGAGGTGTGTGGTTCTCAATGGCCCGCATAGGCACGTTGAGAACAAAGGCGATGGCTCCGCCAAGAAGAAATGGGGAGATCATGGACACACAGGCCCCTGCCAATATCAGAACCTTCTCCCAGTGAAGCCCCAGCACCACCACAACTACCGCGAACACAATAAGGCCCCTGATCTTTTTCATGTTATCTCGGTTCAGCTCCATCGTTCCTCACTCCTTCCACGCTCTCTCAGACCAAACCTTCTCGATCTCTTCCCGGGAAGCACAAAACAACCCACGAGCCATCAGCCCTCTGCCGCTGCCTTTTCCTCCAAGAAGGCTGTTGAGTATTCTCGTAAATCCTCCCACCTCCTCGTTCCTGCTTCCCAGCACATAGTTGTACTCCCTGTCGTGGCCGGAACAGGCCAGCACAAGATCCCCTTTCTCCTCCTGGCAAAGCCGCGCGCAAAACAGCCGCAGCTGAGCTGGGGGCAGATCCTCCTCAAAAACCAGAAGAGGCTCCTTTCCCCCAGGCAGCTGCTGACATCTCAGCTTAAAAATCCGCTGATACAGCTGGTGTACCTGCTGTTTCTGAACAGCCGTCTCCTCCAAAAGCTTCTCCACCGCATCCGCTACCTGCCCCTGTTTGGCGGACAGAAGATTGGAGATCTTTATCACCTGATCCTGCTTTCTTTCATAGTCCTCAAGAGCCCTGGCGCCGCAGACCATCTCCAGGCGAACCCCGCTTTTGTACTTTTTCAGCCCCGTGATCTTGATTACTCCCACTTCTCCTGTATGGCTTACATGGGTGCCGCAGCAGGCACACACATCCCCTCCGGGAATCCGCACGATCCGCACCGGCCCCTGAAGTTCCTTCTTGCTGCGGTAATCCAGGCTATGTAATTCCTCCTCTGAGGGATACCAGGCCTCAACCGGAAGATCGGCCCACACCAGCCTGTTGGCCTCAGTCTCCAGCTCCTTTGCCTCGTCCTTGGTGATCATGCCGTTAAAGTCAATGGTCACCCCATCCTGGCCCATGTGAAATCCTACATTGTCATAGCCAAAGCGGCTGTGAACCAGGCCTGAGAAAATATGCTCTCCGGTGTGGTGTCCCATGTGACATATCCTGCGCTCCCAGCAGATAGCCCCGTGAACCTGCTGCCCCACAAGGAACTCCTGATCCGTGTAATGCCAGATCTCCCCGTCTTTTTCGTGGACCTCTGTCACCAGGGCCTGCCCCAAAGTCCCGGTATCATAAGGCTGTCCGCCTCCCTCCGGGTAGAAGGCCGTCTGATCCAGCACCACATGGTAAAGGCCTCCCTTTCCCGGCTGACAGGATATAACTGTCCCGTCAAATTCTTTTTGGTATGGGTTCTGTTCATATAATTTCTCCATGATGCACATCCTCCTAAACATATTTTTCGGATTCCAGGCCGTCTCTGATTGTCAGATTGTTGTTATCTTCAGTATTGACAACTATATCACAATTAATCACCGGCCGCAACCTGAGGGTGTAATCAGGAGAAACAGTAATGTTTAGTTATTCTGTGAGCCAATGTAAATTAGTTAAAGTAGTCGCAAGCCCCCGCCGTTTTTCATCGGAAAGCCTCAAACCAGTGTCCGGGGCAGCTGATTGGTAATGACAATGGCCAGATAGCCTGACTCATTGATCCGTCTCACAGCTTCTGCCGCGAATAATTCCAGCTCAAACCGCTCTTCTCTGCTTATAAGTCCATCATACTTGTTGATTGTTCCATCTCTGTCCAGAAAAGTACATTTCTGCTTATTACACATTTTGCAAATCCTTTCCCCCCCGCCAATTTTTTTCAATTTCCATGAAACACTGCCAAGCCGCCCCTCATAAGATAGACTGTAAAGAAAATTTCTGGAGGAACAAATATGAGTGATTTGGCAGCAACAAACTGTGGTTGTGAGTGTGGATGCGGGTGTGCGTCAGGGGGTAATGGAGGAAGCGGTATCCTCTGGATTCTGATCCTTCTGTGCTGCTGCGGCGGTGGCGGCGGCTTCGGCTTTGGCTGCGGATGCGGATGCAACAATAACAACTGCGGCAATTCCTGCGGGGTCGGCTTTGGCTGCGACTTTATCTGGATCCTGATCCTTCTGTGCTGCTGCGGCGGCGGCGGAAATAACAGCTGCTTCTGCTGCTAATCCGTTTACCTGCCGCTGCAGGAAACCGGCAATACATTAAATAGCGCGGCTTTTCCGTGATTCCACCATCTTTCAAACTTCCAAAATGTCTTTTATCTGGAAACAGCCTCCGGCTTTCGTCGGCGGCTGTTTTTCTTGTGTACACGGGGCGGAGAGGAATATGGCCGCTAAAGCGGCCCCGGCACGGCGAATGGGGAGAAGGCCCTCCCCTACTTGGTTGAAATCTCCATACACCTGGCCACGAAAGAGCGTCCCGTGTACAGAAAAAAATCCGGCAGGTCGCGCTTCTGACCCATTCTGCCGGATTTTTCTCTGTTTTCCGATTCTTACTTTAAAAGTCTGCCGCTGAATAGGCGGCATGGATTCAGGGATGCCAAGTGCGCCCGCCGGACTTTCATGGGTAGTGGCGCATCCACTGCCGGGGGCATGCAGGTTTACTTTGAAAGTCCGCTGCCGAATAGGGGGCATGCAGGTACTTTCTAAGGATCACTTTCTGTCCTTCGGCTCTCCCCCGCACTCCCGGCAGATCTGCCGTTCACTCATCCCTCTCCTTGATCTTCCCATCTGCCTTCTGGCCTCCTGCTGCCTCACACAGTCCTCATCAATCTCGTACACCGCGTTTCCATCTATAATAAGTCGTTCCGACATGATTTTCCTCCAAATTTTTATCTACACTTCTATGATATGCGGAATATTTTTCATAAGCGCCTCATACACTGTCTCAAAGAAATCTGGAAAGCCGCAAATTATGACCGATGAACATACCATGAAACTCACTGACTTTGACCGCCTCACCGGGGACCGGCATCTGCAGATGATCAAGGCCGCCCTCCCCTATGTCAATGTTTCCCAGCAGCGGATCCTCTCCTTTCTTGTAAGATTCCGGGAGCTTCAAAATACTATGTCTCTTTTCCAGGAGGAGCAGGTGGCAGCCATGGGGATCTCCGCTGTACCGGAGGATCAGAAAAGTTCTCCCTTAGACATGATGAAAGCCATGCAGCCCTACGGCAGCCCCCAGGAACAGGATCTGATCGAGAGAATCTGCAATTTTATCCAGGGTCTCCATACCTCGGGAAACCAGCGCCAGGAGATCTTTCCTCCCCAGCCCCTGTTTGACACCTCCATTCCATCGGGCTCTGTGTCCAATGGAACCATCCCTCCTGATGGGGGAACCGCGGACAGCATTCCCTTAGAGAACGAGCCCTACAGTCCTTCCCAGTCCTACTCTGCCCGCAGTCCTTTAGAACAGCTGAAAGGCTTCCTGCCTCCGGACCAGCAGGCACGGTTTGAACAGGCGGCGTTTCTCATGCAGACCCTGCAGCAGCTGTCATGAAAGGAGGCTGAGCATGAACGACCAATGGAAACAGGACCCCAGGCTGAAAGCCATGAACCCGGAAAAGATCCGGTTTTTAGAGGACTTCGCCGCGCAGCTAAGCGGCACTCCTAAGGATCAGGTGCTGACCAGGTTTATCGCCATGTCTTCTGAGGCCCAGCGACGGAACATCTCTTTCTCCAAACAGGAGACAACGCTTCTCACCGATATCCTCATAAGCCATATGGATCCCGCGGTCAAAAGCAGGCTGAACCTGGTCCGCGGCATGTTGAAATAGCCAAAAATACAGACAGCGTCCGGATTCGGCTGATGCTGGTCAGGCCGTATCCGGACGTTTCTGTATATGATATTCAGGCTTATCCTCTCCGCTATTCATCGGCCCTGTTCTGCCACCTGGCCGCCTCATGGATATCTTGCTCCACTCCCAGCCCTTCTCTATAGCAATGAGCCAGATCCCTCTGGGCCTCCTTACAGTCCTGTTCTGCCGCCTTTTTAAACCACGCCACGGCCTCCTCATAAGATTTTTCCACGCCTTCTCCTCTGAAATACCGCCTGCCCAGATTGTACTGGCCATATGGATTTCCCTGGTTGGCGGCCCTGCGGTACCAGAAAATGGCCTGCTCCCAATTTCTCTCCACTCCATGAGCGTTGGCATAACACACTCCCAGGGACACCTGGTCCGAAGAATCCTCTGATATCTCACACAGCTGGCTGTAGCCCTCAAAGGCTTTCTTTTGGTAGATCTTCTTCTCTTCTTCCTGCCCCGCTTCCCCGCACACCGCGGCCAGAGACTCAAAGCTTTCCGCTAATTTCCTCAGAGCCGCCTCACTCTTTTTCTCTTCCCAGACCTGTGCGCAAACCTGAGCCCTCTCCAGGCCAAAGGCCTTGGCCTCCTCCAGTCTCCCCTGTTCCCTGTAGAGACCGCGGAGCCGTTCACAGCTGAAGGCAAGATTCTCCATGGCCGTGAGACTGGTCTCCTCCCCGTAAAGTTTCCGGTCTGTCTCCACCTGAATCAGATAGTATTTCTCCGCCAGATCCGTTTGTCCCTGCCTCTCATAACAGCGGCCCAGGAGATCGCAGCTGTAGGAAAATTCTCTTCGAACCTCCAGGGTCTGGGGGGTCTCGCACAGCTTCGCTCCCAGGGTTTGGGCTCTCTCAAAAAATTCTCTGGCTCTGCGCGGCTCTTTTTCTTTCTGAAATTCTTTTCCCAGAGAAATGTACAAAAACATCAGATCCTTGTCCACATCCTCCGGGGGAACCGTACTGTTCTCATCCTCCGACTCCATCCCGGTCCGATATACCTGTTTTGCCTCCTCCCAGGCTTCTCCAAAAGTGAGGAAACCCATGTCCATATTTTCCAGCTTTTCTCTGGTCTTTTCCTGAAATTCTCCTTGTTTTCTGGGGGATTCCTTCCAGTCCACCAGGATCCCCGTCTCCTGGCTGATCTGGCGGCAAAGGCGGGAAGCTTCCTTATAGTGCCGGTTGGCCTCCTCCTCCTGCCCCATCTCCAGATAACAGTCTCCCAGTTTTCCCCGGCTTAAGGCCAGGGCCCTTGTTTCTGTTATTGCTTCCTTTTCGGTCGTCTCTGCCTCTTCGCATAGCTGCTGATCCGTTTTCAGGGCTTCCTCGTAATAATTTAGAGCCTCCTCCCACTTTCCCTGAGCTTTCCGCAGATCTCCCATCCTGTCAAAGCTGAGGGAAAGGCCTTTCAGACCGCCGGAGTCCTTTCCCATTTTCCTTGCCTCTGCCAGCCCTTTTAAGTAATACCATTCTGCCCTGGCAATCTGTGCCTCCGCCAAGGCCCCGTCTCCCAGATTGTTCCAGGCTATGACAAGGCCGCAGGTAAATTCCGGAAATCTGGCGCGAACCGACTGAACCTCACGGATCATTTTCTGATAATATTCCTCTGCCCTGGAGGCTTCGCCGGTTTCCAGGCAGAAATTTCCCATATTGTGGTATCCCACCGCCATGACCAGCTGGCTGATCTCCTCTCTCGGCACATTTTTTTTCAGCTTCTCTCCCCCTTTCAGATACCGCAGATAATACTCTCCGGCGTCCTGAGGATGGCCTTCTGCCATGCTGACATCTCCCATCTGACCATAGGTCATCAGGTTTCTGACCTGAGCCCGGGTCACCTTCTCCGCCGTTTTATTAATACTTATTATCTCCGCCAGGCTCTCCTTTACGACAAGGAAAGCTCCCTTTATCTTCTCTTTGTTGAAGGCTGAAATTTTCTTCTGCTCACTCCTCATCTCCTTGACAGCGGAAACTTCTTCTTTGGCCTCAAAAATCCTCCCTGTTACCAGCCTCATAAGGGTGGCCGCCCGTTTCTTTAAGCCTTCCCCGCAGCCCGCGAAGTCCTGAACCATGGCTGGCTTCATCCGCTTGATCTCCTCCCACTCTGCCCTTAAAACGCCTGTCTGTATTTTTATCAGCAGCATTGGGGTTTTTAAGACCGTCCAGTGGGGTTTGGCCAGCTCAAACTGTACTTTCCACTGGCGGCAGACGAATATGGCCAGGTTCCATATATACCGGATAGCTGTCAGCTGAATCTTCAGCGCCGCCAGCAGCAGTTCCAGCTGAAACATGACCAGGTTCCAGCATGTGAGAAGTTCCAGATAGGCCAGGGCGAGGAAGAGATTGTCCGGCAGCTTTAATTCCAGGCTTCCGGCCAGTTTCCGGCGGCTTTCCTTTATGGCCTCCCAGGCTTTTTTCCCCGTCTGATCCCCTATATGGACCTTCTCTATCTTCCTGGGCACCCCTACCTGGGACAGGACCTGGCTGATGGACTGGGTTTTCTGGTAAATGGTCTTTGCCCCGGCATAATTTTGCTGTTCATAATAGTATTGGCCCAGATCCTCCAGGGCCTTCGTCAGGGCCATGCCGTTGTCCCTTGTGGAGTTCTCTTCATACCGGCTGGAAAGAGTCTCTGCCAGCCGCTCCTGCCAGGGTATGGCGGCCTGATAATTTCTCTCCACACCATTGCCGCGCCGGTACATGTTCACCAGCTTTTCCATGGCCTCCGGAAGGCCGGCTTGGGCGGCCCCGGTGATCAGGGACACCCCTCTCTCATGGTTCACCTCCACATCAATGCCGTTTAAATACGCCAGGCCGATGAAAAAATTGTGCTCTGGCGATGAGTCATTTTCCCGTATCGCCAGGCTCTTGACCGCTTCCAAGAGAGCGCCGGACAAGGCATGGTCGTCATAGGCGTCAACACAGTCCGGAATATCCTCATACAGTTCCTTAAGACGCTTCTGGTCCGTAGGCTCCAGCTCCGCGGGAACCACCAGTTTCCCGGCTTTGGCTGCTTTGGGGTACTCGATCTTCATCACGTAGTTGTGCTCTTCCAGCAGATTGGGAGTTACGGCCAGGGCGAAAAGCTGGCTGTTTTGCAGGGCATTGGCGATGGCGTCGTTAAAATTCTCCCCGGGCGTGAGAAATTCGTCGTACCAGATCGCGATATCCCGACAGAACGCGTTTTTGTGGATCAGTTCCATCAGCTTCTGGGCATACCGGCGGTCCTTTTTCCGATAGCTCAAAAAGATATAGGCGTCAAAGGCCGCTCTCACTTTCGCTGCCAGCTCATCTCCCACAAGGACAGAGCCTAAAAATTTTTTCAGTTTCTCCTGGTAAGGAATCGCGGTGACATCAGGGTCATTTCTGTCCAGAATCTGCAGATCTCCGCATTTTTCATTGAACAGCTGTTCCAGCCCGCTTTCCCGGGCCAGGGGGAGCACGGGGATGTGATGACTGACGGCAAAGGGAAATTCCAGGTCAAATGCCCTGTTTTTCTCACAGAGAAACCGCTTTGTCACCGGGACGACAAAAAGCTGCATTTCCCCAAGCCGGTCTGTCAGCTCCTCTCTGTCATACTCTGCCTCCGGCTCCCCGTCAAAATAAACGCCGCAGTTTTCCAAAGACAGGATCTCATCGGCGATCTCCTCAAGAAACAATTTACAGTCCTCCGGGTGTCCTGTGACATATACTTTCGGCTTCCCCTGAGGCTGGACGTTTCCTCTGGTTCTGTACTCAAACTTCATGGATCTCCTCCCGCTATACGCCAAAAAGGAGACCCTATCAATGTATCAGGATCCCCTTTCCGGCAGAAACTTCACGCGCGCTGTAACTGTTTTTTGCCTTCTGCCGCTCTATTTGACTACCAGATTCAAGATCTTGCCTGGCACATAGATCTCTTTTACCACGTTTCCGCTTATCTTGCCGGCCGCGGCTTCCTTGCCAGCCGCGATCACTTGTTCCTTGGCAGCGTCCGCGGCCACGCGGATGACCGCTCTGGTCTTGCCGTTTACCTGGACAGCGATCTCAATCTCATCCTCTTTCATGGCATCCGCGTCGCACTCCGGCCACGAGGCATGGAACACGCTTCCGGTCCCGCCTAACTGCTGCCACAGCTCCTCGCCGATATGGGGGGCAAATGGAGCCAGAAGCACCACAAAGGTCTTTAAGGTCTCCTTGTCAATGCCGCCCTCCCTCTTGGACAGCTCCATAAATTTATTGTTGTACTCCATAAACCCGGAGATCACCGTATTTAAGTTAAACTGGTTAAACCGCTGCTCAATGTCAAACACCAGCTTATGGCGCAGCCGCACCATCTCCTTGGTGGGCGCGATATCCTTATCCTTGCTGTCCGTCACCAGGTTCCAGAACCGGTTCAAAAACCGGCTGACGCCCTCGATCCCTCTGTCGTCCCACTCCGCGTCCAGTTCCGGCGGGCCCACAAACAGCTCGTACATCCGCAGAGAATCGCAGCCATAATCCCGCACCAGATCGTCCGGGGAAACCACATTGCCTTTGGACTTGCTCATCTTGATGCCGTTCTTGCCCGTGATCATGCCCTGGTTAAACAGCTTGGTAAAGGGCTCGTCAAAATCCACGGCCCCGATGTCGTACAAAAACTTGGTGTAGAATCTGGAGTACAGAAGGTGCAGTACCGCGTGCTCCACACCGCCGATATACATATCCACCGGAAGATATTTGTCCGCCTTCTCCTTGGACACCAGCTCCTTGTCATTGTGACTGTCCACATACCGCAGGAAATACCAGGAAGAACCGGCCCACTGGGGCATGGTGTTGGTCTCCCTCTTGGCCGGCCCGCCGCACTTGGGACACTTGCAGTTCACCCACTCGTCAATGGCGGCTAAAGGCGACTCCCCGGTGCCTGTAGGCTGATAGCTCTCCACCTGGGGAAGCCTTAAAGGCAGCTCCTCCTCCGGCACCGCCACATTGCCGCACTTTTCGCAGTGAATGATAGGGATAGGCTCCCCCCAGTACCTCTGTCTGGAAAATACCCAGTCCCTCAGCTTGTAGTTCACCGTCTTCTTTCCCAGGCCCCTTGCCTCAATCATAGCCGGAGCCTCTTTCTTTAACACCGCGGACTCCATGCCGTTCCACTCCCCGGAGTTAATCATGGTCCCGCTGGCCTCGGTGTAAGCCTCAGTCATATCCTCAATCTCTTTCCCGTCCTTGGCGATAACCTGGATAATGGGGATATTAAACTTCCTGGCAAACTCAAAGTCCCGGTCATCGTGGGCAGGCACGCACATAATCGCCCCTGTGCCGTAGTCCGCCAGCACATAGTCTGACAGCCAGACAGGAACCTTAGCTCCGTTTAAGGGATTGACGGCATAGCTTCCCGTAAACACGCCGGTCTTCTCCTTGTCCTGCATCCGGTCCACATTAGAGCGCATGGAGGAGTCAAAGATATATTTCTCCACCGCCTCTCTGGTCTCGTCCGTGGCCAGGCTCTTTGCCAGGGCGTGCTCCGGAGCCAGTACCATAAAAGTGGCCCCGTAAAGGGTGTCGGGCCTTGTGGTGTAAACCGTGATCTTCTCATCCCGCCCGTCGATCTGAAAATCCACCTCCGCGCCGTAGGACTTGCCGATCCACTCGCTCTGCATCTTCTTGACCTTCTCCGGCCAGTCCAGCTTGTCCAGGTCATTTAACAGCCTCTCCGCATAGGCGGTAATCTTTAACATCCACTGGCGCAGATTCTTCTTGGTCACCGTGGCGCCGCACCGTTCACAGCAGCCGTTGACCACTTCCTCGTTGGCCAGTCCGGTCTTGCAGGAGGGACACCAGTTGATGGGGAACTCCTTCTCGTAGGCCAGGCCTTTTTTAAACATCTGGACAAAGATCCACTGGGTCCACTTGTAAAATTCCGGGTCCGTGGTATTTACTTCCATGTCCCAGTCATAAATAGAGGCGATCTGGTTGATCTGATTCTTGATATTTTTCACATTCTCCGCGGTTGAGATAGCCGGGTGGATCCCCATTTTGATGGCATAGTTCTCCGCGGGAAGGCCGAAGGCATCCCAGCCCATGGGATGGATCACATAGTGGCCTTTTAAGATCTGATAACGGCTCCACACGTCGGAAATCACATACCCTCTCCAGTGTCCCACATGCAGGCCGCTGCCTGACGGGTAGGGGAACATATCCAGACAATAGTATTTCGGCTTTTTGCCGTCATTGACATTAATGGGATTCTTCTCCCAGTTTTCTCTCCATTTCTTTTCAATGGCACTGTGGTTGTATGATGCCATAAGCGCGTCTCCTCCTTCTCATTTTCCATATTGTTTTTCATCAGGGCCCCGCCATCACAAAAACCCCGCGCCCACTATCATCTCTGATAGAGGCGCGGGGGCCGGATCTTCCGATTTACCGCGTGGTACCACTCTACTTCATGCCATGCATGCGCTCCGCGGGGATTCCTCTGTCAGCGACAACCCGGCCAACAGCCTCTCCCCTCCCTGTAACGGCGGACACCGGCAACGCTTACTTCCGGGCTCATATCCACAGGTTCGGCGCGCTACTCCAAGGCCAGTTCACAGCCCTTCCCCATCCGCCTTTCACCCTACGGCGGCTCTCTGTGTGGTTTTGGACTGCTACTCTTCCTCTTCAAAGTATTTAAGCTGATAATAAATCTATCACATTTAAAAATTTCTGTCAACCGGTTTTCCCACGGTCTTCCGGCTAAAAAATTTTTCCACATTTCAATAGACTTTATAAGCCCTGGATGCTATACTTCTAGAAAAGGAGGTGTTCATATATGGACAATGAAAACACAAAAATGTTTTCCACGATTCTCAGCTGTCTTAACAAGATGGACAGCAAATTGGAGGCCGTAAATGGCAGGCTTGATACCATGGATTCCAAATTCGATAAGGTGGAGGACAGATTCAACAGGGTGGAGAGCAGGCTCGACGGCATGGATTCCAGGTTCGATAAGATAGAGGGCAGGCTCGACGGCATGGATTCCAGGTTCGATAAGATGGAGGGCAGGCTCGACGGCATGGATTCCAGGTTCGATAAGATAGAGGGCAGGCTCGACGGCATGGATTCCAGATTCGACAAGATGGAGGACAGATTCAACAGGGTGGAGAGCAGGCTCGACGGCATGGATTTCAGGTTCGATAAGATAGAGGGCAGGCTCGACGGCATGGATTCCAGGTTCGATAAG
>CAJUSJ010000015.1:17982-60942 GCA_910588865.1 uncultured Lachnospiraceae bacterium
GGTTCGATAAGATGGAAGACAGGCTCAACGGCATTGATTTCAGATTCGACAAGATGGAGGGCAGGCTCGACGGCATGGATTCCAGGTTCGATAAGATGGAGGGCAGGCTCGATGGCATGGATTCCAGGTTCGATAAGATGGAAGACAGGCTCAACGGCATTGATTTCAGATTCGACAAGATAGATGTCAGGTTCGACTGGACAGATTCCAGACTTGAGGTTTTGACTGCCCGGCAAAACAAGATGACCAGGCAGCTGTCAGAACTGCGGCTTATCCAAAACATGTTTATGATGAGCACCAATAAAAAGCTTAGGAGGCTTTTGGATGGAATCGAGACTATCGAAGAGATTCTCAAAATCAATCATTTAATGCCCGCATAGGTGTTTTAGTTTTATTTATTCTATATTTCTGATGAATTTGTCACCGTTCTATCCGGCATATATCTGTTATGGCCGCGTCTTGTGATATTAACCTCGGGATCTCCCCGCGTTTATTAGAAAAATACAACCTATATCATAAACGCGCCGGACAGTCTTCCTGTCCGGCGCTTCTGTCAGATCATATCCCGCCTACACGATCCCCTGTTTATAACAATCAATTCCACCTTTAGACAAAAATCCAGACCCGGGCTTTGAGCACAGCCCTGATTCCTTTTATTCTGTCCACACGCCCTGGGCGTCTGTCTTATACCCATCTGGCGTTGTTCCTCCTGTAAGGAGGGAGCCCGCGGGCCCTCCCTCGTTCTCACGGAAATAGTACCATTTTCCGTCGATCTGGTGCCATCCTGTGTACATGTATCCCTGACTTCCGTCGGAAATATTGTGGAGGAAATACTGGTTTCCGTCAGTATCCTGATACCAGCCTGTGACCATGTAGCCTTCCGCGTTAAAGCGGTACCACTGGCCTGAGCCATTCCAGGTAAGCCAAACCCAGCAGTCTGAAGGCCATGTTCCATCCTCGTTCTTGTACCACCAGCCAACGCTGTCTCGCATCCACCTGGAAGCTTCGGTCCTGGCCGGGGAGGCAGGCGAACCGCCTCTGCTGTCTCTCAGTTTCTCTACCGGTTTGCGGGAGATAAATTCCAGGACAAAGGGACTGAAGGAACGAGCTTCGGCCATGGTGTAGGTAATGTCCTCTTTATGTTCTATGTCAGAATACGCGACTTCCCCTTTATGGGTGGTCTTAACGTACCTGGCAGATGGATCAATGCCTTCCCCGGGAAGCACGATGGGGAATCGGATCGGCTTGGAATTGCCGCTCAGTTCCACCTTCTCATCTGTCTTGATATCATACAGGCTGATATCGTATACCAGCTTTTTGATCACTACCACCGCTGTTACGGTTCCATCGTCTTCCACCGTTACCACAGCCTCTGTCTCAATGTCCTCAAAGCTCTGTCTCAGTTCCAACTCTCCTTTGATCTGCTGATCCTGGATCACGGCTTCCAGACCTGTGGCGTTTCGGTTGATAAAGTCTTTGTTTCTCACGGCTTCCTTAAGAGCTTCCTCGATGGTCCTGGCCTGCTCCTCGATCTGCCGCCTGGCCTCCTCTTCCTGTTCCGGAGTCAGATCATCCCTGCTGATCTCCGGCCTTGGCACGGTGATCTGCGGGGCATCTGGCTTTGACGGATCGTCTGGTTTTGACGGGTCGTCTGGTTTTGACGAGTCGTCTGGCTTGGTTCCGGCTTTCTTCACTTGGACCTCCAGGGTGTCCTTGAAAAGTTTAGCCTCTCCGTCTTTCCCTGTGGAAGCATAGGATACCGTCACAGTGCAGGTACCCTCTGCCATGAGGGTCATGGGGGTGATCTGGTAATCCTCGATCTCCTCCTCCACAGTCTCGCCTGTCTCCAGGTTCACCTGGTAGGCCGTCACTACCATGCCTGTGGGGTCAAATGTCTCACCTGTATTGTAGGTCAGCTTATCTGGTTTTCTGGTAATCCCGATCCTGTCAGTGTAGAACCCTTCTGGTGCCCCATGAGCCACCGTCACTTCCAGGGTAACTGTGAAGATCTTCTCCTCCTGGTTCTTGTCCAGGCCCGCATAATGGATCTTTACGGTCTTCTTTCCAGGTTCAGCGAAATCATACTCATAATCCAGGCTGTCAATATCAAGAGATTGTTCCTTAGAACCGCCCTCTCCAGACAGTGGATTCAATACAGCGTTTACCTTCAGGCCCTCAGGGTTAAAGTCATCTCCTGGCTGATACAAAAGCTTCTTTGGCTTGGAAATGATCTTGATACGGCTTACATAGTAGAGCTCTTCTTTTGGCTCCTCTTCCACCTTTACCTTGACAGTGGCGGTAAATATTTTCAGGTTTCCTTCTTTGTCTTCCCCTTCGTAGCTGACCGTAACCTCAGACTGGCTGTTGGCTTGGCTGAAGTCATAGTCATACTCCAGGGCCTCTGTGTCAAGAAGAATCTCTCGCGAGGCGTTGCCTGGGGTTGCCTTTTCATGGGCCTTGACTTCCATGCCCTGGGGATCAAAATCTTCCCCTACATAGTATTGGGTCTTGTCCGGTTTCCTGGTCACCTCTATTTTCTGTGTGTAGAATCTTTCTTCGATGACCTCCACGGTAAAGGTTGTGGTGAACACCTTTCCATCGCTGTTGGTGTAGCGGATCAGGATGGTCTGCTCTCCCGGAGTATCTGGGTCAAATCCGCTGATCTCACAGTCTTCCGGATCCAGGACAGTGGTGGTGCCGTTTTTGGTCATCAGGATGATCACGATGCCCTTTAAGTCAAGCTCCTCGCCCTGTGTATAGATCTTCTTTACTGGTTCCTGTTTGAGGGAGATCCCTTCTTCCCATACCACGCTTTCTCTTCCTTCTCTGGAGAACATCATGGCTAAGTAGTACTCCCAGTTCTCTTTTACTTCGTTGACAATGTGCTTTCCGTCGCCTCTGCTTACGGTCTCCACCATCCTCTCAAGGACATCAAGGTCCTCCTGGCTGATGTTGCCGTAGTGCTTGTAGTGCTGGTACAGGATCTCAAAGGCCGCGGCGGAAGCGCCTCTGGACTTGTCGGATACAAATGTGGCGGATTCCACATTTTCACCCATATTGTACCTGGCGTGGTACACCACTCCTGTTAAGAGACGGCTGTCATAAGCTTCGAACAGATCCAGGCCCTGGTTCCACGCGATATTGCACTGGTGCGACAGGCCCGTAAGACCCATTTCCACATGTACCTGATCCCGGCTGGTCTCCTGGGCCTCTCCATCTGGGTAGATGTAGTTCGGCAGGGAACCCATGGAAGCTGTATAGCCTTTACAGTAGTTTCCTATGTAATACTGGGTCAGACACATGTTGAACATATCCACGTCTTCCAGATAAACCGCTGCCGCCATGTTGAACGCCCCGATGAGCGCGTCCCAGTTTCCGTTGGCCTGGGGATAGAAGGTCGCGTTTGGAATGATCTTTTCCTTCAGGAATGTCTCAAATGCCTCAATGTCCTTCTGCTGCCATTTTTCTTCTTCTGTGACGGTTGGGTCCTGGTTGTAGATATTTTTCAGTATTTCCGCCCCATTGATCATCTCCACACCCATAAGGGCAATGCGCAGCTTGATGTCATTGGACTGATTCACGGTCTCCAGGCTCTCGGTCCATGCGTTTAAGATCTCTATAGCCTTGGCCGCGTGCTCTTTGTCCCCTGTGAAATACCACATCAGCGCGTTGTGATGGACAGCCATCATATCTTCTGTGTACTGGGTACCGCCTTTATTGGGGTTGTTGTAAGGCCCAATGTCCAGAAGGGTCTGAGGACGGGGTGTGTAATCTTTTCTGGCAAACTTGGAGCCTGACAGCTGCTGGTAGCCTTCGTAGTAGATGCTGCCTTCCTCGTCCTTCTTTGCCTTCATGTTTTCTAAGTCTTCCATGGTGTAGTACACGCCCGGATGAGTGAACTCAAAGTCCTGATCCAGATAAGGAATCTCATCCTCTTCCACATACTCATCGCCGATGTAGATGATGTCAAAGCAGTCTAAGTTGGGCCCGTCGTACACTGCCTGTCCTGGAGGTGCCTCGATGCCCAGGGTCAGCTCATTCTCTCCCTCATCCAGGTACACGTTCATGTAGTTATTGTTCCAATTGGTGTTGCCGCCTACTGTGGTTAAGGACTGAACCGTAGACTGATCAAACTCCTGATCCGTGTATCCGGATACATTGAAGATCATCCAGCCCACCCAGTTGTCTTTGGCCTCCAAGTAGTTGCCTGTGTTGTTGACCACAACCCGGCAATTGCGCTCGTCCCTGGCGTTGCGGTGGCCGTTCCACTTGGTTCCCGGATTGTTGTAACGGAACACAATCTTATAGAAACCGGATTGGGGAACATGGAGCTTCCAGGTGGCCATATCGCCGCCGGTCATTCCGTTTAAGTAACTGCTCGTGTCCGCGATGGGATCTGAGAAATCCACGAATTTCCCATTGTCCGCTCCGTCAAGGATCAGATCTCCGCTGGTTCCCGGCACTGGCTCTTTATCTTCTCTTATATAGATGTTGCCCTCTTTTTCCGCGTAATCCTCTGCCTGGATCCTTCCTATATAGTTGTCATCGAACTCAGCCTTAAAGGAGGCTTTATGCTCCTGACCGGTAACCGGGTCCTCCACAAGGATCTCAATGGTCTGCCGTCCTTCGGTCCAGGGATCGCAGTCTGAAACCGTATACTGGTCTTTGGTGAGAATTCTGCTGATTCCATTCTTTCCTTTGGCCAGAACCACAAGTCCGTCCAGGATCAGTTCTTCCCCTGTCTTGTACATGGTTCTGTAGGGATAACGGGTAATCTGAATCCCCGCCAGCTCTGATGTAACGTTCTTTTTGGCTTCCTCTTCTGTGTTGTATATAAAGATCAGCTTCTCATTGTTGCTGATGGCGGCGCTGGAATCCGTGATCTGAGTTCCCAGCCTCATGGTCAGCACCGCGTTCTGAGGATTGCCTGTGTTCTCTGTGTAGACATACACGATCCTGTCGTCATAGGCAGGAGAGCTGAGATAGTAAAACGCGGCTCCTGTGCACCTTAACCGGAACTTCTCATTGGGACCGATTTCCACCGCATCCGCTTTGATCACATTGGCCTCATCCACCTTCTCATCCTTGACCGAGAGATACGTATTGGTGGCCAGGCATTTCACGGCATAGGTGCCGTCTTCGTTGGTGATCAGCTGGAAATAGGGGGCCGTGGCTTTCCTGCTGGAAGCGGCGATCTCACCTGTCTGTGTGACAGTAAAGTAAGAGTTCAGGGTCTCCCATGTGCCCTCTTCTGGTGTTCCGTACTTATTAACATCACTTTTTGTTCTCTGATACCATGGCTCCAGCCTGGTCCGGATCTGGAAATAAGGCTCACAGGCCTCCTCCCCCGCTTCCCCGGCGTAAGTAGTCAGGGTGCCAAAGTTTAAGTTGTCATTGTGTACATACCCCTGTGCCCTCATAACTTCAGCAGCCTTCTGGGTCCAGCTCATATCCTCCTGGCCGGAATAAAGGGCCAGCGGCACCTCGTAAACAGGGCGAAGCTCTCCCCGGTTGATCTTCTCACTGTCCATGCTGGTCCAGTAGCCTCTCCCGCTGTCTCCGAACACATTCATGAGGGGCTCAAATTTTCCCTCATCATTGTAAAGGTTGTACTGGGCTGCCCAGTTAAAGGCTTTTGCCAGGCGGTTGTCATACAGCTTGTATAATTCTCCGCCCTGATGCTTGTCCACCATGCATAGATCTGCCATGTAGCCAATGCCAAGCTGCGCGTGAGCCTGATCTCTGGCACTCTCCACTGACTGACCCCAGTCACTTACATACACGGCAATGGACCCATTGACATGGATATCCTGGTACAGGCTCACCGCCCGGTTGTAGATCTCTGTGTTGTCACATAACACGCCAATGGAGATCATGGAGATCATTCCCGCTGTATCCCAGTTGCCGTTGGCGATCATAGGGGAACCTAAATCCTCAATAACAGGATAGATCACATTGATCAGCATATCCTGGAACTTCTTAAAGTCAGCGTCGCTGTAGCCGCTATAGCCGCCGTTGTAATACCGGAGGATCTCCGCTGCGTTGATATAGCGGCAGCTGTTGATGGCTGCTCCTAAGATGCGGTCCCTTCCATTTATAAGGGTCAGCTCTGACCAGGCGTTAAGGACCTCCACCGCCTTTTTCGCGTATTTCTCCTCCCCGGTGAGCACCCACTGGAGAGCATTGAAGTAGGCGGCGTTGCCAGACTGTTCGAAAGCGGCGATGTTGCCGTCGCTTGGCGGATCTCCCCTTCCGATCTTTTTATAAGCCACCACATTAAAATCAGCGTTGGACATATTGTCCGGCACCATGTTCTTAAGCTTTATGTAATCCGAATACCATGGCTCTTCTTTTGCCTCTATGTGTGCCTTCATGGCATCCAGCTCTTCCTGGGAGTGCATAATACCCGGGTGGGTAAACTTACGTACCGCCACGGTCTGGGCCGCTGGCGCGGAACCTTTGTAGGACACAAGGATCTCATTCTCTCCGTCAGAAAGATTGCTGACCACAGCCTTCATCTTTCCGCCCTCAGCGGTGACGGCAGCCCCCTCCACGTCATAGTTCGCGGGGTCCGCGTCGCCGTTTACGGGATACCAGGACAGAGTTACCTTGTCTCCTTCTGCCTTCTGGATCACTTCCAGAAGATCCTGACCCGCCACATCCTCAAAGATAAATTTGTAGGCGTTTCTGTTTGTGGCGGAGCTGTACAGCCTGTTTCCCATGCGCACCGGGACTGTTGAGAATCCGGTGTCTCTCATGGACTTTAAGTGGGTTCTGATGGCGTAAGCTCCAGAGGTCTCATACCGGCTTATGTAGAAGCGCTCATTCCAGTTGACCTCATCCGCCTCAGCCTGAATCTCCATGCCGTTTGATATGTCATTATAGTAGGCCTTGTCGGTGTCATTTTCCTCAAAATAATTCTGGATAGAAAGATATTTCTGGTTGTCAAGGCACTTGATCCCGTAAGATGTGGTGGTATAGTTAGGGTCGTCGTCCTTTGTATAGTCGAACACATACATGCTGAACACTGCCGCTTCATCACCATTGTCTGTTGTGGTAAAGCTGCCGCTGTTGTCGTCCTCAAGCTTTAAATATTTGCCGTCCTCCCCTTTGATCTTAAAGACCTTCTGGGATATAGCGCCGCTGTCACGGTAGTTGTCCTCTGTCTTCACTGGTTCCACCGGGCTGGAGGATTCGGTCTCTCCTGCCTCAATGTCCAAAAACGGCGGATTGCCGCTCTCTAAGGAGTTGAACTCCGTGGCATTCTGTCCTGTCTCCACTTTTACAATATGCAGGCAAACCGTCTTTAAGTCTCCCTCAAAAACCGCGTTCTGAAGAAAGGCTGTGAGATCCACTTCCAGGTTGCTTCCTATGGTCTGGCTGACCGTGACTGGATTGGTCAGCTCCTCCGGACGGTTGCTGTATTTGATATTGCTGTCTTTCCAGATGGTATTGCTTCCATCATTAAGATAATTGCTGCACTGGGTGATGGTAAAGGTTTCTTTCGTTGTGCCTTTCTTAAAGGTGTAGGTGAGCACAGCCTTTTTCAAGCCATCCAGGTCCACCTTTGAAAGATCAAGCCTTACATAAGTCTCCCTTGCCTTGCCTATGATCAGATTATCGGTTGGTCCGAAAATCCTTTCCGCGTCATCGCTTTTGACGAAAGCGTCATCCACAACATAGTTGAGGATTTCTTCTCCTGGATCCTCCTCTTCCTTTTTCTCTTCCATGGTCAGAGTCGGAGGATTGGAAGTTCCCAGAGCGTGGTACTCCACCGCCGCTGTCGTGCCGTCATCCACTCTGTCCGTGGTAATATGCAGGCTTATGGTTGTCTTTCCCGCCTCCTTCGCCGCTTTTATAAACTCTGTTACATCCAGCTTCAGAGGCCTGTTTGCCTCATTCTTGGGGATTATTTCCTCTGTCTTCGATACAAGAGTGTTTTCCAAATCCAACGGCCGGTTGGAATAATTAATGTTGGATTTATCCCACCGTGTAGTGCTGTCATTTTCCCCCTCCCGGAGATACTCGCCGCACTGGGTTACAACAATAGCACAGAGAGCGTCGCCGTTTTGCTTATACTGAAAATTCAGCATGGCGGCTTTCCCCTCTTCAAGGGTCACACCAGACAGATCCAGGCGCACATAGGTATGTCTTCCCTTGCCTATGATCAGGTTCGCGTTGGAGCTGTAAATGGTATTGTTCTGGCCGTTAAAGCTGGACACAAAGGCTGTATCCGTAATAGGGTTATCCGCCGCGGCGTAAGCCGTCACGCTCCCCGGCGCTCCCAGCCCCAAGACCATGGAGACTGCCAGAAAAAACGCCGTGATACGCCTCAGTATTCCTTTCTTCATTTTTTGTTTCATGTACAAACCTCCCGTTATGCTTTTTCATTCCTTTCATACCCGCCGTCTCCCTGTTCCCGCTTTACCCTCTTGCGGTAATTAGCCGGCGTTTCCCCATAAGCTCTCTGGAACAGCTCCGAAAAAGATCTGGCATCCCGAAATCCCACTAAATCCGCGATCTCGTAAGTCCTCTTGTCCGTGGTCACCAGAAGAGCCATGGCGTGTTTTAACCTTACCTTGTTTACATAGTCCTTAAAATTCTCCCCGGAATTCTTCTTAAAAAAGCTGCTGAAGTAATAGGTGTTCATATGAATCTGGGAAGCCAGGACCTCCAGGGTCAAATTCTCCCTGTAATGCTCCTCAATATACTCTTTCGCGCGTATGATATCTTTCTTGTCGCTTCGGATTATGGAATCCTTCACCTGCTCAAGGTACCTTTCTAAGTAAGAACCATGGACTGCCGCCATCTGCCGGTAGTTTGCCGCCTCCCTTCCCTGCTCTAAGATATCCTTCACATCATAATCCAGGGTAGGGACCCCAAGCTGTCCCACTCTCTCCCCCGCCATGCGGATGGCGGTACAAAAATGATAACACGCGTCTTCTTTTTTGCCCTCGGACAGGATACACACATAGCGGGTAAACCGTTTCAGGCATTTTTCAAAAGCTTCCCTGTTCTGAGTGACAATGGCGTCCAAAAGCTGGCCACGGCATTGTTCAAACTCCTGTGTTCCAACTGTCTTGTTAAATACTTTGTCCTGGGCAAACAGCACAGGAACTCCAAGCTGATCCTCAAAAAAGAGATACCCCCTCCATTCCAGACATTTCTGATAACTGTCCGGAATCTGGCTCATGGAATCCACCGCCGGACCGATCAGGGCTCCTGTGCGGTGGCCGTAGGTTTTATCCGCGGAAGCGGTCATTTCCGTTAAGAAGGTTCTGGCCTCCTTCCGCTCCATGCCTTTTAAGATGATCACCAGATTCTGATTTTTGGAGAACACGATCCCTTTTCCCCTGTCCTCCAGATACTTCTCCACATAGCTGATCACCGCGAACCGGATGAGCTTTCTCTCCTGCCTGCTCTCATCTCCATTCCACAAGATATCCACCAGAGCCGGCACGTACACGGTATTTTCCACGTCAATGAGCCGGTCGTAGAGAGGCGCTTCCTCATCCTTTTTGGGGCTCTCCTGGCCTTCCCCCGAAAACCATGTCCTGGACAGCTTTACGCGGCATCGCTCTAAGGCGGCCAGAAGCTCATCCCGGATAACAGGCTTTAGCAGATAGTCCTCCGCCCCGTAGCGCAGGGCGTCTTTCGCGTACTGAAAATCCTGAAAGCCGCTGATAAAGATGACCTTTGTCCTGTTTCCCACTGCCTTTAACTCTTTCAGGATGTCGATTCCTGATTTTTTAGGCATATAGATGTCAAGAAGGGCAATATCCGGCTCCAGGGCCAGGATTCCGTCTAATGCCGCCCCGCCATCCTGGTATTCGCCTACCACCTGAATTCCCAAGCTGTTAAAGTCTACCAGTTTCTGTATCCCTCTGGTAATAATGGGCTCGTCATCTGCCAGAACCATCCGTATCATTCCGCTCCTCCTTTTGTGTCTCCATCAGGCATCACCAGCCTCACCATGGTGCCGACTCCCGGGGTGCTGGTAATCTCCAGCCCATATTCTTCCCCGTAGAGATACCGTATCCTGTCATGGACATTTTTCAGTCCTATGCTCTGCCAGTTGTGTTCATTCTTTATGCCGATCTCATCGCTGCCGAGAAACCGCCTCAGCCTTTTGAGAGTGTCCTCCTCCATGCCGACGCCGTTGTCCAGGACCGAGATGATAAAGACTCCCTGGCCTTTCTCCACGTCGATCATGATATTTCCCGTCCCCGCCATGGGCTTGATGCCGTGAACATAGGCATTTTCCACAATAGGCTGAAGAATCAGCTTCGGCACTGTCCGTCCCGACATGCCGTCTAAATCCACTGACAGCTGTACCTTTCCGGCAATGCGGCAGTTCAGCAGGTACACATATTTCTCCACCATGTCCGCTTCTGTTTTCAGCGGCACCATGTCCTGCATGGGGCCGATCATGTAGTGGATCTGTTTGGACAGGGCTTCGATCATCCGGGATACCCTCCGGTCCCCTTCCTCGATCTCCAGCGCCTCCATGCGGATAATCTCCAGGGTATTGTACAGGAAATGAGGATAGATCTGGGACTTTAAAGCAGTCATCTCTGCCTCGTTCTGCTTTAGCTGGGCCACATAAGATTTATTGATATAGGTCTCCAGCTCCTGGGACATCTGATTAAACCGTTTTGACAGGACGCCGATCTCATCGTTGGACACATCCGTAAGCCTCACCTTAAAATTACCGCTTTCGATCTGGGACATCTGTTCCATCATGCCGCGGATAGGCTGGGTCAGCCTTCTGGAAAACCACAAAGAGCCGGCCAGCAGCACTGCCAGGGAAATTGCCAGCACACCGTACATCACTGCCTGGATGCTCCAGATCTTTCGAAACGCGTCAGACTTTTGCATCACCGCGATCACCTTCAGCCCATAGCTGTTGTAATCCGTATCAATAACCCACTGGCTGGAGGACTCCTTAAATCCACAGTCTCCAACATCTAAGCTCTGCCCCGCGTCTTCCGGCAAGGTGGAGTAAAAGCAGTTTCCCTGTCTGTCCACCACATAGATCCGGTCCCTTTCTCCCATCCTCACCCGGCCGCATAAGTCCGCCATCCGCCCTAAGTCCACGTCAATATATAAGGTTCCGATGTAATCAGTGGAGCCCACGGCCTTGGTCAGGTCAAAATAATTTCTCCCCACCGTGAAAACGGTTCCCGCGGATTGATTATAATAGTCTGCCTTGTGGGAGGGGATCAGCAGAAGTTTTTTCGATGTCCGGTCCAGGGTTTCCCACTGGATCCGCTGCCGGAACAGCTGCTCATCCTTAA
The DNA here is from genome assembly GCA_910588865.1 of uncultured Lachnospiraceae bacterium. GTDB lineage: Bacteria > Bacillota > Clostridia > Lachnospirales > Lachnospiraceae > UBA3402. Next base: position 29,280 of record CAJUSJ010000015.1, read on the forward strand.
GGAACGGGTTTCGGCTGCTGTAGTGAAAGCTTTCCCTGACCTTTTGGTTGTCAGCTATAAAATGGCAGGCAGCGATAGAAGAATCCACGCTCTGGACATTTCTCAAAAACACATCCATATTCTGCCGCCTGGTCTCTTCCAGGTTGTCCTCCCTGCCGTCCCCGTAAAGGATCCTGCGAAGGTTGTCGTAGGACATATAATTCAGCCGGAAGATTCCTTCATTGGAGTAGTTGTAATAGTAGGGCATCTTGGATACGTCGTTGTAGGATTCCAGCATGCTGTCCAGGCCCAGTCCCACATAGGAGACCGCCTGCTCATAGTTTGCCTCCAGAGAGCTTCCGTATTCTTTCAGCATCCGGTCCATGATCATGGTGGATAGAAATCCCATGGGGATCAGCCCTACACAGATGATAACCAGGGCAAATTTCTGGTACAGGCTTAAATTTCTCTTCTTCATCTTCTTTTACCTCGTCTGTCTCTATGGTCTTATGAAGATTGTACCCTCCAGAGCGGTTTTAAGCCATCCTTTTCTTTTGCCCTTATCCCTTAGCGGCACCCGCGGTGATGCCCTTGACAAAGTATTTCTGAAGAAGGATAAAAATGGCCAGAGCCGGTACAATGGAACACACGGTTCCGGCAAACACGATATCCCATCTGGCAGTATACTGGCCCACAAAGGAGTACACCTCCACGGTGATGGTCTTGGCCATGTTGGACGGAAGGGCCAGATAGGGAAGCAGGAAATCATTCCAGATATTCAGGCCGTTGAGCACTACCATAGAGGCGGTGCAGGGCCCCAGCAGGGGAAACGTCACCTGCCAGAATGTCTGGAAGGGAGTGCAGCCGTCGATCTGAGCCGCCTCCTCGATTTCCAGTGGAACTCCTTTCAGGAAACTGCAGTACAGCAGGGTTCCGAAGGCCACAGACCCGGCGATATAGCTGACAATGGGGCCTGCCAGTGTGCCGTAGATACCGAAAAGCTTCATCTCCTTGAACAAAGGAAACATGTAGAGATGGAACGGTATCATCATCCCCGCCAGAAAATATGTATAGATCAGACTGGTAGTCCGGGTAGAGCGGCGCTCAATGGCATAAGCCGCCATGGGCACCAGGCACACGATCAATGCCTCGGATACCACGGTCAGAATCAGGCTGTGCCGGATGGCCGTGATAAAATCGGACTGCGCGAACAGATCCTGAAAGTTTTTTAAATAGAAGGAAGTAGGCAGAGCTATGGGGCTTTTTAAGATATCCCCGTTGCTCTTAAAGGCGGACATTACCGCGAAGAATACTGGCCACAGGAAGAACACCGCCAGTACCAGGGTGAGCCCGAACAGGGCGATCTGAGCCGGACGGATCCTCTGCTTATTTTTCTTTATGGGCTGGTCTTTCATCACAACTGCACCTCCCTGCTCTTTAAGAATTTCTGCTGAAGGGTATTCAACACAATGATGATGAACAGCAGCACAATACCTACAGCGGTTCCAAATCCCTGGCGGCCTTCATTGAAGCCCACCTTGTACAGCAGATATACGATCGTCTCTGTGGTAAATCCCGGGCCCCCATCGGTCATAACGGAGATCTGGTCAAATACCTTCAGTCCGTTTATAAGGGACAGGGTGAAATTGATGGTAAACGCTCCGGAGATCAGCGGCATAATGATGTGCCGGAACCTCTGCCACGGGGAGGCTCCGTCAATGGCCGCGGCCTCTGTGATGTCCGTGGAAACGCTCTGTAAGGAGGCCAGGTAGATGATCATGTAATACCCCGCTCCCTTCCACACCAGCACCACACCTACCATGACCAGCGCGAGGCTGGGATTGCCCAGCCAGTCCTGCTTAAGCCCTCCCATCCCCATGGAACTGAGGATAGAGTTGATCGCGCCGAAATTGTAATTGTACATGATCTTCCAGATAAAACCGGACACAATACCGCTTATGAGCACCGGAATGTAGAATGCGCTCCGGAAGAAATTTTTCCACCATTTTACATTATCTACCATAAGAGCCAGCGCCAGCGCCATGGTGTTCTCAAGTATGGAGATGAACACTGTCAAAATAAATGTATTGGCCAGCGCGTTCCGAAACCGGGCTCCTGTCGCGATCTCCCTGTAGTTGGCCAGGCCCACAAACTTGACGGTGGGGCTTAATCCATCCCAGGAGGTGAAGCTGTAATATACGCTGGCCGCGGTGGGCACGATGATGAACAGCGTAAAGAACAGAAATGCCGGGGCAATGAACCCAAAGGATACCATGTCAAATCCTTTTTTCTTTCCTGTCATGTTTTCCTCCATTCTCCGCGAATTATTCTGCTGTGCCCTCCCTAAGTTTCAGGGAGGGCACAATTTTTCCATAGGGGCAGGGCCCCGTTTTATCCTTACTCAGCAGTCAAAGGGTTGAAGCTTTCCGCGGAAACTTTCCAGGTCTTGTTAAGCTCCTCACACGCGGAGTCGATATCTCTCTGACCCTGTACCACTTCAACTACGGTCTTGTACGTAAAGTTTCTGAAATCCGGAGGAAGCTCGTTGTCCCCTACCCGGACATTCCACATGGGCCCCAAGTCGTCCGCGTCCCGGGTAGCCTCGATGACTTCCTGAAGAATCGGCGCGGCGTTGCTGTCAATGCCCGCCACTGTGGTTGGGATAAAGTTCAGGGTATCGCAGTATACCACATAGTTCTCCGGCGCGAAGAAGAAGCGGATAAATTCCTCAGCGGCAGCCTTCTTGTTGGGGTCTTTCGCGGACTCCGAGGAGATGGCGAGACCGCCGGCTCCGCCGCCGCCTACCAGGCGCAGCTTTCCGTCAGGGCTGGGTACCGCGAACCATCCGATCTCAAAGTCCGGATCCGCGGACTGGATCTGGGAGAACATATGGGTTCCGGAATACATCATGGCCGCCATATCGCTTACCAGAAATGTGGTGATCTGGGCATCTGGTGTGGACACCCAGCCTTCCTGTCCATACTGGAAGATTTCCTGCATTTCCTCAAGCACAGCTTTAAAGGACGGATCTGAGAAATCCTTGGTTCCCTCGTAGCAGTGTTTGATAAAGTCCGGGTCCGCGGACAGCACCTGGTCATTGTATGCTTTGTGGAACCAGAATCCGATGTGCCAGATATCTTGTCCGCCGATGACCAGGGGAGCCATATCGCCCTTGTCCTCAATATCCTGGCAGAGCTTAATAAACTCGTCGTAAGTGGCAGGCTCTGTAAACCCATTTTCGTCAAAATACTTCTTGTTGTAGATGATTCCGTTGGTGTTCTCGCCGGAGAGGGGCGCTGTGTAAGTCTTGCCGTCAAACTCTGTGGTGGTCTGGAACAGGGCTACCAGCTCGTCGGAAAGAGGCTCCAGCATGCCTGCCCTGTAGTAGATCGCCGTGTCCCTCATCTCCATCACATCCGGGAACTCTCCCACGCTCTCCTTTGTCTTCAAAAGCTCGCTGTAAGCGCCGCCATTGCCTGGCTCGATCCTTATGGTAATATCCGGGTGGGCATCGTTGAAGCGGTTGACGATCTCATTCATGGAAGCCTTGGCTCCCTCGTCGCCGTCCGCGAAGATAAAGGTCAGCTCCGTGGGCTCTGTGACAATGCCTCCTGCCGCCTGGGTCGTCTCTGTCCCGGCGCTCCCCCCGGTTTCGGTTGTCGCCTGGGACCCTGTCTCCTGGGTTCCCCCTCCCTGATCTCCGGTGGTGGTTCCTGTATCGCTCCCGCCGCATCCTGACAGCAGAGTTCCCGCCATAGCCGCGCACAGCACAGCTGATACCAGTTTCTGTTTCTTCATAATCATTTCCTCCTTTATAGATATCTAAATTTTTCTTATGTTGTTAGTATACTGTTAAATACGGACAAATAAAATTTGACTTTTTAAGAAAAATAGGTAAATTTTTAAGGTTTTTCCAGACCCGGACTGTCTGTCTGATAAAATTCGGTAAACAAAGCCTTTGTATCTTTGTTAAAATTATCAACTGCCGTGATTCCCACCACAGCCCCTGTGTACGCCCAGCCCAGGGGGTGCTCGTCGCAGAGGATGGAAGCGTCCAGCACAGGACCGATACCTTGAAAATCTCCCTGATCCACCCCGTAATAAAACCGCAGCTCCTCCTGGTCCACCTCCACTCTCAGGTGAATCTCCCCCGCATCCTCAGGCAGATACACGTAGTTTCCTTCCAGCGGTTCGTGAAACTGAAAATTATCATTGGTCAGGATATTGACCATTGACCTGTTTTTCCTCTCATCATATCCCACATAGAGATAATGGAAAACCTTTGTATTATAGTAGCACACCAGGCCAGCTGTCTGATTGTAATGGTTTGGGGCAAACCGGAGGCTGGTTCCTGCCTGGAACTGAAAGCTGGTCCACCTTCTGGCTATAAGGGACTGGTCGAAACAGGAGGTAAGGGAATCCCCGCCTTTCAGCCAAAGGCCCTGTTCCGTAAGCTCCCCTTTCTCCTGAAAACAGTACCGGAGAGACAGCCATTCCTCCCTGGCAAGATCCGTTCCTCTGGAAAAATCCGTCCAATAACCGACTTTCCCCTCATCCCGTCTCCCATGTCCCGCCAATTTCGCGGCCTCCTTCTGGCCGCCGCTGTCTGTCTGGTCTCCAGTTCCTTTTGGGCCCTCCACCCAAAGGGCCGGGACACAGGTCTTCTGGACCATCCTGGGCCAGCCATTGATCCACTCAAGCTTCTGCATGGCCGCCTCCCTGCCCAGAACACTGGCCTGGACATTGTCCAGATACCGGGAACACAAGTGGGTCATGTACCACTCTCCTCTGTCTGTCTCCACAAAATTGCCGTGGCCTGATTTTTTCAGAGGAGTATCCTGCTCCCAGGAGGTGATCAAGGGATGGTACGGCGATATCTCATAGGGCCCCCACAGATTCCGGGAGCGGGCCACGCAGATCGAATGGAGAACCCCGGTTCCCCCCTCAGCGGCAATAATATAATAATACCCGTCCTTCTTCATCAGGTGGGGACCCTCTGTAACATTGGTGCCGCTCCCCTGAAATACCAGCTTCCAGGGCCCCACCAGCCCCTTCTCCATGTGGAATTCCTGGAGGATCAGACCATTAAATTTCTTATGCCCAGGCAATGGCCTTGGATCCCACTGAGGATTGAGCACATAGTGGCGGCCATCCTCGTGGAACATGGAAGGGTCAAACCCAGAAGCATTAATAAACATTGGCTGGCTCCAGGGTCCTTCTATGGAAGGAGCTGTGACCACATAATTTTTCACGTCTTTAAAATACCCGTCGATCTGTCTGGATATGGTGTACACCAGATAAAAGGTCCCGTTGTCATAGGACAGGGCCGGGGCCCAGATCCCTCCGGAATCCGGTATGCCTCGTAAATCTATTTTGTCAAGAATCCCTCCCTTGGACGTCCAGGTTACCAGGTCATCGGACTCATACAGAGACACCCCCGGAAACCACTCAAATGTGGAAGTAATCATATAGTATTTTCCCTGAGCTTTACAGATACAGGGGTCCGGGTGAAAGCCCGTCAGCACCGGGTTGTGGATAATCGCGCATCCCATACTCTCCCTCCTCAATTTTACCATATTAAAAAGTCTTTTCCCAAAAGCCGCAGAACCGCCTCTATAAAGAAATAATCTCCATAAATAATGGGCACATGCCTGTCTGAAGAGGATTCATAAGAAGCGGTCCCCATCTGCACGATGGAATCCTTATTGGGATCCCAGTCACAAAACCTTTCATCTGTGGCTTTTAAGATGTTCAGGGCGCTTTCCACATAGAAATCCTGTTCCGGTTTTGGCACATGCGCGGCGATCTCCAGCATGCCGCAGGCAGCGCACACCCCTGCCGTGCTGTCCCAGTATACCGGCTCCTTTGGGGCCCTGAAATCTACCACAGCCACATGTCCCGTCCTGTCTGTCTGAGCCAGGAAATAGCTGGCCACCTGCTTTGCCGTGTCCAGGTAGTCTTTTTTTCCCGTGTGGCGGTAGCTTAAGGCAAATCCGTAGATGCCCCATGCCTGCCCTCTTGACCAGGAGGAACCAGGACCATACCCCTGTCCTCCGGGGGTTTTAAGAAGCTCCCCCGTGGCAGGGTCCAGTATAATGATGTGATTGCAGGACCCGTCTCCCCGCACCGTAAGATTCATGACCGTGTCCCCGTGGTCCATGGCCAGGTACTCATATCTGGGGTCCCCTGTCTCCTGGCCTGCCCAGTACAGAAGGGGGATGTTCATCATGCTGTCCACGATCACCCAGCCAGCCCTGTCCTCGTTCCAGGACCGGATAAACCTTCCCCTGGGATTGTATCGGCCTGCCAGCAGGTTGGCCGCGTGAAGACCCCTGGCCTTGGACCGCTGATTCCCCGTAAGCCGGTAATTGGCCACCGCTGAGTGAAGCCACATAAAGCCAACATCATGGTGAAGCCCTGTGTAAAGGTGGAAAGCCTGGTCCAATTTCTCCTCCACGCCCTGGGCCGCTGACCGGAATTCTTCGTCCCCCTGGGCATGGTACATCTGCCACAGGATCCCGGGCCAGAATCCGTTGGTCCACCAGCAGATGTCTGTCTGGGCCTTATCCTCTCTGTAAACCCCATCCTCCGCTATGTAGGGGATGGCGCTGCCCACCCTGGCGCACTCTGCCTTGATCTTAACCCTGATCTTTTCATAGACCTCCTCTGCCCACAGGCGGCTTTCGTCTGTCAATTCATAATTCATAAGCGTTCTTCCCTCCTGGATTCATTTTCTTCATCATATTTTTTTTCGGAATACCGCGCAAGATTTTGGGCAAAAGCCATTAAATTTAGGCATATTGTTCTTAAAAATATGCATATCGAGCAGGGGCGGGGCCCTTCCGCGGCCGGGCGCGTGAAGGTTTACTTTGAAAGTCCCATCGCCGTCAGGCGATCTGAATTCAGGTATGCCAAGTGCGCCCGCCAGACTTTCATGGGTGGTGGCGCGTCCGCTGCCGGGCGCATGAAGGTTTACTTTGGAAATCCCATCGCCGTCAGGCGATCTGAATTTCTACATAAAACCATAAAAATTTTTCTTGCGGGAACTGTTGACAATCCCATCTGGCTGTGATATTCTGTACTCATACTTCTTCTGGCCTGTCTGGCCGGAAAAGTCTGAGGAAAGTTTCTTTCCCTAATTATCCCATTTATTTCTATTGATGTTAAAGAATGGACAGGTGATGCCTATGATTGTTTTTTGACCCAGCAGGTATACATTTCAGTGAAACGAAAAATACATATGGGAGGAATTTAAAAATGCGTACCATCTATGACAGGGCAAGCAAGCGCTGTATATCCATATCCAAGCCCACCACCATTATGCTGATCAACGGCCTGTACGGCACCAGTTATCCCTTAGACAGCCAGGTGACCTACAACTGGACAGAACATCATGACGATGACCTGCGGAAAACTCTTTCTGACACTATCATCACCATCAACGAGTCCCACAGCTACCACATTGAGTTCCAGATGTATGAGGACGGCAAGATCATCATGCGGGTCTTTGACTATGGATACCGCCATGCCCTCACACAACAGACTGACCCGGACATCCTGGAATTTCCGGAGCCTGTTATCGTCTATCTCTACGAGGACAGCCATGTGCCGGAATACCAGGAACTGCTTATCCGGTTTGGCAGCCATGGAACCTTTACCTATCGGGTTCCCACCATCCGGTACTTAAAGATGGACAGAGAAGAATTGGAACGCCGGAAACTGATTGTCCTCATCCCATTTCAGCTTCTGCGGCTGCGGGAGGCTATTGAGAAAAAGAGGACACCAGAAAATCTTGAGGCGTTGAAGATCTTGATTCGTTGTGATATACTGGAATCCATAGATAAGAATGTGGCCGCCGGTAATATCACTGTATACGACGCGAGGATTTTAAAGGGTATCACCTGGCAGCTTTACCGCCATATCTACAAAAAATATGATGAGATGGAGGATTCAGGCGTGAATCAATTGGTGGAGGAAGCAATGATTCTGGAGGTTGATATTCTGGAAAAACAGCACAGAGAAGAGATGAAGCGGGTCAAAGCCGACATGGTTCTGGAGATGGACATTCTGGAAAAACAACACAGACAAGAGATGGAACAAGCCAGAGCCGACATGGTTCTGGAGATCGATGTTCTGGAAAAACAGCACAGACAAGAGATGGAACAAGCCAGAGCCGACATGGTTCTGGAGATTGATGTTCTGGAAAAACAGCACAGACAAGAGATGAATCAGGCCAGGGCCGACATGGCCGCGGAGGTTGATGTCCTCGAAAAACAGCACAGACAAGCCATGGATCAGGCCAAAGCCGACATGGCCGCGGAGGTTGATGTCCTCGAAAAACAGCACAGACAAGAGATGGAACAAGCCAGGGCCTCAGCTGATGAGATTATTCAGAAGAAGGATAATGCCATCAGGGAAAAAGAGGATATCATCAAGAAATTATCGGAAAGACTCCGCGATCTTGGCGTCTCAGATAGTGATATCCCCATATAATTCTCTTCCCGGTATCCCCCTTGGAGCACTGCCAGGAAGGAAAGGAGGTTACCGGGAATCCTCCGGAAGATGTACAAAAGATCATGTCTATCGTATTTTTATCTGGATGACAACAGGAAGACTGCTTTTCACATGTCTGGTCCTCACATGGAGTCCCTCTCTCACAGTCTTTTCATCGTCAATGATCATCGCGGTAAACATACCTGTCTCCTCTCATTTTTCTGTTTTGGAATACCATTTCCTGTAATCGCTGGGAAGACAGCCGTAACGCTTTTTAAAGGCCTTGGCAAATGCCCGGCTGTCAGGGAACCCGTTGTTTAAGGCCACTTCGCTGAGATTGTGGTCCGTATTCATCATCTCCCGGAATCCATACTCTGTCCGCAGGTCCAGAAGATAACTTTTGTAACTGACATCCGCGTACCGCTTGAACATCCTGGAGAGATAGGTGGGGGAAAAGCCAAAGGTGTCTGCCACGCTCTCCAGGGTGATATTCTGGTCATAGTGCTTTTTCATGTAAGAGGTGATCCGGGAAAGCCTGTCTAAGTTCTGTTTGTGGCGGATATTTCCCTGATCCTCCTCCGCCTTCATAAAACAGGTAATCAGAAGGTACAAAAGCTCATAAAACAGGCTCCGCACTCTCAGATCATAGGCAAGCTCCTTGTTCTGATAAACCTGGTAAATCTGTACGATCAGCTGAGCCAACCGCAGATTCTCCTCCTCTCCCTGCTTGGAAAAAACCGGGTACCCGTCATTTTTCATATATCCGCTGAAGCAGGAGACGGGAATCTGAACCACAATGGTTGTGTTGGGGTCCGGAGATTCTATGGAATGGATCTCATTGGAGTTTACGATCATAAAATCCACCGCCTCAAGGGGGAAACTGACATTGTTGATAAAAAATTCCAGGGCCCCCTCCAGCACCAGAAAGATCTCGACGGAACGATGCCAGTGTTTGGCTCTGCGGTAGTTGCCGTCCTTGCCCTCAAACAGGAACAGTTTAAAAGGGATATCCTCATTGGGAATGATCAACTCATGTGAAAAGTCCATGCTCATCTCCGTCTCTCCTTTGCCTGTGGATTTCTCCCTCTTTTCTTTCTATTTTAATATTTTTACCGGCTTTTTTCAACAGCTGAATGCCGCTGCCGCTTTCATGGTCTCTGCCACATTTTCCGCGGTAAAACCGAACTTCTCAAACAGCACCCCCGCGGGAGCTGACTGGCCAAACCCCGTCATGGCCACGCAGGCACCGTCCAGGCCCGTATATTTTCCCCAGCCAAAGTCAGAGAGGGCTTCCACCGCCACCCTGGCCCTGACCTTTATGGGAAGCACGGTTTCCCTGTATTCCCTATCCTGCTCCTCAAACACATCCATGGACGGCATGCTGACCACTCTCACATCAATGCCTTCCCGGGCCAGAAGCTCCCTGGCCTCCACTGCCAGGGATACCTCTGAGCCGGATGCCATGATGATCCCGTCAGGTTCCGCTTTTTCGGAATCCTTAAGGATATAGCCTCCCTTAAGGGCCTCTTTTCCTGAGCCTTCAAGCTGAGGCAGACTCTGCCGGGTCAGCACCAGGGCCGTGGGCCCGTTCTGGGCGGTTATGGCATAGTACCAGGCCGCGGCGGTCTCCTTGGCGTCTGCCGGACGGAACACATGAAAACCTGGCATGGCCCTCAGCATGGCCAGCTGCTCAATGGGCTCATGGGTGGGGCCATCCTCCCCCACGCCGATACTGTCATGGGTAAACACATAGGTAACCGGCAGCTTCATGAGAGCGGAAAGCCTTGCCATGGGCTTCACGTAGTCGCTGAACACAAAGAAAGTGGAGACAAAGGGACGCAGACCGCACAGCGCCATGCCATTGGCCACTGCCGCCATGGCCAGCTCCCGGACCCCAAAATGGAGGTTCCTTCCTGTATAGTCGGACCTGCGAAAATCCCCCTCCCCTTTCATATAGGTCTTGGTTGACGGACTTAAGTCCGCCGCTCCGCCGACCATGGAAGGCACCATGTCCTTCAGCCGGTTGATCACCAGCCCGGACAGGTTTCTGGTGGCCTCCGGCTTCTGGTCGAACGCCCAGTACTCCGGGTCGTCAAAAGCCTTTTTCCCGGCCTCCTTGTCGTGGTACCTCTCCCAGAGGGAGGCCAGATCCGGATATGCCTTTTTATACTCACAGAACATGGCATTCCACTTGCCCTCCTTTTTGCCGCCCTCTTTTGCCAGCTCCCCGCAGTGATCGTAAACCTCCTGGGGCACGTAAAACGCTTCCAGGTTATCCCATCCCAGGTTCACCTTCAAAGCCGTCACATTATCCTTCCCCAAAGGCTCCCCGTGGGCACTTGCTTTTCCCTCCTTCGCCGGGCAGCCCCAGCCGATCTTGGTCTTTACCGTGATAAATGACGGGCGCATCCGGTCTGATCTGGCCGCCTCTATGGCAGCGCCTATGGCCTGTAGGTCATTGCCGTCATCAACGGTGATGGTCTGGAATCCAAAGGCCTCCATCCTTTTTTGCACATCCTCCGTAAAGACCATGTCTGTGCTGCCTTCTATGGAAATCCGGTTGGAATCATAAAGGACGATCAGCTTTCCCAGCCCCAGGGTCCCGGCCAGGGAAAAGGCCTCTGATGAGATGCCTTCCATCATACAGCCGTCTCCTCCCAGCACATAGGTGTAATGATCCACAACCGGATAAAATGGCCGGTTAAACACTGCCGACAAGTGGGCTTCCGCCATGGCCATGCCCACAGCCATTCCCATGCCGGCCCCTAGAGGCCCTGTAGTGGCCTCCACCCCCGTGGTATGTCCATATTCCGGATGCCCCGGTGTCAGAGAGTTCTCCTGGCGGAAACTGGCCAGGTCTTCTTTGGTGAGACCGTAGCCGAACAGATGAAGCAGGGAATATAAAAGCATGGACCCATGGCCTCCTGATAGCACAAAGCGGTCCCGGTTCTCCCACAATGGATTTTGGGGATTGTGGTTCATGTGATGTCCCCACAGCTCATAAGCCATGGCCGCGGCCCCCAGAGGCAGGCCCGGATGGCCGGACTTTGCCTTCTCCACCGCATCCGCTGACAGGACCCGGATAGCGTTGACACACTGATTCTCTATGGTCTGATTCATAAAGTCTTCCTCCTTTCTTTTGCCAATAGTATAGCCTGTCTCTCCCTGGGTTCCTAGTGGCTTGCTTGTCTCATTGATAGCACTTTTTTATCCTTTTAGGCCATTTTGTTGAAACCAGCCAGGCTTTATGTTATGCTTACGGAAAGCTAATGTTTCAGAAAGGAGCGAGCTGTCAGATGATAAGATCCTTTAATGTGAACGGAGCATGCAAGCCTGACAGGGATTATATGATTAGCCTTAAACCGCGGCTGGAAGAGATTAAAGCGATGATAGACCGCGGACAATATTTTACGATCACCAAAGCCCGGCAATACGGCAAAACCACAATACTGCGCGCGTTATCAGATCATCTGAAAAATGACTATGTAATTGTCAGTCTCGATTTTCAAAAGATGAGTTTTTCCGATTTCGAAACTGAGTCAGCTTTTGTCAGCGGGTTAGCCAGGGAAATCAGTAAAAGAATCCGGCCTATGGCGGACGTACCAGATGCCGTCAAGGCTGTGCTGACGAAACTGGCTGAGCAAACACCCGATCCTATTCGAATGGCTGAAATATTTGACCGTTTCAGCCAATGGTGCGGACAGTCCTCAAAGCCGGTGGTTCTCATCATAGACGAGATTGATACAGCAACCAATAATCAGGTATTCCTGGATTTCCTCGCGCAGTTGAGAGCCGCTTATCTTGATCGTGACATTACCCCCGCGTTTCAATCCGTAATTCTCGCCGGTGTTTATGATATTCGGAACATCAAAAGAAAAATACGCTCTGATGAGGAACATAAGCAGAACAGCCCATGGAATATTGCCGCTAAATTCCGTGTAAATATGAGTTTTTCAGCACAAGAAATCGCCAAAATGCTTCAGGAATATGAAACAGACTATCATACTGGTATGGATATCACAGAGATATCGAAACTAATCTATGATTATACTTCTGGCTATCCATATCTTGTTTCCAGTCTGTGCAAAACTATGGATGAAGAAATTGCCGGGACAACTGATTTCCCGGATAAAAACAGTGTCTGGACAAAAAGGGGATTTATGGAAGCGGAAAAATTATTGCTTAGTGAGAATAATTCGCTGTTTCAGTCTCTTACCGGAAAACTGGAAGATTATCCGGAACTTCGAAATGTTGTGTACCAGCTTCTCTTTACAGGCAAATCCATACCTTATATTTCACAAAATCCATATATTGACGCTGCCGCGATGTTCGGTTTTATAAAAAATCATAATGGAACCGCGGTCATATCAAATCGAATATTTGAATCCGTGCTTTATAACTTGTTTATTTCCGAGGAATTTTCCATGAGCAAAATGTATGACATAGGACTGCAAGAGAAAAATCAATTCATAACCGAAGGACATCTGAATGTAAGAAAAGTACTTGAAAAATTTGTAGAAACCTTCGAATATCTTTATGGGGATAAAGATGAAGCTTTTCTGGAGGATGTGGGGCGGCGTTATTTTATGTTGTTTCTAAAGCCTATTATTAATGGAATTGGCAACAGCTATGTGGAGGCGGAAACCCGCAATCGGGAGCGTATGGATCTGGTTATTGATTATCGTGGAGAGCAGAGTATTATTGAGCTAAAAGTATGGAGGGGTAATGCCTATAACAAGCGGGGAGAAGAGCAGCTTTCCGATTACCTGGACTATTTCCATCTAAAAAAGGGATACATGCTCAGCTTTAACTTTAATAAGAAAAAGAAGACAGGAATACAGGAGATTATCTTAGGAGATAAAATCCTGATAGAGGCGGTTGTGTAATTCCCTCCTGTCCCATATCGCCCCTTGCCAGCCCAGGTGACCTGTCCGGCAAGGGGCGCTGATTTTTCATATATTCTTACGCGAATGGATTCTCCCCAGGATAGCGCATCCCCTTGGGCTGGTTAAATCCAATATCATCCACTCCCAAGTACTTAAACACCTCAAACAGCGCTTTCCCAAAATGTCCGAAAGCCACCGCGCCGTGGTGAGGGAAGTTCTTTTCGATCAGCACATGGCGGTAGAATCTTCCCATCTCCGGGATGGCGAAGATGCCGATGCTTCCGAATGAACGGGTAGCCACAGGCAGCACCTCGCCCTGAGCCACGTAAGCCCTGAGCTTACTGTCCGCTGTGCTCTGAAGGCGGAAGAAGGTAATGTCTCCTGGCTGGATATCCCCCTCTAAGGTTCCCTGGGTCACTTCTTCTGGAAGGGAACGGGCCATGATCATCTGGTATTTCATGGAACAGAAGGACAGTTTCTTAGAGCAGGTGTTGCCGCAGTGGAAGCCCATAAAGGTATCTCTATGGCTGTACTGGAAGGCTCCCTGAATATCCTCCTTGTAGATATCCCCTGGCACGGTATTGTTGATGTCCAGAAGAGTCACCACATCCTGGCTCACGCAGGTTCCGATGAATTCGCTCAGTGCCCCGTAGATATCCACCTCGCAGGACACAGGGATCCCCCTTCCTGTGAGGCGGCTGTTGACATAGCAGGGCACAAAGCCGAACTGGGTCTGGAACGCGGGCCAGCATTTTCCAGCAATGGCCACGTATTTCCGGTATCCTCTGTGGGCCTCCACCCAGTCTAAAAGGGTCAGCTCATACTGGGCAAGCTTTGGCAGAATCTCTGGCTTTAAGTTGCCTCCTCCCAGCTCCGCCTCCATATCTTTCACCACATCCGGGATCCTCTTGTCCCCCTCATGCTTTTTAAAGGCCTCAAACAGATCCAGCTCTGAGTTCTCCTCGATCTCCACTCCCAGATTATACAGCTGCTTAATAGGAGCGTTGCAGGCCAGGAAATTTAAGGGCCTGGGGCCAAAGCTGATGATTTTTAAGCTGGAAAGTCCCACCAGAGCCCTGGCGACAGGCAGGAACTCCTCGATCATATCCGCGCACTCCTCAGCGGTTCCCACAGGATATTCCGGTATGTAAGCCTTCACGTTCCGAAGCTTTAAATTGTAGCTGGCATTGAGCATGCCGCAGTAGGCGTCCCCTCTTCCCTGAACCAGGCTGTTCTGGTCTTCCTCAGCGGCGGCTATAAACATTACCGGGCCGTCGAAATGCTTTGCCAGAAGGGTCTCCGCGATCTCCGGGCCAAAATTCCCTAAGTAGACCACCAGACCATGGCAGCCCGCGGCCTTTACGTCCTCTAACGCCTGGACCATGTGAAGCTCGCTCTCCACGATGCACACGGGACACTCATAGATATTGTTCCTGTCATATTTTTTCCCGTAAGCCTCAACCAGGGCCTTCCTCCTGTTTACAGAAAGACTCTCCGGAAAGCAATCCCTGCTCACCGCCACAATACCAAGTTTTACAGCCGGCATATTCTCCATTTTCATTCCCTCCTAATATATTAATATATTTACTTATTTGCTTTAATCCATCGCCCATAGCCAGACAACAAGGGAGAAATTCCTTCTGTCTTATAGGATAGGAAACGGCAGACTTATTTGTCGTTTCCTATCCTGCTGACAGTTTTTACAGCTCCAGATTGCTCCCTCTCAGCCCCAAATACGCGTTCTTCGGCAGTCCGCCTTCCCTGTGTCCGATGAGCCATTTGTTTTTCGCGAACAGCAGCTTATCCTCAAAAAACAGTTCCTCCACAGGCTCCATATCCGTGTTGGTGCCTTTTGGCAAAATGACCACGCACCGGAATCCGTCCTCCTCCACATGACAGGGCGCGTAGTGGAGGGTTGTGGCGTAGACCTCAATCACGGTTCCCGCGGGAACCAGAAAGGCCTCTGCCAGGGAGGTGTCGTAGGTTCCGTCCTCACCTACATCCTGCTGCCTTCCCAACATCAGCACCAGGTCCGTGGCCGCCACGTTGATCTCAGAGGTCCTGTGATATTCCATGGCGTTCATCTTCCTGTTGTGGCCATTGCAGTATCCCACCTGGATGGGAAGCTGCCCGTACAGATTTTTCTGGATCCTTTTGGATACCTCCAGCCCCTCCAGCTCCCTGTCGGAGGCCACATACACCACATCCTCCGGCACCGGGGTCTGCCCCATGGCCTTCAAAAGCTCCCCGCAGTCATATCCTGTCACTATTTTTCCATAAACCTTAAACTCTGGATCTGTCACTTTCCTGATCTCCATAAGATCTCCTTTCTCCTTATAATTTTGCCAGTTCCTTGTAATCTTCCTTCAAAGATTCATATAATTTCTTGTAGAGCTGGTGATATCTCTTATAAAGCTCAGCCTCTTGCTCCACAGGCTCCTGGCTTGTGTCCGGAAAGATCAGGGCATCGCAGGCTTTCTCCACGGTTTCATAAATACCGCATCCCACCCCCGCCAGAATCGCCGCCCCCAGTGCCGGGCCTTCTGACTGGTTTGCCGTCTGAACCCGGCACTGGTACAGATCCGCCAGCATCTGACGCCAGACCGGGCTTTTTCCCCCTCCGCCGCAGGCCATCATCTGATCCACATGAATCCCCATGTCCCGCAAAATATCATTGCAGTCGCACAGGGAATAGGCCACCCCTTCCATAACAGCCCGCAGGACATGGGCTCTGGTATGGATGGCGGAAAGTCCGAAGAACACGCCTCTGCAGTCAGGGTCCAGGTGAGGAGTTCGCTCACCCATAAGATAGGGAAGGTATAAAAGGCGGTCGCTTCCAGCGGGAACCCGCTCCACATCCCTGTTGATCCGCTCATATGCATCCATCCCCTCCTTTTGCCCACGGGCCGCGTAATCCTGGCAGAAATTATCCTTTATCCACTTTAGGGACAGCCCTGCCCCCTGGGTCACTCCCATGATATGCCATGCCCCCGGCACCGCGCAGCAGCAGGTATGGACCCTCCCCCGGGGATCAATAACCACCTTGCCGCTGTGGGCAAACACCACTCCCGATGTTCCGATAGTGGTAAACGCGGTGCCATCTCTCACCACCCCGGTTCCCACGGCCGCTGCCGCGTTGTCTCCAGCGCCGCCTGCCACTGCCGTCTTCTCGGTCAGCCCGACCCTGGCGGCAATGTCCGGCAGAACATACCCTGTGATCTGGCAGGATTCATAAACCGTCCCAAGCCACTGCCTGGGGATCTCCAGCTTGTCCAGGATCTCATCAGACCAACGCCGCCCGGGAACATCCAGAAGCTGCGTACCACTGGCATCGGACACCTCTGTGGCAAACACTCCTGTGAGCACATAGCGGACATAATCCTTGGGCAGCAAAATGTGGCGGCATCTTTTGTAATTTTCCGGCTCATGCTTTTTCACCCACAAAAGCTTGGCCGCGGTCCATCCTGTGAGAGGCGGATTGGCCGTGATCTGAATCCATCGCTCCCTGGGCATCACATCAAGCATATCCTCCACTTCTTCCCCTGTCCTCTGGTCGCACCAGATGATGGAGGGCCGGATCACCTGGCCCTGTTGGTCCAGCATCACCAGGCCGTGCATCTGCCCGGAAAGGCCTATGGACTTTACCTCCTCCGCCTCTGCTCCTGACTTCTCCATCACCTCTTTTAACGTGTCAAGCACCGCCTGGGCCCAGTCCTCCGGCCTCTGCTCCGCCCAGCCGTTGTGAGGCTGATACAGAGGATATTCCCTCAAGGCGGAGGCGATCACGGTCCCCTTCTCATCAAAGAGCACGGTCTTGGTCCCGGATGTGCCCACATCGATCCCCATCAGATAATTCATAGCGTCCCTCCATACATTCCGCCTTTGGCGTTTCTATGGACATTATAAACCATTTTAAGGAAAAAAACGTGCTGTTAGTTATCATCCTAACAGCACTTTCTTGCCCTCTTTGTCACAATTTACCGCTCAGCTCCAGAAGCTTCACCCGCAGCTCCTCTTCCATCCTTCCCAGTTCCTTCTGGGCCTCCCGGCGCTTTTGCCTCCCATCCTCCTGAATCTTCATCACCTCATCCAGGGTGGCGATGAGGCTCTGGTTGGTGGCCTTTAACGTCTCCATGTCCACGATACCCCGCTCCGCTTCCCTGGCCGTATCCACGGTGGCCATTTTAAGCATCTGGGCATTTTTCTTTAACAGCTCATTGGTGGTGTCCGACACCTGCCTCTGAGCCCTGGCCGCTTCTGTGGAATGGCTGAGACCCACGGTCAGCACCATCTGGGTCTTCCACAGAGGGATGGTGTTTACCAGAGTGGACTGGATCTTCTCTGACATTACCGTGTCATTATTCTGCACCAGGCGTATCTGGGGAGCCATCTGGAGAGACACCATGCGGGTAAGCTCCAGGTCGTGTATCTTCTTCTCAAAACGCCCGCACAGGTTTGCCAGGTCATTGGCCGCCTGGGTGTCCTCGGGAAGGCCGGACCGGCGGGCCTTTTCCACAGCCTCCGGCACATCGGTCTTCATGGTCTCCTCAAGCTTCCTCTTTCCCGCCAGAATGTACATGGAAAGCTCTTTTAAATAAGAGAGATTGATCTCGTACATCCGGTCCATGGTGGCGATGTCCTTTAAAAGCTGAACCTGGTGCCCCTCTAACACCTTGCAGATCCGGTTGATGTTCACCTCGGCTTTTTCATATTTGGCCTTCATGGAGGCCAGGCGGCTGCCTCCTTTGCGGAAAATGGAAAAGATGCCTTTTTCTTCCTCCTCATCCAGGGTCTTCAGCTCTCCCACCACCTCTGTCAGCATCTCCCCGATTTCACCTAAATCCTTTGTCTTCATGTGTTCCAGGGCTGAATCGGAAAAATCCGCGATCTTTTTCTGAGCGCCTGCCCCGTACCGCAGCACCATGCTGGAGTTGGTCAGATCGATCTTTGAGGCAAATTCCTCCACCATCCGCTCCTCCTCCGGCGTCAGCACCACCTGCACCGGTTCTGGCGCGGATTCCGCGGGAGGCTGTTTCTGCTCTTCCGGGAAAAACGGGTCCAGGGTCAGCTCCGGTCCCTGGCTTTTCAGTACGTCAAAATCATGTTCCATGGCTTTTTCTCTCCTCTGATCTTTCTTGGCCCCTGCCGCGGGCGGCCTTAATTTTTATTTATAAAATCGTTCTCTGTCATGCCATCACGGGCCAGCATGGTCCGCAGCACTGACGCGTCGGTCATCACGTCAAAAGCGGCATCCTCATATAAATCGTCCAGCAGTTTCTCAAACGCGCCGTTAATGGTGTCCAAGGACCGCAGAATCTCCTTTTTCGCCTGATTAATATTCTCTCCCGGAAATTTCACAGCAGTAAACTCCCTGTAGGACCGGGTAAGCTTTACTGTGGTTGGAAGATAGTATTCCATACATTTCTCCATGTCGTCAAGCTGATCCGGATGCTTTTTTAAGGCCTCAAAAAGATAGGACAGCACGGTCTCCAGCCGCGTCAGCTTCCCGGCTATGGGATCCCCTGACATGGATTCCCTAAGACCTGCCAGGGTGGTCATAAATTCCTCTCCCTGCCTGACGGCGGACTCCAGGGGATCGGACCCTTTTTCTCCGGAAGTATTCGGATCGCTGTTCCCCGGCCCTGGCTTCTCCTTTTCTTTGTCCTTAGGGTCCAGTGTCTTTTTAGGTTCTTTGTCTTTCTCCTGGGACTTTTCAAACAGCTGGTACTGTCTGTAGGTCTCGTCGTCCAGCAAAAGCCAGCTTCCCTGCCTGTCCATCCTGGCGTCAGGGAGCATCCCAAGGCCTAAGATCTTTTTCAAATCCCTGCGGACAAATTCCGGAGTCCTGACGCAGTTTCTGCTGAGCTCCTCGATCTCGCAGTAAGGTTTCCCGTGGCGCTTTAACTCCTCCACATACCTTTTAAGGCGGCCGATCCTCCTTTTTTGCAGGATGCCGGTCCACAGCATGGCGGAAAATCCCAGGGACGCGACCCCGCACACCCCGGCCAGCCACCAGCCCAGGGGATTCTGGATGGACGTCATCATCACCGCCAAAAGCACCAGGGCCGGAATGCCGAAAGCGGCGCTCCCCACACTTCCGAACACGGTAAGCAATACTCCGGACACCCTTCCCTTCCAGTTGACCCGTATCTCCAGAGGCTTGGGCGGCGGAGGCGGAGCCTGACTTTTCTCTCCAAAGGACTGTCTCCTCCATCTCGCGTCTTCTGCCCGGTTCCTGCACTGCTCCAACTGCTTCCTGGCCTCTTCCAGAACAGACCCGGCCGTGTCTCTCACTGTCTGGTTCCAGTGCCCCAGCTCTAAGGAGTCCACCACATCCGATATCACTCCCCTGAGACGGCCCGCGATCTCCTCCGCGTCCCATCTGTTTTCATTTTCCATACCAGAAACCTCCTGTCCCTGATTTTTACAATGACAGGGCAAAGTTCAACGCTCCCCACAGGAGAAACAGCCCCATCCCTATATTGAGCCATGTGGCTCTGACCTTTTTTCCCGAAGATAACACAACAAGCCCCCGGTCAAAACTCAGATCCCGCCAGCAGCATATTAAAAGCACCACAGCGCAGATCATAAAACCAAACATTATCATCACATTGCCCATGGCCAGGAAGCTTCCTATGATTCCGCTGGACTCTATTACCTTCAAAAGGCCCATGGGCAGAACACTTCCCCAAAAATTGATCAGCATGTGAAAACCGATGGTATATCTCAGCTTTCCCGTGTGGAGATAGACATAGGCAAAGATCAGTCCCAGGCCAAAGGCGTAAAAAAACTGATAAAAATTCCCATGGGCAATGCCAAAGATAACACCTGACACCATCATGGCTGTCCAGTGGCCATATCCCGCGATCCGGTCAAGGAGAAATTTCCGAAATACCAGCTCCTCCATAATGGGAGCCGTTATGACAGCTGTCACAAGGACTGTCCAGGTTTCCATGGACATCACCAGCTCCTGCATGTCATTGATAATAGGCTCTCCCTTTATCAACCCCGCCAATCCCATAAGGACTGTGCCGATGATATTGCCCGCGTACAGAACTCCCATGGAGAAGACGAAAAAGCCTGCCAGCTTTCCAATCCCCCACCGCTCTGTCCCGGGATATCCTGTACCTGGAACCCACTTCATCATCAGGGCAGTGAGAGGCACCGCCACAGGATACATGGCAAGCATGGAAATGAGCATATACAGGTTCTCGTTCAGCTCCCATACCAGTCCTGTCCATGCCAGGACCAAGGCTGCCAGCCACTGGGACCCAGCGGATACCGCAAGAAAGATCACGTACACAAAGCCTATGCGGGAAAAACACCTTCTGGTCTCCCGGGCAAGCTTTTTCTCATACTCCAGGTCCGGACCCCAGCCAGGTCCTGTATTGTATCCATTGCTGTATTCCATGTTGTTTCTATAAGGGTTTTGGTAATCCATTGCCGCGATTCCTTTGATCCTTTCATAATTTAATAAATATAGTTTCGTATGGGGACCCGCTTGGGACGGGAAACCCAAACTCCGCTTCGCTACGTTCGGGTAGCGATAGTTTCGCGCAGGGACGCGCTCAGGACGGGAAACCCAAACTCCGCTTCGCTACGTTCGGGTAGCGATAGTTTCGCGCGGGGGCGCGCTCAACTATCTTTATTATAGCTATCTCCCCCCTATTTGTCATGTACTTTTTCTTTTTGGGGCAGATTCTGGAAAATAGAAAATCCCTGCCTTTCCGTATCACGGAAAGGCAGGGATTTCTGTAAGTTATGTTTCCTGGGAACCGTCCTGGAAACGTTGGCGCTGTGATACATAATCCTTGATGGCTTTTTTCAGGGCGATCTCGGCCATCAGGGCGCAGTGGTAGCTCTCCCTGGGCAGTTGGCCTAACTGGCTGCTCAGTCTGTCGGCGCTGATGAGATAGGCCTCCATCACCGGCTTATTTAAGGCCAGCTCCGCCGCTAAGGCGGCGCAGGCTTTTACAGGGGGGCAGGCTGTCTCTGTGACTGTGTAGGAGATCTCTGTGATGATCTCCCTGTGGGTCCTCAGATACACGCGCATCTCGTCTCCGCATCCTGGCTCTTTAACCAGGGAGCTGCCGTGGCAGTTCTCCATGGCTCCTTTCAGTTCCTGTTTTTTGCTGTATTCCAATACCAGTTCCTGATTCATCTTTTCCTCCGCTCTGTCACATTCGGCTCTCTCCCTAAAAACCCAGGAAACGCCGGATCATGGTCTTGGCGATGTGGATCTTATAGCTGTTCATCTCCAGCGGGATGGCGCGCTTCATGGCCAGCTCCGCCGCTTCCTTTGCCGTGTCCTCTGTAAGCTTCCTGCCGATAAGGTACTCTTCCACCTCTGTCAGCTTCATGGGAACCGGTGCCGCCGCTCCCAGAACCAGGCTGGCGGACTTGACCACACCATCCTTTACACAATAGTATCCCGCCACTGCCAGCACCGCGAAGTCAATGGATTTGCGGAGGCGGAACTTGTCGTATCCTGCCACCGCCCCCTCCGGCAGACGGGGAACAACCACTTCTTTTACGATCTCCCCTGGTTCTAAGACTTCCCAAACCCTTGTGTGGATCCCGAAAAATTCTCCCGCGGAAATGGTCCGCTGGTTGGTGACGATTCTGGCGTCCAGGCAATAGAGGATGTTGGCCATGTCGCTGGGGTTCACGGCCAGACAGCCGCAGTTAAAGCATCTTCCCGCCTCCGCCCTGGCCTGTCCCGGCTGGATCTGACCGATGTCTTCCTTATCCATGTCTCTCTCATGGATATCCAGCATGGGAGATTTTACGGCCTTTTTCTGACCGGGGCAATGGCTGTCAAACCCGGCCAGCTTTCCCCGGGGCCTCTTGCCGGCAGCTATTTCCACGGGAAGCCTCTCCAGACCGCAGTGCTTATTCACCGCCAGGGCCACCTGTTTTCCTGAGGCGATGGCTTTGATGACCGTGGCCGGGCCTGTGGTCACGTCGCCTCCGGCAAAAATCCCTTCCTCTGTGGTCCTGCATCCATCCAGGGCCTTGATCCTTCCCCTCTCGGTCTCAATGTTGTAAGCGCCGTTTAAGAATTCCAGATCCGCTTTCTGCCCAATGGCCATCATGATGATGTCCGCTTCCAGCTCCATGACCTCATCCTCTTCGTAGACAGGGCTGAAACGCCCGGTGTCGTCAAGAACCTTTGGGCAGTGTTTAAATACCATCCCGCTGACCTTTCCGTCCGCGCGGACCACCTCCTTTGGTCCCCATCCATTTAAGATCTCCACCTTCTCTTCAAGAGCTCGGGTTACTTCCTCCTCATTGGCGGGCATGGAGTCTCTCTGCTCTAAGCATACCATGGTTACCTGGGGGCAGCCCAGGCGTTTTGCCGTGATGGCCACATCCATGGCCACGTTTCCGCCGCCTACCACTACCACCTTGGAGCCGGGGCGCTCCCTTACATAATTGTTGACATCCACCAAAAACTCCAGGCCGAACCGGGTCAGCTCCTCCCCCGACAGGCCGATGAGAGGCCTTTTCCAGGTGCCGGTATCCAGCATGACACTGTGGCTGGCTTTGGCGATCTCCTCTAAGCTCACATCCTCGCCTACATGGCATCCGCACCGGAATTCAATTCCCATGGACTTTAAGCCGCCGATGAATTTCCGCGTCAAATCCTTTGGCAGACGGTAAGGCGGGATGGCATAAGTAAGGCATCCTCCTGCCTCCGGCTGTTTCTCGTAGACCGTGACCTCATAGCCGCCCTGACGCAGATAGTAGGCCGCCGTTAAGCCTGCGGGGCCAGAGCCGATGACCGATACCTTTTTTCCGTTTTCCCTTTCAGGCGCTTTCATAAAGATATCCGGATTCTCCAGGATATAGTCCCCCAGATACCTTTCCACTGCCCCCACATTCAAACTCTCGTCATAAGTACCCCGGTTGCACCCTTCCATGCAGAAATGGGCGCACACCCGGCTGGTGATGGCCGGCATGGGGTTGACCTCCAGGATGACCCTGGCAGCCTCCTCCATCTTTCCCTGTCGGATCAGCTCCATGTACCCGGAAATGTTCGTGTGAGCCGGACACTTACTGGTACAGGGAGTGTCACATACCTTAGCTGCCCCAAAGATGGAGTGATACCGGTTCTCACCCATCATGGCGGAGCACAGATGTCCCTCCTTTCTGGCGCAGTTGATCTTTCCTCCCAGAATCTCCGGATAGCGGTAATACCAGCAGCGGATATCCTGGCACAGATTGCCTCCCAGTGTTGCCGTATTTCGGATATTAGGTGTGGCCACGCTCCTGGCCGCGTCTGCCAGAGCCGGCCATTTCTCCTGAACCAGGCTGCTCTTTGCCAGTTCCCCCAGGGTAACGGCAGCTCCCGCGTGGAGACCATCCTCTTTCTCCGCAAGTCCTGAAAGCTCCGGCAGCTTCTTTAAATTCACCACCGTCTCAGGCAGATGAGGAAGCAGCTCATCCTTTATGACTCCCAGAAGATCTGTGCCGCCGCCCATTGCCGCCGCGTCCGGCTCCTTTAAAAGCCGGGAAGCCTCCTCTATGGTCTCTGGAGTGATATATTTAAAATTTTTCATGAGTTCCCTTCCTCCTTCTCTTTCAGTGCCTTCAGAATCTTTGCCGGTGTAAATGGGTAAGAATTCATCTTGATCTGGCAGGCATTGTAGATCGCCATGCGGATGGCGGGACCGCCGGGAGCCAGAAGAGGCTCGCCCACACCTACAGCGCCAAAAGGATAATCGTTCTCAACGTCCTTCATGGACTCCAGGATCAGATGATCATGGGGCACCACATCATTAAAGGTTCTTGTCTTATAGTCAATGTTGCTGGGATTAAGTACCCGGTAATCATTGGGATCCCAGATGGTCTCCTCCATGCTGGCAATGTCGATGCCGGCAAAAAAGGACTGGCACTGGTTCTTGAGGGGCAGGGGATTCACGATGACGCCCGCGTCCGATCCGCCGAAATGATCCAGAATCCGGAAGGTTCCCATCTCCATATCCACCTCCACTTCCACAAACTGGAGATGGAAGATGGTGCTGTTGTGGACGCCGTCAAAGTGGCCGCAGCCAGTGACGCTGTCCACCTTTCCCATAAGGTGGGGGAACAGCTGGTACTTTTCCTCCGGGTTGGACAGCCGGTACACAGCGCCGCCCCCAAATCCCAGATCCTCCTTGGGGACACCGTATTTCTCATGGGCCAGGTCAAACAATTTGCGCTTCACATCCTCACAGGCCCGTTTTGCCACGATCCCGCCGCAGTAGGTGGACCGGGATCCGGTGGAGCCGAAGTCCGGCGGCGTCACCCCTGTATCCGCCTCTGAGATCCGGATGGATTTCATGGGCATGTCCAGCTCCTCTGCCACGATCTTGATCATCACGTCCCTGGTTCCCGCTCCGAACTCCGCCATACAGGTGGACAGATACACGGCACCCAGGCCAGTCAGGGTCACGTTGGCATTGGAAGGCTTTCCTCCGGTGTCCGAGTGGCCCGCGGCGCCTACGCCCACGCCCCTTGCCTTCTTTTTGTCAGGAGACACCCATGTGGGAACTCCCCAGCCCTTAAACCGGTCTGACCAGCCAAATGCCTTTGCCGTCTCTGTCACAAGGCTGGACCAGTCCGCTGTCTTATTCTCCTGCCAGGGGTGATCCCCTGCCATGGAGTTGTGATACCGGTCTCCCTTTTTCATGGCATTCTTTTCCAGGTACTCCACGGGATCAATATCCAGCTTCTCACAGGCCTCAAAGATGGCCTGGCTCACAAGAGCCGTGGACTCCATGTACCCGTAGCCCCGGAAGGAGCCGGAAGGTATGTGGTTGGTCACCACCACTTTGGCATGATAGCTTTTGTTGTCCGTCTTGCACAAAATAGGCAGGGTGTTGGTGCCCACTGCCAGCATAAACTCCTGAGTGGAAGCGCAGACTCCCGCATCCGCGTACTGGACCATCTCGATGGCGCTGGCCAGACCATTTTTCTTCATGCCGAACTTGATGTGGGCCTTGGTGGACATGCGGTTCTGATGGACACCAAAATGCTCTTCCTTGGTGTAGGTAAACAGTACCGGGCAGTTGGCCGCTTTCGCCATGACAGCGGCGAATACCAGACACTGCACATTGCCGCTGTAAAGCTTGGAGCCAAAGCTGCCGCCCACCGCGGGGGCCTCCACCCTTACCTGCTCGTAGGGCACGTTCAGGGAAGACGCCACGTTCTGATGGCAATAGGCAGGCGCCGCGGCGGAGGCGATGAACCGGTAAGTGTCATTTTCATAAGAACAGATAATGGTAGGCGGCTCTGCGGGAAGAGGATTCTGCCCGTTCTCCATGGCCGCGTCGATCTCAACAATAACGTCAGACTCCTCAAAGCCTTTCTGGATATCCCCCACCTCAAAATCAAGGTTGTTCTTGTGGGGCGCAATGTTGCCTGGAAACTCCGGGTACAGCTGGGGGGCATTGGGGGCAATGGCCTGGTCAATGGTAAAGACAGGGGTAAGAATCTCATATTCCACATCAATTTTTTTCATGGCCTCCAGCGCCCGGTCCTCGGTCTCCGCCACCACCAGGGCCACGGCGTCTCCCACAAACCTTACATACTCATCCATGATGTGGTGATGCCTTGGAGGCGTAAATCCGTTGGTGATGTAGATATTCCGGTCCACATCCTTCCAGGTGACCACAGCCGTCACCCCTTCCATGGCCTTGGCTCGGGATGTGTCAATGGACAGGATCCTGGCATATGGGTGAGGGCTTCTCAAGATCTTGCCGTACCGCATACCCGGCAGGCGGAAATCTCCTGTGTATCTGGCCTTGCCTGTGACAATGTCCCTGCCCAGGGCCCGGACAGTCTCTTTTCCTACGTATTTCAGTTCGCTCATTGACGCTCCTCCCTTCTGCTCTTCACATAAGCCATAACCGATTCCACCGCGGTGTAATGGGTGCCGCACCGGCAGTAATTGCCTGCCAGGGCTTCCCTTACCTCTTCCTCCGTAGGATCCTCGTGCTCCTCTAAAAAGGCCTTTGCCGTCATGATGATCCCGGGGGTGCAGAACCCGCACTGGTATCCGCAGTTGTCCAGAAACGCCTGCTGGAGCCCGTCCAACTCTCCAGTGGCCCGGTCCGCCAGGCCCTCAATGGTGGTGATATATGCCTCATCGCAGTCTAAGGTCAGGGTCATGCAGGAGGTCACCGCCTTGCCGTCCATGATCACGGTACAGCAGCCGCAGGCCCCCTGGTCACAGCCGATCTTAAGTCCTGTGAGCCCCAGACGGTCCCGCAGGGTGTGGGCCAGGGTCTCGCTCTCCGGCATCTCGTACCGGCCTGTGCCCACGGGGATGTCATACTCTTTTCCATTTACATGGAGCGTAATCACTTTTTGAACTATCTCTCTCATATGTACTCCTTTTTCCTATTTATCATTCTTAACAAAGAAGCAGAACAACACCGAGATCACCGCGCAGCCAAAGAAAATATACCATACCAGGCTGTAGTTGCCCGTGGCGTCGATGGCCCGTCCCACAATGACCGGCATGATCAGGCTGGCCAGCTGGAACAGCAGGTTCTGGGAAGAGGCCGCTGTGGCCGTGTACCGTTCCCCGGCCAGCATCATGGCTGAGGTAGTGTAGTGAGTGGAAGGCAGGTAGGAACACGCGCCGTAGACCACCCCCACTGCCAGCAGTCCCATATAGCTTCTCTGGAAGGAAAATACCAGAGTCATGATCCCCATAAGGGACAGGCTGAGGATCAGGAAATTCCGGTGGCTTAAATTCAGCTTCTGGGCCAGAGCCCCTGACGCGCAGGAGGCCAGAATCCCGGCAATGCTGTAGCAGGTGATGACCATGCCGCCCTGAACCGGGGTAAATCCAAGGCTCTGGGCATAGCGGTTGGTCCAGGTGGCAAAGCCCACGGAGATGAACATAAACATAAATCCGCTGGCACCAAGGAGAAGCTGCTGCCTGTTGGTGAAAAATCCCACAAGGCCCTCCAGCAGTCCGGCCTGCTTTGACGCCGCGGCCGCTGTCTCCGCCTTTGCCCGGGCCGCCGGGGTATCTGCCCCCGAGGCTTTTTCCTTAGCCGGAGCCGGAACCCACGCGAAGATCATGACCACGATCACAACCGCGACCGCCGCCACTGCCAGGAAAGTGTTTCTCCATCCCATGGCCTGGTTTAAAGGCGCGCCCAGAGACTGGGCCAGGGTGATCCCAAAAGGCGGGGAGGCCAGAACCACCCCCATAGCGGAAGCCCTCTTCCTGGGTTCAAAGGTAGTTGCCACCACCTTGGAACACTGGGCCATGACGCAGCCGCTGCTGACGCCTGTGACCACGCGGATCACAAGGCCCATCTCATAGCTCCGGATCATTGACATCATGGCAGTCATAATGCCTCCCAGAGCGGTGCAGATCATCAAAATATATTTTGGCTCATACTTATCCGCCATGATCCCTCCCGGTATCTGCGTCACCAGATATCCGGCGAAAAAGGCTGACATGTACAGCCCCGCCTGGGTGGCGTTGATCCCGAACTCTCCTGAAACGTCAGACATCAGCGGGCTCCAGATATACCTGCTTAAAAAGGTAAATGAAAAAGCCAGCGTGACAGCTGACAGCGACAGCCAGGGATTCCCCTTTTTCTCCGATGTTCCCATAAATAGCTCCTTCCTCTGTTGTTTTTAATTTTCTTGATACAAAAATAAGCTGCAGCCTTATTCTTTTTACTGTACATTTAATATTCTGTACAGTTTGAATTTTACAATATATACTGGTGATAGTCAATATATTTTTATCATTTTTACCCAATATCTTTCACATTTTTCCCAATTATATTGTAAAAACCGTTCGTTTTTTAGATAGCTGACGTCATCTTTCTGCAATACAAATTATATATTGTACTGTACGTTATAACAAGCTTGCCTATTTCTTTTTCTCCAATTATAATAAAAGCGGACTGCCGGACAGTCCGCTGTATGGGAGGGGGATTTTAATGATAAATCATGACACAGAACCAACACTGAGGGAACAGATCCTGTCCGTGGCCGGAGACATGTTCCTCCAGTACGGGTACGGGGGGACTACTTTCCAGAAGATTGCTGACCAGCTGGGAATCGTCAAGAGCACCATCACCTATCATTTTAAAAACAAATTTATGCTGATGGAAGAGCTGATCGATAATTTCTTTTCTTTCTTAAAGACTTACATAGACTCCTATCCGGAAGAATACAGGAACAAATACTGGCGCCACTGCGTCCTCTACATCTACGCCTACCGCCGCATCATGAGCACTCCGCGCACCAGGGAGCTCTTTTACCACAAGGATCAGCAGGCCCAATGGATGAACCACAAGATCGAGGTAGTCACCGGCATCTTTGAACAGGTGGAGCAGGATTTCCACAAATCCTACGACTTAGACGACTTAAAGGTCAAGGCCCTGATGGACATGGGGGCCAGAGGGCATCTGTACGCCTCTTTTCAGGAAAATCCCGGGGCCATGACCCTGGATCAGTACTGCTACTACCATGTCTATCACATCGGCATTTTGTGCCGGTTAGATGAGATGACCATCCAGGAAAATATCCGGAATGCTTTCGCTTTCGCTGATTCTCATCAGCCGCCAAAGCACTTTATCTTTGGGTAAGCGCAAAAGGACGGCAGCTCACCGCTGCCGTCCTTCTTAAGGTCCTCTTGCCGTCACGCCTCAGCTTCCGCCTGGGCCGCTCTGGCTTCCACTTCTTTCTTCTGCACATCGCCGGGCGCCTGCTCATAGCGGCTGAACTCGTACTCATAGATGCCGATTCCGCCGGTCATGGAGCGCAGGTCCGTGTTATAGCCAAACAGCTCGGACATGGGAACGTCGGCCTCAATGATCTGTTTGCCATGGTGATCGGAATTCATGCCAAGCACCCGTCCTCTTCTCCGGTTAAGATCACCCATGACGTCGCCGGTAAACTTATCCGGAACCGTTACTTTTATAGAAGCGATGGGCTCCAAAAGAACGGGATTGGCCTCCATAAACGCTTTCTTAAACGCCAGGCTGGCTGCCATCTTAAATGCCATCTCCGAGGAATCCACGGGGTGATAGGAGCCATCCAAAAGCACGGCCTTCAATCCCACAACCGGGTAGGACGCCAAAGGCCCTTTCAGAACGCATTCCTGAATGCCCTTCTCAACTGCCGGGAAATAGTTTCTGGGAACAGCTCCGCCGAATACCTGCTCCTCAAATACATAAGGCGTCTCCAGATCGCCCGATGGCTCAAAGGACATCTTCACATCGCCGTACTGGCCATGTCCGCCGGTCTGCTTCTTGTATTTGCCCTGGGCTTCCACTTTCTTGCGGATGGTCTCCCGGAACGCGAATTTGGGCCTGCTCAGCTCGATCTCCACTTTGTACCGGGAGGACAGCTTGCTGACAACCACCTCCAGCTGCTGATCGCCGATGCCGTACAGCAGGGTCTGACGGTTCTCCTTGTCGCCAACCGCTTTCAGGGTCTGGTCCTCTTCCATCAGCTTGGCCAGAGCGCTGGCAACCTTGTCGTCGTCGCCCTTGGTCTTGGTGGTATAGCGCATATAGGTGTAAGGTGTGGAAATCTGAGGCTTGTGGTACACAATGGGAGCCGTGCGCACGGCCAGGGTATCGCCGGTCTGGGTCACGTTCAGCTTGGCCACAGCGCCGATATCTCCCGCGTGCAGCTCCTTCAGGTCCATCTGCTCCTTGCCTCTCAGGGTATAGACCTTGCCGATCTTCTCCTCTGTGTCTTTGTTTACATTATAAGAACTGGAATCCGGTTTCAGTGTTCCGGTACATACCTTGACCAGGGAATATTTTCCGATAAAGGGGTCCACAATGGTCTTGAACACTCTCATGGACAGGGACACACCGTCGTTGTACTTGGCCACAAACCTCTCGCCGGTGGATACATCCACGCCGATACACTCAAAGTGGTCCGGCGACGGGAAGTACCGGTCAATCCCCTGCAAAAGCATCCTGGCTCCCTGGCAGTTAATGCCGGAACCCAGCATAACCGGGACAATGCTTCCATCTATGACATGTTCCCTTAAAGCGGCTGAAATCTCCTCATATGTAAACTCCTCGCCGGAGAAATACCGCTCCATGTACTCCTCGCTGGTCTCCGCCACAGCCTCTACCAGGGCCTCCCGGGCAATGCCTAAGTTCTTCTGGGAGTACTCGGGAATCTCACATTCTACGTAATCGCTGTTGGTGGTAAATCTTCTTCCTGCCATCTTTACCACGTTGACAAATCCAACAAACTTCTCATTCTCACGGATCGGCAGATGGAACGGCGCGATCTTTCTGCCGAATCTGGTCTCCAGCTTCAGGAGCAGCTCACGGAAGCTGGCATGGTCGTCATCCATATTAGTCACAAAAATGATGCGGGGAAGATTGAACTTCTCACAAAGCTCCCACGCTTTCTCCGTTCCCACTTCAATGCCTGCCTTGCAGTTTACCACGATGACCGCGGCGTCAGCCACGCTGACAGCCTCTTCTACTTCGCCTACAAAGTCAAAATATCCGGGAGTATCCAGTAAGTTTACCTTAATGGGTCCCTCTTCACCCTGAAATTCCAGCGGTACCAGGGAGGTGGAGATGGAAAACTGTCTCTTGATCTCTTCCTTATCATAATCGCTGATGGTGGAGCCATCTACCACACTGCCCATCCTCTTGGTAACTCCTGTCACCAGCGCCATAGATTCCACCAGGGTCGTCTTACCCGCGCCGCCATGGCCTAGTAACACGACGTTACGGATTTGTTTGGTTCCATACACGTTCATAAACATTCCTCCTGTACATAAATTTTGGCCTATGAAAACATTTTACTAAAAAATTCTGAATTTTACAAGGTTTTTGTGCATTTTAATCAGTAAATTTTTGTTAATGGGTTACTGCGGGCCAATCTGTATCTTCCTCACAGAGGGCTTGTTTTTCGCGGGCAGGAAATCGCCCTCGCCTTTGTAGTCCCATGTCTTGCTGGGCTATCAGTGTATGAAGTTCAAACTGGTTTAAGTATTTTATCTTCTTAGCCCGGTTTATCATACGGTCAGCGCGGCAAGTGCGCGGACCTACCTGAACGGCAGCCCTGAAATTACTTACGCTGACGCAAACAGCCGGAAAGAATAAAGCCACACCGCGTTTAATGACCCAAAAGCGGTTTGATTTCCTCATCCAGCATTTTCTTAAGTTCCTCCATCAGCCGCGTGTAATATTTGAACTTAGGAAGGGCT
The DNA here is from genome assembly GCA_910588865.1 of uncultured Lachnospiraceae bacterium. Lineage (GTDB taxonomy): Bacteria > Bacillota > Clostridia > Lachnospirales > Lachnospiraceae > UBA3402. The sequence continues at coordinate 60,849 of CAJUSJ010000015.1, forward strand.
TTTTCCTTGGCCGCCTTATAACTGGTAAAATCTGTTGTTGCCTTTATCCTGCTCTCATTTGGTATCTCCCCGTTCCTATAATGGTTTGCCGCAT
>CAJUSJ010000016.1 GCA_910588865.1 uncultured Lachnospiraceae bacterium
AGTATCGCCTTGCCAAGGCGAGGGTCGCGGGTTCGAATCCCGTCTCGCGCTTTACGTTATTTATGAGGAGATCCGGCTGTCGCCGGGTCTTTTGTCATAGAGAGAAGTCCTTGATATACAAGGGCTTTTTTTATGTACACGGAGCGGAGAAGGATATGGCCGCTAAAGCGGCCCCGACACGGCGAGTAGGGGGGAAGGGCCTTCCCTACTCGATTATGTCCAGAGGAATATACACGATCCTGTATATGGTTCCCCGGTCTTCCTCCTGTGTTTTTAACAGAGTTTTAGCATAGATATCCCCTTTCACGGAAAAACAATGTTTCTGGATCAGGGCAAAAGGCTCTCTCAAGATGCTGTCAATCACCTCCTGGAGCTCGCGGCTTCCCGTGGACAGCTCACTGTGATATATCAAATATTTTCGCCGGGGTATCCGGATCAGGCAGTCGGTCAGAGGAATCTGAAATCTCTGGGCATCAGCTTCTGATACCAGAAAACCGTGGGAAAGCCGGTCATAAGGAGAACCCGGATGCTGCTGATAGACGCGGGTGGCGATGGAAGTAATAGACAGATGTTCGATCCAGGAGGCAAGGATGTGCTCGTTGATATCAATCAGTTCAAAGTCTGTCCCTGAAGAGTGTGGAAGATAATAAGAGGATTCCTGCTCTTCTATGGACCAGGAGCCGGAAAATTTTCCCTCTTTGATCTGGGAGACCTGGGAGAGCAAGTGCTTGGCACTGTCCAGGTAGCGATGTTTTAGAGTCTGTTCCTGTTCCATCTGCAGGACCCGGTTTCCGAGGATACGATAGTAATCGGACACATCCGCGCCCTTGAGCAGAGTGGAGATCTCTCTCAGGGAAAATCCCCAGTTCTGAAATTCTTTGCTGCTGAGAATATTGGGCACCTGGGTATAGGGATAATATCGGTATCCCCCATCTCCCTGGCGTTTGCTCTGGATAATGCCGTATTTTTCATAATGCTTTAACAAGTCGTGGGTAACTCCCAGCTTTGAAGCGAATTTCCCGATCTGGTAAAATTTCATTGATTTTCCCCCAATAAAAAAGTCGGATTTCAGCCGTTATCCTCAGTCTAACGGATAGAAGAAATTGTGTCAAGCGGCTGTAATTGTTAAAAAATTATCCTTGACTTGTGTGTACCACCCGATGTTACCCTTAAGGTACATCACATAAAACGGAGGAGAGGATGTTATGAGAAAAAGAAAATACTTTTTGGGCGCGGCGCTTTTGGCGGTTTCCGTGGCAGTGGGCTGCGGCGGGGACAGCAGCACATCGGGGACAGCGCAAACCACAGAGGATCAATCCCAGTCCCAGACAGAAGCTTCAGAGGCAGAGACAAAAGAGGAAGAGACGACGGACGAGGTTTTGACGGAACAGGCTTCTGGCGGCTATACGGCGGGAACTTACACTGCCGCGGCCAAGGGCAATAACGGCGATGTGACGGTTGAGGTCACATTTTCTGATTCGGCTATAGAGTCTGTAACCGTGATTGAGCATGGGGAAACTCCAGGCATTTCCGACGGAGCGCTGGAGAAGATTCCGGCACAGATCACGGAACAGCAGTCATTAAATATTGACGCGGTCACCGGGGCTACCAACACCAGCAAGGCGATCCTGGCAGCGGTTGAGGACTGTGTAAATCAGGCAGGAGGGGATGCCCAGGCTCTTCTGACCAAGGAGGCAGTGAAAAAAGAGGGAGTTGACGAGGAACTGGCTACAGAGATCGTTGTAGTGGGGGGAGGAGCCTCCGGTACGGCGGCAGCTCTTCAGGCGGCACAGAGCGGTGCCAAAGTGGTTATGGTGGAAATGACGGCAGCTCCGGCGGGGCAGGGAACCATGGCAGGAGGATTGTTTGCCACAGGCTCTACCCAGCAGATAGAAGCCGGGGAGCCGGTTGACGATGGGTGGGTGTATAATCAGTTTATCGACACAGGCAATTATCAGGTTAACGGAGCGCTGCTGTCCAGGGTGATCCAGATGTCGGGAAGCACAGTGGACTGGCTCATCGAAAACGGATGCCAGCTGACTCTGACTCATCTCGGGTCCGGGTCCTACTATGAGCACACAACCCATCCGTTTGACACCCTTCACGGATACACAGAGGGAGGTACCGCTGGGATCACGGCTCTTCACAGTTCCGTTGAAGAGAGCGGCGGCACGGTGCTGTACAATACAAAAGCCACGGAGCTGATCATGGAAGACGGCAAGGCGGCAGGTATCCGGTGTGAGAAGGAGGACGGAGGCATCCTGACCATTCACGCGGATGCGGTGATCCTGGCTACAGGAGGATTCGGCGGTAATGAGGCCCAGGTGGCAGAGACTTTCGGTGATGGCTTTGGTGTCAGCCGTGTGGCCACTAACATTGGAACAGGAATCGACATGGCCATGTCCGCGGGAGCCGACGCTTCTTACGACAAGGCGATTACCATGCACTACGGACTTTCCAGAGGCGGTACAAGCTGGACGACAGCTCTGAACTCAGCGCTACTTAACCCCTACCTCCATGTGGATGTGGACGGGAACCGTTTTATGAACGAGGAGGCCTTTATCTTTGAACCCATCAAGTCCTCCAATGTAATAAAATCCCTTCCACAGAAAAAAGCTTATGAACTTTTTGACAGCACCATGATCGACATTGTAAAAGATCAGGGCTATGCTGGAATCACAGATCTGTTCGCCGGGGAACTGGCAGAGGATCCCACAATATTTATCGAGGTGGGAAATCCTGTGGATACAGGGAAACGGTACGAGGACAGTCATACTCCTGCTGACTTGATGCCGGAGATTGAAAAAGCTATTGAGGCAGGGAAGATTATAACAGCGGAGAGTCCGGAGGAGATGGAAGAAAAGCTGGGTATGACCCATCTGGTGGAAACCATTGAGCGGTACAATGAATTGTGTGACCAGGGTAAGGATACGGATCACTTTAAGTCTGAGAAGTATCTGGATAAGCTTGAGGGTACCTTGTATGCCGTGGAGATCACCCCATCTGTATTCCTGGGCACCTTGGGAGGCGTGGAGATCAACCAGTACTGTGAGGTGATCAAGGAAGATGGCAAAGCTATCCCCGGGCTGTACGCCGCGGGCTCTGATACCAGCGGCGTGTATGGAAATACTTATGTGTACTTTGAAGGGGGAACTCTGGGATATGCTTACAACTCCGGACGTCTGGCTGGGGAGAGCGCGGCGGACTATGTGGTGTCCAGATAGGTCTGTGGGGAGATCCCGGCACAATCATTAACCGCCCAATGTGATATCCTGCGCGGAGTACCATGAAATGGCGTTCTGAACATGCTGTGGGGTGAAGTCAGGCCAGTATTCGTCGACTACATATATGTCCGCGTACACAGACTGGATGGGAAGGAATCCGGAGAGCCTTCTCCGTCCGCCCCAGCGGATGATCAGGTCAACTCGGGACACGTCGGCAGACTTAAGGTCAGGGCCAAATGTCCCCTTGCCATATCCCAGATCCCACTCAAAGCTGTAGTTGACGAGAAAATTCACCTTTATTCCCCCTGCCCCGAAGGTCTGGCGGGAAGTGTAAGGGAGAAGTTCTTGGGGAAACATGAGGGATTTTGTGTTGCCCAGGACCAGCAGGTCGGCATCTTCTCTCGACAGAGCTTCAACGGCCTTTACACACGCTTGGGAGAATGCCAGGCGCTGGGCCGAAGGCCGTTTTGTGTTGTCCACCGTGAAGCCGTAGAAGGTCAGCTCCTTCACCCCAAGGTCCCGGCAGGTATAAAACAGTTCCATGCCCGGGGATATGCCATGGCTGTAGCCGTCTTCTTTCGCAAGCCCTTTCTCCAGGGCCCATCTGCGGTTGCCGTCAGGGATGATACCCATATGTCTGGGGATTCTGGTCATAATGAGGTGTATTCCTTTCGCGATTTATATGGAGAGTATTGCCGATGTTTCGCGTATTATTCGGAAATTCCAGGAAAAAAATAGTATAGAAATTATAAAAAGATTCTGGTGAGAATTCGTTAAATTACCACATTGACAAATTAAAGCGAAAGAGGTATCATAGGTTCAATCATAGAAAGAGAATGTGTTGATAAGGAAGAGTACTGATCATAAGGTTTTCAGAGAGTTCTGGTGTGGTGCGACAGGGCAGCCGTATTTTCAGGAAAATCCCCTTTGAGCAGTCAGGCTGAAGGGCCTAGGAGCGCCTGTGTAAGTCGGAACGTGTGACATACGTTATCGTGTCAGCTGTTGACGGACAGCGCGAAGCGGTCGGAGGAATCCGGCAATCAGAGTGGTACCGCAGAGGATGGATGAAGCCTTTGTCTCTTATAGTTGGGGACAGAGGCTTTTTTACATATATGGACTTCCAGGAGAAATCTTTCAGTAAAGCTGACCAATGTCCAATGCGCCAGGGGGGGAGGAAATCTCTCTATGAAAAATATCTGATATATTTAAGGAGGAAGAAAATGAAAGTACTGGAAAAAATCAGCAATCTGGTAGGAAAGTACATGGCAGTGATCGTGCTGGCGGTGGCGGCCCTGGCGCTGTTTGTTCCCTCAGCGGTGAGTTTTATCAAGACCAGCTATGTGAACACCCTGCTGGGCATTGTCATGTTCGGCATGGGGCTCACCCTGAAAGCGTCGGATTTTAAGGTGGTATTCAGCCGTCCAAAGGATATTATCATCGGCTGTCTGGCCCAGTTTACCATCATGCCCCTGCTGGCCTTTGCGCTGACTAAGCTTTTGGGCCTTCCGGCGGACTTAACCATCGGCGTGATTCTGGTGGGAACCTGCCCCGGGGGCACATCGTCAAATGTTATGACCTATCTGGCCAAGGGAGATGTTCCCCTGTCAGTGGGCATGACCGGAATCTCTACCATCCTGGCACCCTTTCTCACACCAATGCTGACCTACCTATTTGCCGGGCAGAGCGTGGATGTCAATATGATGAGCATGTTTATGTCCATTGTCAAAGTGGTGATCGTGCCCATAGGAGCAGGCTGTCTGCTCAATAAGTTCTTCTCAAGCTTAACACAAAAGCTGGTGAATGTGCTGCCCTTAGTGTCCGTCAGTGCCATCGTGGCCATTGTGGCTGCCGTGGTCTCCGCCAATTCAGCCAGGATCATGACCTGCGGGCTTCTGATCGTGGTGGTGGTGATTCTGCACAATCTGTGTGGTTATGGGCTGGGTTTTGCCATTGGAAAGGTTTTGAAGCTGGACATGGCCAAGTGCAAAGCAGTGGCCATTGAAGTGGGGATGCAGAATTCCGGACTGGCAACCTCCCTGGCAGGCACCCATTTCGCGGCATATCCCCTTGCCACAATCCCCGGAGCCGTGTTCAGCGTATGGCACAATATCTCAGGGGCTGTGTTTGCCAATTTTATGGCTGATAAGAAATGATCCCGCCAGGTAAGAGGAGACCACTGCCTAGGTTTCTTCCCTGTCAGAGAGGAAGAAACTCAGGCTTTCTCTGGTGATAGACAGTGTAGTGGGAAAATCCGCAGGCTTTCAGCAGGTCTCTCACATAGTCAAAATCGTAACCCAGGCGAGAGGGGACATGGGCGTCAGAACCCACGGTGATCAGTTCTCCTCCAAGCTCCCTGTAGCGGCGCAGAATCTCCTCACAGGGATTGGGGTGGCCCAGTCCGTAGTGGAGTCCTCCCGTGTTGCACTCCAGAGCCTTTCCCCTGTGGACCAGGATCCTCAAAATGGGATCAATGATATCAAAATATTCTTTCGGGTCATAGTAACGGTTTTTCGCTGGACCATAGCGGACCACGTAATCCAGATGCCCCAGACTGTCAAAGCAGTTCAGTTTTTCCACCCGCTTTAAGGTGACCTCAAAAAAGCGGCGGTAGGCTTCCTTATCGCTCTTACCCTGAAAAAACGCGGGGAAATAGGGGTCCTGCCCGTCAATAAAATGGCAGGAGCCGATGATAAAGTCAAAGGGGTATGAGACGGCGGTCTCGTGAAGCTTCTGGGCGATATGGTTCTGCAGCCCCAGTTCTATGCCGATCTCGATCCGGATCTGATCCCGGTACTGTTCCCTTAAGGCCTCCATGGCAGGAAAATATTTGGGAAGATCCAGGGTAAAGTCGCAGTCAGACACCACATCCATGTCATGGTGGTCCGTAACACAGATCCGTGGCATGTTCAGGGCCGCGGCTTTGAGGATCTGATCCTCCGGCGGTGTGTCGCTGTCGCCGGAAAAACTGGTGTGGAGATGAAAATCACAAAGCATGGGGAACCTCCTTTTTGATATAACATGAAGGAATCGTTTTCTTTGCCATAGTCACAATTTCCTTCCCTGTAAATGAAATCGTCCTTTCGTGGGATAAATATATAAGCCATGTTTCAGATTGATCAAAAAGAAATGTTTCTGAATACTATTGGAAAACATATCCATCTTCATCTTGTTCATATAATAATTGAATGATATTTTCACTGTCAAAACACTGTGTTGTGTCCATCTGGAACATGGTCACCTATTCAATATTGCATGAAATATCATAAGCCGCTGCGGGAATGAAATTTTTTACACGGACAAGCGGATACCAATATAAACTGTTATTTTGTATGTTATTGGTTCTAAGAAAATGTATAAGCTTCTTTTCGATTCTCAAGTTCTTCATATGGGTTATTATACCACAATTCTGAGAGGGTGGAAATAGTCTTAGAAGGAAATGTCTAAATCGAGCAGGGGGGAGGCTCTTTCCCTAGTCGCCGTGCCGGGGCGGGGCCGCGCGAACGGCCACATTTCCTTTCCGCCCCGTGTACATAAATAAGGCCGGGAACCTGTTTTAGATTCCCGGCCGCCATAAAGACCATTAAGCTTTATTTAATACTGTCCTCATCTATCCATACGAAACTGTCCGACAGAACGCCGGATGCCTCATCTAACAGATTAATTTCCACATATCCCGTCTCAAGTACTTCCTTTGGCACAGCGGTTGACACAAAACCTTTATCGATCACTGTATGATATTCCTGGCCATTGATCAAAATCTTTATTGTATTTATCATCATGTTATCATGGTATCCGCAAACCAGGTCAGACATGTTTACGATTCCCAAGATACCCGTGATACAGATCACCGCGGTCTTTCCTATGTCTATTCCTTTCTGGAGCTCCCCACCTATAGCCGAGGCCGCGATTACCATGAGAACGAAATCAAATGGAACGACACACCGAATTTCTATTGAAGGGGATACTAACATCATGCCCTCTGAACAAAGGCCTCCGAGAAACAGCGCTGTCAAATCGAATCTTCTGAGTTTCCATAATGTGACGATCACATGATATGAGAACAGCGCGGCCCATACTGTTCTGCAGAAAATTCCCATAAATATTGGAATATCCATGCGCCACATTAAAACCATAATACTGGTGGAAAATAAGTAAGCGATCCTATCAATTCCAAGGAGGACTCTGGATTTCTTACGTTTGTCCTGGCAATACCATATGATAAAAAAGCCCACCAGGATTAAAGCGATAACAAAGAACTTGTTATCCTTTCCTAAATTCTTTTCCAATAGAAATGGAAAATTCCGACGGATTTTTCCCAATATACTCAATTGGTTAAACGGATCATATGCGGAGTGGGTGGACCTGATAAAGTTTCCGGGAGCCAGCAATTCCAGGGCTCCTCCTAATATGGCTGCCGCCAATATTCCCCAGTCATGCTTGTTCCACTGTCCCTGAATACGCTCAATCACAAAGCTGGACAATAGATAGATTATTGTCAGGACAGCTATTTGCTCAAATGAAAAGGCTGCCAGAAAAGCGGCGGCAATTCCCAGAGCCGCTGTCGCTTTATTAGGGGTTTTGAAGTGTCCCCGAATATATACTAATAGGAATAATGGCAAAAGCGGCCAGACATAGGACACTGATGCGGAAAACCACAGTACCCCTCTGTTGAAAACCTCAAGACCCAAGGTGCCAAACATAAATACAATTAGAGCCGCTTTATGGAAGTCAGATTGTCCTTCTTCCTTAACCAGTAAGAAAGAGATGAGTCCGATACACCATATGATCAGCGCCTGGAAATATTGTATAAAGCCTAAACCAATCTTCAAAGAACAGATTTCAAAGAAAAAATACAGGATTCTTCCGCCCCAGTTCATGTAGTGCCATTTTAAATATTTTAAAATATCACTAAGACCATAACGCAGGCTGTTGGTCCCCATATAGTGGCCATATGATAAGCTGGCGTATCCATAATCATCAGAATAGAGAAATATTTGTTTGTGCAGCGCTAACAGCCCGATCAAATATACCGCGAAAAGCAGCCAGACAGCTTTATAGTTTTTTATTTTCATTAATCTCACCCTTCTTCACCGAAGAAGTCCTTTCGTTGATAATTGATTCTGTATCGTCTAAGTTGGTTTCCCGGCACAAATATATAGGGCGTTTTTTTACTTCCATATAAGTTTTGGACAGATATTCTCCTAAAAGTCCCAGACAGAACAGCTGCGTTCCGGAAAGCAACAGTATGACGCATACCAGAGAAGGCCATCCAGCAACAGGGTCGCCGAAAATCAGAGCTCTGAAAAAAATTACAAACAGAAAGACGAACGCGAGCCCGCAGAACAGCAGCCCAAGACAGGAAGCAAAACGGACAGGCGCTGTGGAAAAGGCTACAATCCCATCAATGCTGTAGAGGAGGAGTTTGAAAAACGACCACTTCGTTTCGCCCCTGGCCCTCTCCACATTTTCGTACTCAAGCCACTTGGTCTTATATCCGACCCAGCTGAACAGACCCTTTGAAAAACGGTTGTACTCCTTGAGACTTAGGACACTGTCCACATATGGCCGGCTCATAAGCCTGAAATCCCTGGCTCCATCGACAATCTCCACATCCGAGACCCGTTTCATAAGCTTGTAAAACGCTCTGGCAAAAAAGGAGCGCATAGCGGGTTCTCCTTTACGGTTCACCCTTCTGGTGGCTACACAGTCGTATTCCCCTGACTTTAAGATTTCAAGCATTTTGGGGATCAGGGAAGGCGGGTCCTGCAGGTCTACATCCATCAGTCCGACGAAATTTCCGGACCCGTGTCTCAGCCCAGCGTAGATAGCCGCTTCTTTGCCGAAATTTTTGGTAAATGACAGGTATTTTATCCAGGAATTCTCCTTGGCCAGCTGCTTCATTTTATCCAGAGTTTTATCACGGGAGCCATCGTCTATAAAAATTACCTCCAGACAGCAGCCTATGGAGGCAAGACTGTTCCTGACTTTGCGGATTTCCTTATAAAAATCATCTAATGTCTCCTGCTCATTGTAGCAGGGGATGACTATAGATAATAATTCCATGAAAGTCCTCCTCTTTGTCTGATTTTTGCCGCGACAGAATATACCTTCTGGCGCGGTTTTTCTGGAAAAATCAGGATTTATGGACTGAGAGGGTGATCCCCAAAAGGTCCTCTGACAGAGTACAGTCCTATAAAGGCATGAAAAAAACGCGGAGACGAATACGTCGCGGCCGTTTTTTGCGTGGAGAAACCTACAGATTTTTAATGGGGCTATTGCAATTCCTAAATCTTGTGTGCTATAATGGGCAAAGTATTACATAATTCGTCTATTTTCGGCAACAGAAGGTATATTCTGTTGCCGGGTCTAAACCACAAGCCCCAGCAAGTCCAGCTGCCGGGCGTGTTCCAGGCAGGTGGTCAGCAGATAGATCCGGGGCGTGTTGATGGAGCTGTGCCCCAGAACATCTGCCAGCTTCGCGATATCATGAGTGGCCTGATAGAACGTAACGGCAAAAAGATGCCGAAGATTATGGGGAAATACTTTGGATGGGTCCACCTTGGCCTGGGCGCAGAGCGCCTTCATGGCCCGCCAGATCTGATGGCGGGAGAGGCATGTTCCGTCTCTGGAAAGAAAGATCTGGCCAGAGGTGATTTTTTGTTTTCTGGCGTATTTTAAAAGTTTCCGGCACAATTTGCCTGGAAGGAGGATGGTCCGGATCTTGCCCTTGAGACAGATGTCTGTCCGCCCTGCCCGCACCGCCTCCACGGTTATGTATCTTACCTCAGACACCCGGATGCCTGTGGAACAGATGGTTTCCATCAGAAGCTCCAGCCAGTTCAGATACCGGCAGCGGGCGGTTTCCAGAAGCCGTCGGTATTCTTCTCTTGTCAGTTCCCGGTCTGTTTCCCGAAACACTTTCTTCTGGAGTTTTAAAAATTTGATCTTGCGGTCATCCCAGCCAAGAAAACCGAACAGGCCGTTTAAGGCAGACAGCTTCCCGTTGACAGTAGAGGGCGCTTTGTCCTGTGCCAGCAGATCGGATTTCCACTGTACAACCGTATCTTTTGACACTTCTCTGCCCTCCAGCCATGAGGCGAAGGAGCGGATATCCCGGATATATTTTTCAACAGTGGCAGAGGCCCGTTCTTCATCCAGAAGAAAACGGGCGTAAGCGGTGATGTGGGCTGAGGTCAATGTGTGGCTGTTCATGATAATCTCCTTTCTCCCGCGCATATCGCGGCACAGTTATTACGCATCCAAATATTATGGCTGGAAAGTCTGCCTGGAGACAGATTTTACAAAGCTGTCGCGCATTTCAGAATAAAAAATAAGGCCGGGAATCTTGTTTTAGATTCCCAGCCTGACATCAATCAGATAGAGGATCGGTTCCCCATCTTCCTACACGACTGCCTCAATTAATACTTTGTCGCCAAATCTGATTTCTTTGACACCTGTTTCCTTTCTTTTATTGAAATTAAAACTGAGCATATATCCTTTTTTTAAATGGTAGTGATCCAGATAATCAATTAATTGCTGTTCTCCCCGCTCATTATAGGCGTTTCCGTGCCAGATCTTCATTTCAACGATAAATTGCTCTCCATGATAGTCAATGATTAAGTCTGTCCGCTCCTGATTTCTGGTCCGCGATTCTATATAATAGTTCCCGTTTCCGTTAATGATTGGTTTTAAATAGAGCAGAAAATAGCGCCGTCCATCTTCCTCAAGAAATTTGTCATCCTGGTCGCCATAAATATCATCAAAGTGTACCACAAATTTTTTGAGAATCCGTTCCATATCTAAATGCCCATCACAAATAAATTGATTCTTATCCCGCAAAGCGAATCTGTACATATCACCATTCTGAACCTCTGGCAAGGTAAGAAAATAATTGTACAGCCGAATTTCAAAAACGCGGTTGGCAATGTGTACGGTTTCCCGCTCCACCTTTATGAACCCAAACATAAGCAGCATATCTGTTGCCGGTTCATCCGCGTTATATGAGATGGTCTGACCTTGAAAAAGAAGCAGGTAAATCATGTCTTTCATTTCAGGGTAGTCATTTAATTTCCCAATCAGCGACTCAAACAATGTATTTTTCTCAGAGATCAGACGTTTGACCGCTTCCAGCAAACCAGCTTTGGACCATGCGGCTCTTTTATCTGGAAAATCTTCCGTACCAGCAATCTTTTCATCCATCAGCTTGCAAAGCTTTGAAACTAAGAATGGATAACCAGAGGTATAGTCAAAAAGCATTCCGGCGACTTCGTCTAAATCCATATCTGTGTGGTGATCGGCTTCATACTGTTCAAGCATTCCCTTAATATCCGCGGCGGAAAAACTCATCTCCACATCAAAGTCAGCGGCGATGTTCCACGGACTATTCTGCCTATGGTCACTACCTGGCCGGATTTTCTGTTTAATATTACGGATATCATAAACACCCGCCAATATTACAGACCAAAAGGTAGGTGTTTCGTCACTGTCTATATAAGCGGCCCGCAGCTGTGCCAGGAAATCCAGGAATACCTGGTTATTCGCGGCCGTATCGACCTCGTCTATGATAAGAACAATTGGCTTTATTGATCGTGCGCACCAATCACTGACACAGCTGAATAACTCGGCCATACGGGCATTTTTGTTTTCACTGTCCGCCAGTTGAACCAGCCCTATTTTGGTCTGATCTGGTATGGTTTTTATCTTACAGATCTTTTTATTGATCTCCCTTGCCAAAGCATGGACAAAGGAACTTCCGTCAGAGAACTCAATGGATTCAATATTCTGAAAATCAAGGCTGATCACCGTGTAATCTTTTTTCAAAAAATCCGCTAATGCCCGCAGCGTGGTTGTTTTGCCAAATTGTCTCGCTTTGTTGATGGTAAAGTATTCATTGGCATCGACCATACGTTTGATCGCTGTTAATCTTGACTTCAGATCAACCATGTAATGACGATTTGCCTTGCAGGCACCATTTACATTAAAGGATTTTGTCATCTGTCAACGCCCTCCTTTCCCAAAAAGATATCTTACGGCACGAAGTATCCCGGCTCCGAAGGGGCATGTACCGCGGTACCTCCTGTTTATCATTCTAACATGTGCGGGTTAAAGGGGCAACACATTTTCTGATGATATTCACCTGTTTTTGGGGAACAGATCCCAGAGATAATATGTAATCTTTAACAAATTTTAACAAAATCTTAAAAAAAAGTGGCATGGCATATAGGATTATGCTATGATAATTTCGATATTAAGTGACGTGCGGAGCAGGTCTGTCAGACATAAGCGTGAATGAAAAGCAGCCATGCGGCGGATACTGACAAAGGAAGAAACTCCGCGTTCGGGGAAGCTCTGCCGGCAGCGGCAGGCACCAATACATAGCAGGAGGAAAACATGTCAATTACCGGTAACATATCGAACCTGTTCGGGTTCCTGGGAGGCCTGGGGATGTTTTTGTACGGCATGAACATCATGGCCGACGGGATGCAGAAGACAGCCGGAGGAAAGATGAGTCAGTTTCTTGGGATGCTGACCAATAACCGGATCATGGCCGTGTGCCTGGGAGCCCTGATCACGGCTATTATCCAGAGCAGCGGCGCCACCACGGTTATGGTGGTAGGTTTTGTAAGCGCGGGGGTGCTGAATCTGACCCAGGCGGTGGGAGTGATTATGGGTGCTAACATCGGTACCACCATCACCGCGTGGATCGTTTCGTTAAGTCAGATCGGAGACGCCATGGAGGTGATGAAGCCGGTGTTCTACGCGCCGCTTCTCATTGGGATAGGTTCCCTGATGATCTTGTTTACCAAGAAACAGAAATACCACACCATAGGGGAGATCCTGGTGGGCTTAGGACTTTTGTTCATGGGCCTGGAGTTTATGTCAGACTCCATCTCACCCTACACTGACGCGCCGATATTTTCCAGAGCCTTTGAGGTTCTGGGGGGCAATCCGCTGCTGGGCATGGTCATCGGAGCTCTGGTTACGGCTCTGCTTCAGAGCTCATCTGCCTCTGTGGGTATCTTGCAGACACTGGCCTTAAACGGTGTGGTGACCACCAATGCCGCCATCTACATCACCTTGGGACAGAATATCGGCTCCTGTGTCACAGCCATGCTTTCCAGTATGGGCGGTTCCAGGACAGCCAAGCGGGCGGCGGTGATGCACCTGAGCTTTAATGTTATAGGATCTCTGCTTTTTGGGATTATAGGATTTGTGCTGTTTATGACGCACCCGGCGCTGGCGGTCCGGAACATCTCCGCCATGGAGATCTCCATGTTCCACACCGTGTTCAACCTGGTCAACACCACCCTTCTCTTCCCGTTTGCCAATCAGCTGGTGACTCTGTCGGGAATCCTGGTAAAGGAGAAGGAGGAGGAGCCGGAGGAGGACAGCGACGAGGCGGCTGCCTTAAAGCATCTGGATGAGCGTATCTTTGAGTCCCCGGCCTTTGCCGTGGAGACCGCCGCCCTGGAGGTGATCCATATGGGGCAGATCACCATGGGCAACGTAAAACGGGCAATTGATGCCGTTATAACCGGGGAGCTTGAAGATATTCAGGAGGTATACAAAGTAGAGCAGACCATCAACCACATGGAAAAGATGCTGACAGAGTACCTGATTAAGATTGACAACCTGTCCCTGACAGAGTACCAGAAACAGGTGGTCAACGACTTGTTCTACAGCGTCAGCGATATTGAGAGAGTGGGGGACCATGCGGAGAATCTGGCGGAGTCGGCCGAATATCTGGCAAAACGGGGACTGAAGTTTTCCGGCACAGGTATAGATGACCTTCGTGAGATCAGCGACAGCGTGCTCAAAGGATTCAGCTGTGCCATAGAGGCAAGAAGGACAGGAAACATGGAGGCGGTGCGGAAGGTCAGTAAGTACGAGGACCAGGTAGATGGTTTGGAGGAGGATCTGAGAGAGAAGCATATCGAGAGGCTTTCCAGAGGTGAGTGCGTGCCTTCCGCGGGAGTGATTTTTTTGGATATTATCAGCAATCTGGAACGTATTTCCGATCATGCCTACAATCTTGCCGGGTATATTAAAAAGGAATTGTAAAAATTCTAAAAACTACTTGATATTTCTGGCAAAATTATGTAGAATTGTTTATGGGGTTGATTACATTTTAACAATCGCAATTCAATTTATTCTTTAGGAGGAATGAGAGTTATGGCAGTAAAAGTAGCAATCAATGGTTTTGGACGTATTGGACGTCTGGCATTCAGACAGATGTTCGGAGCAGAGGGTTATGAGATCGTGGCTATCAACGACTTAACAGATCCCAAGATGCTGGCTCATTTATTAAAGTATGATACCGCGCAGGGCGGATACACCGGACGTATCGGTGAGAATCTGCACACTGTAGAGGCCGGCGAAGATTCCATTACTGTAGATGGCAAGACCATCAAGATCTACGCGGAGAAGAACGCCGCTGATCTTCCTTGGGGCGAGATTGGTGTTGACGTAGTTCTGGAGTGTACTGGTTTCTACTGCTCCAAAGCAAAATCCCAGGCTCATATCGACGCGGGCGCTAAGAAGGTTGTTATTTCCGCGCCGGCTGGCAACGATCTGCCAACAGTTGTTTTCAGCGTAAATGAAGGCACACTGACCAAAGATGACACCATTATTTCCGCGGCTTCTTGTACAACCAACTGCCTGGCTCCTATGGCTAAGGCTCTCAATGATTATGCTCCAATCCAGTCCGGTATCATGAGCACCATCCACGCTTACACAGGCGATCAGATGATCCTTGACGGACCTCACAGAAAGGGAGATTTAAGAAGAGCAAGAGCAGGCGCTGCTAATATCGTTCCCAACTCCACCGGCGCAGCTAAGGCTATCGGCCTGGTTATTCCGGAACTGAACGGCAAGCTGATCGGTTCCGCGCAGCGTGTTCCGGTACCCACCGGCTCCACCACCATCTTAACAGCAGTTGTTAGGGGCGCGGACGTTACAAAAGAGGGAATCAACGCAGCTATGAAGGCAGCTTCTTCCGCTTCCTACGGCTACAACGAGGATCCCATTGTTTCCTCTGATGTTATCGGCATGAAGTATGGTTCTCTGTTTGACGCGACTCAGACCATGGTAGCTAAGATCGCTGACGATCTCTACGAGGTACAGGTAGTTTCATGGTATGACAACGAGAACTCCTACACCAGCCAGATGGTTAGAACAATCAAATACTTCGCTGAACTGTAATCATTATTTACAGGACAAGTTTTATCAGTGATCCAAAAAGGGTCCGGTCTCAGGACCGGACCCTTTTATAATGGCCGCTAAAGCGGCCTCGCCGGGGGAATCTGTCAACGAAGTCGACCGGAAGCCGGCGCGGCGAGCAAGGCTGAGGCCTGCTCGATCTGTAAAAACATGAAAGGGGTATGATTACCATGTTAAATAAAAAGACCGTAGATGATCTGACCAATCTGCAGGGCAAGAAAGTATTAGTCCGCTGCGATTTCAATGTTCCGTTAAAGGATGGGGTGATCCAGAACTACAACCGTATCGACGGAGCCATCCCCACCATCAAGAAGCTGCTGGATCAGGGCGCAAAGGTTATCCTGTGTTCCCATCTTGGCAAACCCAAGGGCGAGCCGGTTCCGGAGATGTCCTTAGCTCCTGTGGCTCCCGCTCTCAGCGAGAGACTGGGCGTTGAGGTTAAGTTTGTGAATGATCCCAAGGTAACAGGGCCCGAGACCCAGGAGGTAGCCGCCGGGTTAAAGGATGGCGAGGTTCTGCTGCTTCAGAATACCCGCTACAGAGTGGAAGAGACCAAGTACGGCAAGGATGAGAAGGCAGACGCTTACGCGAAAGAGCTGGCTGACCTGTGCGAGGGCGGTGTATTTGTAAACGATGCCTTCGGAACCGCTCACAGGGCTCACTGCTCCAATGTAGGCGTGACTAAGCACACCAAGGAGAACGTGGTCGGCTACCTGATGGAGAAGGAGATCAAGTTCTTAGGACAGGCTGTGGAGAATCCGGTGCGTCCGTTTGTGGCCATCTTGGGCGGAGCTAAAGTATCTGACAAGATCAATGTGATCAATAACCTTCTTGACAAGGTAGACACCCTGATCATCGGCGGCGGCATGGCTTACACATTTGCCAAGGCCCAGGGCCAGGAGATCGGCAATTCTCTGTGCGAGGAGGATAAGCTGGATTATGCTCTGGAGATGGTGAAGAAGGCTGCCGGCAAGGGCGTGAAGCTGCTTCTGCCTGTTGATCATGTTGAGGGCAAGGAATTTAACAATGACACAGAGCGCAAGGTGGTTGACGTGATCGACGCGGGCTGGTCAGGTTTTGATATTGGTCCTAAGACCATTGAGTTATACAAGGAAGCCTTAAAGGGCGCTAAGACCGTGGTTTGGAACGGGCCTATGGGAGTGTTTGAGTTCTCCAACTTCGCGGAGGGTACTCTGGAGGTCTGCCGGGCTGTCGCGGAGCTGACGGACGCTACTACGGTTATCGGCGGCGGCGATTCCGTCAACGCGGTGAAGAGACTGGGCTTTGCTGACAAGATGACCCACATCTCCACCGGCGGCGGCGCTTCTCTGGAATTCTTAGAGGGCAAGGAACTGCCAGGTGTAGCGGCTGCTGACAATAAATAAGCGTTCGCGCCGCGGATAGGATCTTCCCCGGAGCGGCGAAGGCTGCCTGGGGAGATATCATTAAGATTGAAGTGACTGCTCAGCTTTTCTGGGTGTTTGCCGCGGGAAGAGATATTGAGTGGTTACAGGTGAAGGAGAATTACTGACATGAGCAGAAAAAAGATCATTGCCGGCAACTGGAAGATGAATATGACTCCCACAGAGGCAGTCGCGCTGGTAGAAGAGTTAAAGCCGCTGGTAGGCAACGATGAGGTTGACGTTGTATTCTGCGTACCAGCTATCGATATCATCCCTGTGGTGAAGGCCACAGAGGGTACCAACATCCAGGTAGGCGCGGAGAACATGTACTTCGAGGAGAAGGGCGCTTACACTGGCGAGATTTCCCCCAATATGCTGAAGGATGCAGGTGTAAAGTATGTTATCATCGGACATTCTGAGAGGAGAGAGTATTTTAAGGAGACGGATGAGATCGTAAACAAGAAGGTGCTCAAAGCCATTGAGCATGGAATCACCCCCATCCTGTGCTGCGGTGAGTCTCTGACCCAGAGAGAGCAGGGTATCACCATTGACTGGATCCGCCAGCAGATCAAGATCGCGTTCCAGAACGTGACAGCGGACCAGGCAAAGGATGTTGTGATCGCCTACGAGCCTATCTGGGCTATCGGGACCGGCAAGGTGGCCACCTCAGTTCAGGCTCAGGAAGTATGCGCGGCTATCCGCGTATGCGTCGGTGAGATCTATGACCAGGCCACAGCTGAGGCTATCCGTATCCAGTACGGCGGTTCCGTATCAGGAGCCAGCGCTCCGGAACTGTTTGCCCAGCCGGATATTGACGGCGGCCTGGTGGGAGGCGCTTCCTTAAAACCTGATTTTGGCAAGATCGTCAACTATAACAAATAAAGAGAAGCATTAACATATGCCGTGCCGGACTTGTCCTTTTTGGGGATGGTTTGGCGCGGCTTTTTTTGCGAGGTTTATGGCCTGATCGGTCAGACTCTGGTAAACATGGCGGATGTGACCCGCGGGCAATGACTTAGAAAGGGGTATTGTGTGTATAAAAAGCTGAAGACAAGGACAGCGGTTGTTTTGGCGGTCGCGTTGCTGGCTGCTGATATAACCTCCATGGCGGCCACGGATGTGGGCAGGCCATCCTGGAGAGAAGATCCCATAGAGGTGACTTTTAAAGCAGGTCAGGGGGGATATTTCTTAGTCAGGGATCAAGAATCCACCAGCTCCAACGTGGAGAGAACCAGCTGGACCCATAAATTCTACGACCTGGATCAGGACAGCCGGGGATATTTTACCAGTTTGTCCATGGGAGCTGAGGAGCTGGAGAGGGAAGGCCTGGAGCCGGTGTGGCTGACCGCGGCCAACGAGGAGGGGCTTTCTTTCGCGGGCTGGTATTATATGGACGGAAACGCTCCGGCGCTGGTCAGTGACCTGAAAGAAATCTATGGCGACGTGGTTCTGGAGGGCCAGTGGTATGACCCGGATGAGATCAGAGGGGATCTGGCGGAGGCCGGGAAGGTGAAAGCCATTGGACTTGACGGGAGAACCCTGACAGTAGATGAGGCGGAGGCAGATGAAGACACCAGAGAGCTTTTGGAGTCAGTCCTTGTTGGTCTGGGATTGGAGAATGCCGGAGAGGAGTTCTGGGCCATGGAGATGGACATTTCCGGGGAGGGAAAGGCTGTAACCATCACCGCGGCAATTCCGGAATCCAGGCTTGACCCGGAAAGTCCCATGACAGCGGTGTATGAGGATTATGGCGGGGACATGGATGTGATTCCCGCGGACACCGGGAGAGAGAAAAATGGATATGGGCTGACCTTTACCGTATCCGGCAAGGGAACCGTCTATGTGGCCAATACCCGTGAGCTTCCGCCCGACGCTGCCGTCCAGGCTGAGAAAAAGGGAGCGGCAGAGGCCAGACTCACCGCCCAGGGTGAATATGGCGACAATCTTTTGTGGAATCTTGATGAGTTGGGGACCCTGACCATCAGCGGCCGGGGGGAGATGGAAGAGGCACCCGGTTGGGCTGATTATCCCTGGCGGGCCAATTCTTATATTGACAAAGTGAAAAAACTTGTTATAGAGACAGGTGTTACTACCATAGCGACCAATGCTTTCTACAACTGCTCCAGTCTGACCGAGGCGGAGATCGGGGATACGGTGACAGCCATAAAAGAGTTTGCTTTTTCCGGCTGTGACAGTCTGACCACTGTACATATGCCGGACAGTATCACTGACATTGATCCCAACGCCTTTTACCAGTGTGGGAATCTTGAAGAGGGGACACTGGTGGGAAAAGGGGTCTATGAGGAGAAGTTCCGGTGGGAGATGACTGGCGGCGGCACATTGACTTTGAGCGGAGAGGGAGTACTGCCTGGCAATAGCCCCTGGTATCAGGTCACGGGAGGACGGGACCTGGTCAGAGTTATTATTGAGAAGGGCATAACAGGTATGGGAGTCAGATCATTTTCCAGAAATGAACACTTGGTAAAGGTGGAACTGCCAGATGGGTTTCTGAGTATTGGGGAGAAGGCCTTTTATGGCTGCTTGAGTCTGGCCGACATCAATATACCAGACAGTGTAGTTACCATCAGCTACGATGCCTTTGAGGGCTGCTCGGGTCTTAAGAGCCCCATCCCTGTAGCCATGGGAACCTTTGAAACGAAGGAGAATATCCGGTGGAAACTGGACAGTGAGGGGACCCTGACCATCAGCGGCCAGGGGGAGATGGATGACCCGCCCTATTCCGGCTACTCTTATCCATGGAACTTCATAAGAAAAGACATCAAGAAGGTCATTGTGGAGGAAGGGATCATCAATGTAGGGAATTACGCCTTTCAGGACTGTGTCAATCTGGTGAGCGCGGAGCTTCCCCAGAGCCTGACCCGAATCGGGGAGTACGCCTTCTCCAGGTGTGCCAGCCTGACGGACATAGAGATACCAGACAGTGTGGAATCCATTGGAAACGGCGCTTTTGAGGGCTGTACAAGTCTGGGGACTGTGACAACAGTGGGAAAAGGCACCTGGGGCGATAACCTGTGGTGGGAGCTGGACAGCGAAGGCACACTGGTGATTCGCGGTCAGGGACAGATGGAGGAGAGCCGGTACGACGCTCCATGGTCATCCCACGATAAGAACATAAAGAAGGTGGTCATTGAACAGGGAGTCACCAGTATCGCCGGAAGAGCCTTTGATGACTGTGAAAATCTTACCACGGTCTTATTGCCGGAAAGCGTTGCCAGTATCGGAGATTTTGCCTTTTCCAACTGCGCCAAGCTGACGGATATCCAGATCGGGGATGCGGTGGTGAGCATTGAGGCCAAAGCATTTTATGGCTGCGTCAGCCTTCCAGGCAGCGTCCCTGTGGCCAGAGGTGTCTATGAGGACAGGCTTGGGTGGGAATTGACCATGGATGGGACCATGACGGTTGACGGCACAGGAGACCTGCCGGAAAGGGGCGGCTGGTATGAGGTTTCGTCCTCAGGGGATGTGAAGAAACTTGTTGTGAAGGAAGGGGTCACCGCCATAGGAAACCATGGGTTTTCCTCCTTTGAAAATCTGGAAAGCGTCCAGCTGCCAAAGAGCCTGACAGCCATAGGAGAGTCTGCCTTTGCCCAGTGCGGCCTTACCAGTATTGTTATACCGGAGAAGGTGACGGTCATAGAAAGTGATACGTTTTCCGGCTGTGCTAAGCTGGAATCCGTGACGCTTTCAGAGGGAGTTGAGGAAATCAGGCGGGGGGCTTTTGAGGGAACGATTATCCCGTCCGTGGTGATTCCTAAGACCGTGACGGTTCTGGCCCAGAAGGCGTTTCCTAACCAGACCCAACTTATTTTCGCCAAGGAGTCAGAGCTTACAAAGGAACCTTTGGCCACCACAGGAAAAACCAGTTTCTTAAGTACGGACAACCAGTCCCGTCAGGACTATCAAAGCTATGCCAGCCGTGTGACGATTTCCTATCTGTACCAGGGAGAGGACGGCAGTCTGTATAGGGCTGAATTCGTGCCTGGGACGAAAAAGATGATGATTGAACAGTATTCCGGGGATTTCAAATTCCAGAAAAGCTGGGATGTGCCAATGGAACTGCCTATGTTCGGCGGATTTTATGAAGGGGAATCCGAGCTTTATGGGGTCTTCGGCCAGGGAAACGGCGGGGAGGACAACCAGACGGAAGTGGTTCGGGTGGTCAAGTACAGCAAGGACCTGGAACGTCTGGACTCTGTCAGCTTTTACGGGATGAACACCACGGTTCCATTTGACGCGGGAAGTCTGCGCATGACAGAAAACGACAGAGAACTGTTTATCCGCACCTGCCATACCATGTACAGGTCCAGCGACGGGCTGAGACATCAGGCAAATATGACGTTGGCTGTGAATAAAAAAGGAATGACCCAGTCTTACGCCAATTATCAGGTGAGCAATAACTCAACTGGTTATGTGTCCCACTCTTTTAACCAGTTTATCAAAGCGGATGGCGACAAGGTGGTGGCAGTGGACCATGGGGATGGATATCCCAGGGGAGCGGCACTGACTGTCTATAAAGGGGATGATCTTATAGATAACCCGAATATGTATCTGATATTCCCGGTTAAAGGCGGGGGCATTGGAATGAATTATACAGGCATGACCATAGGGGGGCTGGAGATTTCCGACAGCAGGTATCTGGTGGCGGTCAGCAGCATTGACCAGGATCATTATGACGACAGTAAGGAAAAAAACATTTTCCTTATAGCGGTAGATAAGGATGACCCTGCCGGCGCTCCGGGATTGACTCAGGTTACAAACTATGGGGAAGGAAGCGGCCATTATGTGACAAATCCTCAGCTGGTTAAGATTTCACCGGATCTGTTCGCGGTGATGTGGGAAGAGGGAAAAGAGGGAGGAACCGTAAAAACCGTATTTTTTGACGGTGAAGGAAGCCGCCTGGGCACCAGCGCGCCGGGAAGCTTTGCCGGAAGCCTGTCAGACTGCCAGCCGGTTGTGTGCGGTGACAAGGTGATCTGGTATGTGACAGATGGGCAGAATCTGACATTTTACTCTTACCCGGCGGAATTTCCCGGCTCCGATTCTGACCTTCAGGTGAGCAGAACCGTTCTGAAGCAGAAAGGAAGCAGCGGCTCCGGAGGAGGAAGCGGCTCCGGAGGCGGAAGCGGTTCTGGCGGAGGCAGTACAGGCGGCTCAGGTGGTCCGGCGGGAGGAAGCGGCGGCCCCGCGGAGGGTGTCAGCGGCTCTGGGATTGTATCTGGCGGGAATCAGCCGGATGCCGCGGCTCTCATACTTTCCGGCACCTGGCAGAGAGACCATGTGGGCTGGTGGCTTTTGATG
Organism: uncultured Lachnospiraceae bacterium; assembly: GCA_910588865.1. GTDB lineage: Bacteria > Bacillota > Clostridia > Lachnospirales > Lachnospiraceae > UBA3402. The sequence continues at coordinate 22,166 of CAJUSJ010000016.1, forward strand.
CCAAACGGAAGTTATCCCAGAAATCAGTGGGTGATCTTCAACGGAATCACTTATCTGTTTGACAGCAACGGATATATGGTGGAGGGATGGACAGACCTTGGCGGACACTGGTATTATCTGACTCCCGGTTCAGGAGCAATGGCTGTGGGCTGGATTTTAGTTGAGGGAAGATGGTATTACATGAATGGAGACGGAACAATGGCTGTGGGCTGGATTCAGCCTTCAGACAGATGGTATTATCTGAACGGGGACGGAGCGATGGCTGTGGGCTGGATTTCCGCGGGAGGCAGATGGTACTATCTGAACGGAGACGGCTCCATGGCCACTGGCTGGATTTTAGTGGAAGGCAAATGGTACTATCTTGGCGAGGATGGAGCCATGCTTGCCAATACCACCACCCCGGATCACCGTGTCGTAGGGGAAGATGGCGCCTGGATACAGTAGGGATGTTTTGTTATAGCTTAACCGGGGGAGGCCGGGACTCATGTGAGTCCCGGCCTCCCCTGCTGAAACCTTATGTTCTGACTGTCTTAGATCACCTGATACTTTGCCACGTAAACCGGGTAAGTATCTGTGCCCTTTACATCTTTTCCGGCAGTGATCTTCACGTTCTTGTCTGTGATCAGATATTCTACGCTGGCTCCTTCTTCAACCACGGTATCCTGCATCAGGACGCAGTTTTTGACTTTCGCGCCCTTGGCGATCTTGACGCCTCGGAACAGGATGCTGTTCTCAACTTCGCCCTCAATAACGCAGCCGTCCGCGGCCATAATATTCTTTGCCACAGCGCCTTCGATATAGCGGGTGGGGTTGTCGTCGCGGATCTTGGTGTAGATGGGGTTGGGGCTGAACAGGGCGTCTAAGTTGTTGTCGTCGAGAAGTTTCATGTTCTCGTCAAAGTAGCTCTTCATGTCGCTGATGCGGACAATATAGCCGTCATACTGGAAAGCGTGTACCTTCAGGGTGTCAAGCTGAGGTGCCACGATATCTCTCTCAAAGTAGGAGTAACCCCGGACAAAGGCGTTATGGATCTGCTCAATAAGGAATTCCCTGCCCACCACATAGATGTTCAGTGAGTAGTCCTGGATGCCCTCATCCTTGGGATTGATGAAGATCTCTTTTACCGTGCTGTCCTCCACCTTCAGGGTGTAGTACAGACCCTTGCTGGTGCTGATGGTCTGGCGGGCGCTGGCTGGAATCTCCTGCTTCGCGTAGGCGATGGTCACATCAGCGCTGCTGTCAATGTGAGCGTTGATCATGGACTTGAAGTCAAAGTTCGCCGCGATGTTGGTGTCAGCCATGACAACATACTGCTCTTTCTGAGATCTCAAAAAGTCCAGGATGCTGGAGAGAGCCTCCACCCGTCCGTTGTAGATCTTTACGGACTTGTCGGCAAACGGAGGAACGATGTTGAGACCGCCGTTTTTGCGGGTCAGATCCCACTCCCGTCCGGATCCTAAGTGGTCCATAAGGGAATGGTAATTCTTGCGGACAATCAGGGAAACATTGTCAATGCCGCAGTTTACCATGCTGGACAGCATAAAGTCTACCATGCGGTAACGGCCGGCGAAAGGAATGGAAGCCATCAGACGCTCGCCTACCAGCTCAGGTACTAAGGAATCGTAACTGTTTGGGAAAAGGATGCCCAGAGCATTTGCGTTGGAATTTACCATTGTTCTTCACCGCCTTTTACATTATTATTTACCATAGCATTGGGGCCGATCTTCGCGTTGTCCCCGATATAGATGCCTGAGCCGACCGTGGCAACGCCCTTCTCGGTATCCGTAGGCATAGCGCCCACAACGGCGTTTGCTCCGATGACGACATTCTCCGCGATGATGCAGTGCTTCACCTGGGCGCCGGCCTTGATGGTGGTGCCGCCCATGACAACCGCGTCCTCAACCACTGCGCCCGGCTCAACCTTTACGCCCGCGAAGAGGATGGAGTGCTTAACTGTGCCTTCCACGCGGCAGCCGTCGGTGATCATGGAGTTCTCAACTACAGCGTCGCCGCTGATCTTGTGTCCGGTCATACCGCTGTTGCGGCTGTAGATCTTCCAGTTCTCGTCAAACAGGTTGATGCCGCTGTGCTCCGGATCCAGAACTTCCATGTTAGCTTCCCAGAGGGAGGAGATGGTTCCTACATCCTTCCAGTAGCCGTCAAAGTGGTACGCGTACATATTGCGGTTATCCCTCAACAGGTTGGGGATAATGTTGTTGCCAAAGTCATTTTCAGAGTTGGGGTCAGCCTCGTCTTCAACCAAGTATTTCTTTAAGATATCCCAGTTAAATATGTAGATACCCATGGAAGCTAAGTTAGACTTGGGGTTCTTGGGTTTTTCCTGGAACTCCGTGATCTTGTCGTTCTCGTCAGCTACCATAAGGCCGAAGCGGGAAGCTTCATCCCACGGAACTTCCATAACGGCAACGCTGAACTCCGCGCCTTTTTCCTTGTGGAACCGAAGAAAATCGCTGTAGTCCTGCTTGCAGATCTGGTCGCCGGAAAGGATAATTACATACTGCGGGTTGTAACGCTCGATAAAGGAAATGTTCTGATAGATGGCGTTGGCAGTTCCCTTGTACCAGTCAGAGCCGGAAGCTTGCTGATAGGGCGGGAGCACATGAACGCCGCCGTAGAGACGGTCTAAGTCCCAGGGCTGTCCATTGCCGATATACTCGTTCAGAACCAGCGGCTGATACTGGGTCAGGATGCCCACGGTATCAATGCCGGAGTTAACGCAGTTCGACAGCGGGAAATCGATGATACGATACTTGCCGCCAAAAGGAACTGCAGGTTTTGCCAGCTTCTGGGTAAGAGCGTATAAACGGGAACCCTGTCCGCCGGCAAGAAGCATTGCAATCATTTCTTTTGCCATAATATATCCCCCTGATATAGTTAATTAATGCTGATGTTAAAATTGTATCACATAATAGAAGAAAACGGTAGTTTTTTTTATGTTTTTTGGGAAAAGAATGCTTTACGAGTGGGAAAAGTTGGTTTATAATGAACAATAGCGGAATATCTGCACAATAAAAAGCTAATTGGAGGGAAAAGAATATGGTAAAGATCAACTGTACGATGAAACAGAAAGAGATTCAGGCAATGTTTGACGGGAAGGAATATAAAGGGGTGACCTTCCATTTTACAAAGAAAGTAGGCATGTCCCTGGTCTTTGATATCGACAATCCGGAGGGAAAGAGCGGGGATGATGTGAAGGGCATCGTGAAGTCCGCTCTGAAGGCGGATCCCATCCTGAAGGTTCTCATGGTAACCGTTGATGTGAATCTGTAATTGAGACAAGGAACCGAGTACCCGGCGCTGGAGCGGGGGAAGTGACGCGAGCCGCGGCCAGAGAAGGTCCGCGAAAGGGCAGACAAGACAGACCGGTACCATTTTGGTCTGCCTTTGGTCTGCCCTTTGTCTGCCGCTTGGGCTTACAAAGGCCGATGGGCAAAAACACGGATGAGGAGAGAGGATATGGGAAACTCTGGAAGGCAGGATGCTGCCCAACTGGATTTTATACAGGGCATCGGGGACCCGGTCTCCCTGGCGGATCAGGTGGCCAGGAAGATCACCACGCTGATCAAGGAGCAGGATCTGAAGGTAGGGCAGCGGCTGCCTAATGAATTTGAGCTGGCTTCCCAGCTGAAAGTAGGGCGGGGCACTGTCCGGGAGGCGGTCAAGCAGCTGGTGGCCCGCAACGTGCTGGAGATCCAGAGGGGAAAAGGGACTTTCGTAAAACAGATGCCGGGGATGATCGCGGATCCTCTGGGGCTGGAATTTATGAAAGATAAAGCGGCTTTGGCCCGGGATCTTCTTCAGGTGCGGCTTCAGATTGAGCCCTGGTGCGCCGGGCTGGCTGCCGTCAATGCCTCAGGGGATCAGGTGGCCGGTTTGTGGGAGCAGTGGGAGGCCTTAAACGGCACAGCGGGAGAAGGGGTTGGGGAAGATGAGGAGAGAACCGCCAGATATATTGAGGAGGACATGAAATTTCACACCCTGATCGGCGAGATATCCGGCAACCTGGTGGTCCCCAGGCTGATCCCGGTGATCTGCAGCGGTGTGGAGCTGCACACCAGGATCAGCAAAGGCCGCCGGGATGCCAATCTCATCGCCATGGACACCCATTTTGAGGTGGTAAAGTGCATCTCCTCTCGTCAGGCGGAAAAAGCGGAGAAGGCCATGTACAACCACCTGATCCAGAACCTGGAGAGCATTGAAAAGTATCTGAAAAAGAGCTGAGGATTGCCGGCTTTTTGCGGGCGGTTATCTGTTTGCGGACCGGTAGACGGTTTCTCCTCCGATGATGGTTTCAAGGACCCGTACGCGCAAAAGGTCGTCTTCATCCACTGTCATCAAATCCTGGTCAAGAACCACGAAGTCAGCCAGCTTCCCTTTCTCCAGACTTCCTTTGTCCCGCTCCGTGAACTGGGCATAGGCTCCCCAGATGGTATATCCTTTTAGAGCCTGCTCCCGGGTCATGGCGTTTTCCGGGAAAAATCCTCCTTTGGGTTCAAGGTTTCCGTTTGTGCGGGTCACGGCGGAGTGGATACCGTCCAGAGGGTCAGGCGGAGCCACGGGGGCGTCAGAACCGCAGGAGATCCGGCCTAAAATTTCCAGCACCAATCCCGCCGCGTACGCGCCTTTGGCCCTTGTTTCCCCGAGACGGCGCAGGGCCATGGAAGCGCTGTTGGGGGCGTGAGTGGGCTGCATGCTGGCCCAGACCCCGAGCTTTGCCGCTCTTTCCCTGGAATCCCCGGTTATGGTCTGAAAATGCTCGATATGGAAGCGGTGATCTGGCACAGGAACCTCATCTAACACCTGCTGGTAGATCCTCAGCACCTGGTCGATGGCAGCGTCGCCGATCGCGTGGGTGATGGCCTGCATATGGTGACGGGCCGCCTCACTCACCTCCTGGTAAAACTGCTGGTCCGTGTACATCCTTGTGCCGAAATGTCCGGGGCGGTCGGAATATTCTTCTGTCAAGGCAGCGCTCTGGGCCCCCACAGACCCGTCGGCCAGAAACTTTACGGCTCTGACCGTGTAATGCTTGTCATATAAGTCGATCTCAGGGCATTTCAGAAAATATTCATAGAGCTTAGGGTCAGCGTTTTGTCCCAGGGCATTGCGCAGAGCCCCGTGGAACCTGAGCTTGTACATCCCTTTTTCATATAATTCTTTCAGATCACACACATTTTCCCAGTCAGTAGACATATCGTTGACGCTTGTGACGCCGTAGGCCAGAAGTTGTTTCTGAGCAGCCAGAAGAGCCTTTACGCGGCGCTCCTTGTCAGGCTTTGGTATGTAATATTTGATCATGTCCGCGGCCTTGTTGGCCACACAGCCGTGAAGAGTTTTGTCCGGGTTCCGGAAGAATTCGCCTCCCTCCGGGTCAGGTGTGTCATCGGTGATGCCGCAGGCGGAAAAAGCCTGGGTGTTGACCCAGATCATGTGGCCGTCCATGCGGGGCAGCATCACTGGATTGTGGGGGGATACAGCATCCAGTTCCTGCCTGGTGGGGTAGGAAGGGTCAGACCACACCTCATTGTTCCAGCCCATGCCGCCTACCAGCCATGTGCCGGGTTCCAGCTCCTTTACCGCCTCCCCCACGGCCTTTAGGATCTCCTGGCGGGACAAGTCCCGGATCCGCAACCGCAGCAGAGATTCCCCATAGGACTGGAGATGGGCGTGGCCTTCGATAAATCCCGGGACCACCGTATGGCCTTTTAGGTCCGTAACCAGGGTGTTGGGGCCAATAAGCTTTTGGGCAGTCTCGTCATCTCCTACATAAATCAGCTTCTGGCCCTCGCAGGCCAGCGCGGTGGCCAGGGGAGCCTGGTCATCTTCTGTGTAAATATGGCCGCCCAGCCAGACATGGCGCGCGTAAGTGGTGGTTTCATTTTTGTCCATAGTAACCCTCCAATATAAGATGATAGTTTCACTATAACATAGTTGTGGTGGAAACTCAATACGAAATACGACGTCGTATGACTTTGAATTTAAAAAAACCGTAGCAAATGAATGAAACAGTTATAATGCACAAAAAAATAAAAGAGATCACCTTGTTTAAAATAAAATATTACAACTAAAATAAAAAAACTGTTGACAAATATTGATAAAGTTGCTATATTTTAATTACAGTAAACATAAGACGTGTGATGTCGTATCTAATTGGCCGGCAAAGAGAGGACATCAAAGTACGGAGATCAAAAGAGGGAGAAAATGATGAAAAAAACATTTAAGAAGATTTTGGCTCCGCTTACAGCGGCAGCGGTAATGAGTATGATGCTCAGCGGTTGTTCTGGTTCTGGCTCAGAGGAAGCTTCCGCAGGGTCTTCCTCCGCCACGGCGGCACCGGCCCAGGCGGCGGGGGATCAGGCGGGAGACAGCGGTTCTTCCGATTCAGAGGGAAAGCCGGTGGTAAAGGTGGGAGTTATGTGTCCCCTGTCCGGGACCTCCGCGAGATTCGGGGAATTGTACCAGGCATCAATCAACGCGGCGATGAAAGCTGTCAACGAAGACGGTCTTCTCAAGGATTACACATTGGAATTTGAGTATGTGGATGACAAGGGAGCCACAGACGGGGCCCCCACCGCGGCTGCCTATGTTCTGGATCAGTACGGTGCCCACGTATCCATCGGACATCTGCTGACTACCATGATCCTTGTGTCCGGTCCCATGTTTGAGGAGGCCCAGGTGCCCCTGTTGGGAATCGTGTCCGGCCCAGCGTCCGTGTCCCAGGGATTTGAGTACCTGTGCATTGAGACGGGAACAGACTTGATCCAGGCAGAGACCCTGGTACAGTACCTGGTTGAGGAGAGAGGCTTAGAGAAGATCGGCCTGATCCACATCAACACAGAGGGAGGAACCTCCGCCGCGGACCAGATCGAAAAGGTTTTAAAAGAAAAGTACAATCTAGACCTGGTGACAAGAGACGCCATGACCAATGACGATACGGATTTTACGGCACAGGTGCTGAAGATGAAGGACGGCGGTGCCCAGACCGTGATCTTCTGGGGCTTAAACCAGTCCCAGGGCAATGTGTGTATGCAGAATATTGAGCAGAACTGGGGCAAAGTTCCGGAAGAGATCCTTTTCGCGGGCGGCACCAGCATGGCTCAGAACCAGATGCTGGAGACATGGGACGCGGGGGACCTGGAAGGCCTGGTGTTCCCGGTCGGATATATCCCCGATGAGAGCGATCCGGCTATCGTAAGGTTTATAGAGGATTTCAGGGAGGCGGACAACCTAAACCAGGATCCGGCAGATGTTCCGGCCCGGGTGTATGATTCGGTATTCCACCTGGTGACAGCTTTGAACAACCTTGGGCCCTATGATGTGAATGCGGATGATTTCAGCGTAAAACTTAACGAGCAGCTGAGAAAAGCTTCTTTTGACGGAGTACAGGGACATTTCGATTACAGTGTCTTTGACGACGGCGAGGGCTTAGGCCAGATGAACATCGGGGAGTGGGGGCCAGACTACACCCAGACCAAGGTTTTTCCGAAATAAATAGAAAACGGCAGGGGCTGTTAAAGGACAACTCCCAAGTGAGAGTGGGGATCCGCCATAATGAGGTTCCCACTCTTTTGCGCACATGGGCCCTGGAAGGGAATTCCGCGGCAAAGCTGACAGAGCCGGCGGGGCCAAAGGGGAGCCTTTTTTGCTCCATTATACTCTAATTAAGGAAAGGGGAGAACACGGATATGACCATGTTCGTACAGGCTTTGATCGGCGGGATATCCCAGGGGGCCATCTACGCGCTGATCGCGCTGGGCTACAGCGTTATTTACAGTACCTTGAAAATGGGGCATTTTGCCCAGGGGGATTTCTATATGCTGGGGGCCTTTATTGGGTTGTTTTTGTCCACACAGCTGGGACTCCCGGCGGTGATCGTGTTTGCGGGGGCAGGTCTTCTGACTTCTCTGGTGATGCTGGGTCTGGAGAGAGTGGCATACCGCCCCATGTACAACCGCCCGATGAATGCCCTTCTCATCGCCACTCTGGGGATGCAGTATGTGGTGCAGCAGATCGCCAAACTGATCTGGGGGTCTGATATAAAGAGATTTCCGGCCATGTTTAACAATCAGGCCATCCATATTCCCTTTATGGGGGATTCCGTTGCCGTTACCCCTCAGAATTTGTGGGTCATGGGCATCTGCGGGACCCTGATGATCGCGCTGGTACTTTTTATGAAAAAGACAAAGACAGGGATCGCCATGAGCGCTGTGTCCATGAACCGGAAGGCGGCCTCCCTGATGGGTGTGAAGATCACCACCATTATCACGGCCACCTACACCATCGCCGCCTGTCTGGCGGCAGTGGCGGGAGTGCTTATGGGACCCGTATACTCGGTAAGCTTTTCCATGGGAGGGTCCATGGGAACCAAGGCCATGACAGCGGCTGTGATGGGAGGCTTCGGAAGCATCCCCGGGGCCATGCTGGGAGGAGTGCTTTTGGGGATCGCGGAGACTCTGTGTTCCCTCTACATATCCACGGCCTACAAAGACGTGTTTACATTCATTATTCTGCTGGTGGTTCTGTTCTGGAAACCTCAGGGGATCCTTGGACAGGCAAAGATCACGAAAGTTTAAAAGGAGGGCCTGGATATGCATAAAGCAAAAAAATCTACCTGGATGGTGATCGCGGTCATGATCGCCGCGGCGCTGGTGGCTCCGGTGGTGGCGGGGCCAAAAAATAATTATATGCTGAACATCCTTATATCCTACTGTTACTTTGGGATCCTGGCAGCCAGCCTGAATCTTTTGATCGGCTACACTGGTCAGATGTCCCTGGGACACGCGGCGTTCATGGCCATCGGAGGTTACGCCTATGCCATCTTAAACAAAACCCTGGGTATGCATTTTCTCATTGCCGTTATTGGGGCAGTGGTTATCTCCTTTATCTGCGGGCTGTTTATCGGACTGGCCTGCTCCAAGCTGTCCACCATCTTTCTTGCCATGACCACATCAGGCTTTGCCAAAGCGGTGACCCTGACCATTACCAATGAGAAATGGCTTACAGGGGGAGCCAACGGGTTTACGGGAATCCCAAAGCTGACCATATTGGGACATAAGCTGGGGAATTTTGAGCTGTACTATGTGGCCCTGGCCATTACCCTTTTCGTGTTTTTGTTCTGCTATCGTCTCATCTACTCAAAGACAGGACGAGCCATGCAGGCGGTGCGGAACGCGCCCATCGCCGCCGCGGCCATGGGGATCAATGTCAATGGCTACAAGTTTTTGGTCTGCGGCATTTCGGCGGCCCTCGCGGGACTGGCGGGGTGTATCTACGCGGTGAACATGAATTATCTGTCCGCGGATATGTTCAATAAGACTTCCATCACCCTGCTGACCATGACCGTGTGCGGAGGCATGGGAAGCCTCTTTGGTCCTGTGGCGGGAACTCTGGTCATCGGGACTCTGCCGGAGCTTCTCAGGGCGTTTTCCGGATATCTGGATGGCGTGTACGGTGTGTTGATCATCCTGGTGATGCTGTTTATGCCTGAGGGAATCTACGGCGGGATCCGGAGCCTTGCGGAAAAAGTCATGAGCAAAAAGAAGGCCGGTGCCCCGGCTAAAAAGGAGGCCTGACTATGGGAAATGAGATTTTATTGAAAGCAGAGAAGGTTACCATGCGGTTCGGCGGATTAAAGGCAGTGGACCAGGTGGACATGGAGATAAAGCAAGGTGAGATTCACGCCCTCATCGGGCCCAACGGCGCGGGAAAGACCACATTTTTCAATGTGATTTCAGGGATTTACATGCCAACCTCAGGTCAGGTGCTGTTTGACGGCGAGGATATCACCAAGCTAAAGCCCCACCAGGTCACTCAGAGGGGAATCGCCAGGACATTCCAGAACATCCAGCTGTTTGAGTCCATGTCTGCCCTGGAAAATGTTATGATCGGACATCATACCAGAACCGACTCCACCGTGCTGGGGACCATGTTCCACACAAAGAAGATGAAGGAAGCGGAGTGGAAATGCTACCACAAGGCAGAGGCTATGCTGGAGTTTGTAGGTCTTGGGGAGGAGAAGGAGACTTTGGCCAGCAGTCTTCCCTACGGAAAGAAGAGGATTCTGGAGATCGCCAGGGCTCTGGCCAGTGAGCCAAAAATCATCATGCTTGATGAACCCTGCGCGGGCATGAACGCGTCGGAGAGCAATGAACTGGCACAGACCATATATAAGATCAGGGATTCAGGGATCACCGTGCTTTTGGTGGAGCACGACATGAAGTTTGTCATGGGGATATCGGATATGGTCACCGTGCTGGACCATGGCGGCAAGATCTGCGAGGGCGTGCCGGAGAAGGTGAAGCGGGACCCCCAGGTGATCGAGGCATATCTGGGTAAGGAGGAGGAAGGCTAACGCGCGGCATTTTAAGGATGCCTTCCGACGAACTGGCAGGTGCCGCAAGGCGGCGCGTGCTGATACCTTAAAAGGAGGACAAGGAATGAGCTATCTGAAAATAGAAGGTCTCTATGGGTCTTACGGCAACATACAGGCATTGAAAGGGATTGACCTGGAGGTAAACAAAGGTGAGATCGTGTCCATCGTGGGAGCCAACGGCGCGGGAAAAACCACTCTTCTGACCTGTATCTCCGGGCTGATGCCCTACAAAGGTACCATTACCTACGACGGGCAGCAGCTGGGAGGAAAGATCTCCGCGGACAAGATCGTAAAAATGGGGATCGTGCAGGTGCCGGAGGGGCGTCAGATCTTCAGCGAGCTGTCCGTGATCGAAAACTTAAAGATGGGGGCTTACTCCAGGCCCAGGGGGGAGAATCCCCAGCCGGATATTGACCGTATATTCGGATTGTTCCCAAGGCTTGGGGAGAGGAAGGACCAGAAGGGGGGAAGCCTCTCTGGCGGCGAGCAGCAGATGCTGGCAATGGGACGGGCCATGATGGCCCATCCAAAGCTGCTTTTGTTGGATGAGCCGTCCATGGGTCTTGCCCCCGTGGTGGTGGCGGACATTTTCAAAAATATCCGGCAGCTCCACGACCAGGGGATCACCATTGTGCTCATCGAGCAGAACGCCAAGATGGCCCTGAAGAATTCCGACAGGGCTTATGTGATCGAGAACGGTGAGATCACTCTCTCAGGACCAGCGGCGGAGCTGGCTGAGAATGAAGAGATCCAGAAGGCATATTTAGGAGGCTGACATGGCACCCTTGTTAGGAATCTATACGGGAAAACCGCTGGCAGAGCAGACGGCAGAGCATATTATAAAGTATATTATGGAAAGGGAACTGAGCGACGGGGACAAGCTGCCCAATGAGTTTGAGCTGGCCCAGAGCATCGGAGTGGGGCGGAGTACCGTAAGGGAGGCCATGAAGATCCTGGTGTCCAGAAACGTGGTGGAGATCCGGAGGGGAGCCGGGACCTTTGTGGCGGAGCAGATGGGGGTGGCGGAAGATCCCCTTGGTCTGGCATTTGTCAGAGATAAGACAAGCCTGGCCATGGATCTTCTTGATGTGCGCCTGATGCTGGAGCCGGAGATCGCCCGGATGGCTGCCAAAAACGCCACAAAGGAAGATGCCGCCAGTCTGGAACGCCAGTGCCGGAAGGTGGAGGAGATCATCGCGTCAGGGGAAAACCACATGCAGGAGGACATTGTCTTTCACAAAATGATCGCCGCTTTAAGCGGCAACGTGGTGGTGGAAAAGCTGGTGCCGGTAATCCATTCTTCCATCGCCGTGTTTATTGACGTGACCAACGGGGCTCTCAGGGAGGAGACGGTGAAAACCCACCGGGAGATCGTGGAGTGTGTCAGCGCGGGGGACGGCGAGGGGGCCAGATGGGCTATGGAGATGCATCTTCTGTACAACCGGATGTCCATCAAAGAAGTAAGACGGAAATGGGATAGAGAGGGGAATGAATATGGAATTGATCAGTCAGAAAATCCGCGGACTGGCACCGGAACTTGACCCGCTGCGCATCGGGACAGGCTGGAAGCCAGAGGACCTGTCAAAGCCGCAGGTGATCATAGAGAGCACTTTCGGGGACAGCCATCCTGGAAGCGGACATCTGGACATATTGGTAAATGAGGTGAGAAGAGGAGTGGCTGAGGCGGGAGGCCACGGGGCCCGGTATTTCTGCACCGATATCTGTGACGGGGAAAGCCAGGGGACCGATGGCATCAACTTCAGTCTGGTCAGCCGGGAGATGATCGCGGGCATGATCGAGATCCACGCCAATGCCACGCCTTTTGACGGGGGGGTCTACCTGGCCAGCTGTGACAAGGGTCTGCCGGGAAACTTAATGGGCCTTGCCAGGGTGAATATCCCGTCCATTGTGGTGCCTGGCGGAACCATGAACGCTGGGCCTGACATGCTGACCTTAGAGCAGCTTGGCATGTACAGCGCGAAATTCCACAGAGGCGAGATCAGCCAGGAGAAATTAAACTGGGCAAAGCATAATGCCTGCCCAAGCTGCGGTGCCTGCTCCTTTATCGGGACAGCGTCTACCATGCAGATCATGGCAGAGGCTTTGGGCCTGGCCCTTCCAGGCAGCGCCCTGATGCCGGCCACAAGCCCGGATCTTCTGACCTATGCCTACAAGGCAGGGGTTCAGGCGGTGAAGCTGGCAACCATGGAACACATGAGGCCAAGTGATCTGGTGACCCTGAAGAGCTTTGAGAACGCGATCCTGGTCCACGGGGCTGTGTCCGGGAGCACCAACTGTCTGCTCCACCTGCCTGCCATTGCCCATGAGTTCGGCATAGAGATCACAGGGGATACCTTTGACAGACTCCATCGAAACGCGCGGTATCTTCTGGACGTGCGCCCGGCGGGGAGATGGCCGGCAGAGGTATTTTACTATGCCGGGGGCGTGCCCGCCATTATGGAGGAGATCCGGTCCCACCTGCATCTGGATGTAATGACGGTGACAGGAAAGACTCTGGGAGAGAATCTGGAGGACTTAAAAAGGGACGGATTTTATGAGAGATGCGAAAAGTGGCTGGGTGAATTTAACAGCCGCTACCACAGCAATGTGACAAGAGAGGATATTATAAGACCCTATGACAAGGCCCTTGGCACAGACGGGAGCATCGCGGTGCTGCGGGGCAACCTGGCGCCTGAGGGAGCTGTTATCAAGCACACGGCCTGTCCGAAGGAGATGTTTAAGGCAGTGCTGCGGGCAAGACCATTTGACAGCGAGGAAGAGTGCCTGGACGCGGTTTTGAACCACAAGGTTCAAAAGGGCGACGCGGTGTTTATCCGGTACGAAGGACCCAAGGGCAGCGGGATGCCGGAGATGTTCTACACCTCTGAGGCCATCAGCAGCGACAAAGAGCTGGGACGCGGCATTGCCCTGATCACGGATGGGCGTTTCTCAGGGGCCTCCACAGGTCCGGTGATCGGACACTGCAGCCCCGAGGCAGCCGACGGCGGCCCCATTGCCCTGGTGGAAGAAGGGGATTTGATCCAGATCGACGTTATGGGCAGGAAGCTGGACATCGTTGGCGTCAAAGGGGAGAGGAAGACTCCTGAGGAGATTGAGGAGATTCTTAAGGAGAGGCGGGGAAGATGGTCTCCAAGGGAGAGGAAATATAAAAGCGGCGTAATGCGGATGTTTGGCCAGCATGCGGCAAGCCCTATGAAGGGGGCTTATATGGAGTACAGAGAAGATTGAGAAAGAATGGGGAGGATCTCCGGCTGGAGGTCCTCCTTGTGTTTTGCCAAAAGATGACTTGCGTTTTTGGTGTGGTATGATATGATGGATATGCTGTAAAACATAAGCGGAATGGAGGAAAAAATGAAATTTTTCACATGGGATATAGAGTTGCCGAAAGAGTGCGGCGAGGATGGGGGAAAAAGGACAGCCAGAGCAGACGCGTATCTGTTGGACTGGAGTGAGGATGGGGCGGAGAAAACCCGTCCGGCGGTGGTAATCTGTCCAGGAGGAGGGTATCGGACCCTGTCTCCCAGGGAGGGGGAGCCTGTTGCCATGCAGTATCTGTCCATGGGATATCATGTCTTTGTGCTTCACTATTCAGTGGCTCCGGAGAGGTTTCCTACAGCGCTGTGGCAGCTGGCGCTTTTGACGGCGCAAATCCGGGACAACAGCAGGCAGTGGCTGGTGGACCCGGAGAAGATCGTGGTGTCCGGTTTTTCAGCGGGAGGACATCTGGCCTGCAGCCTGGGGGCTTTCTGGAACCGGGAGTTTGTCTATGGACCGCTGAGGCGGGAGAAGGAGGAGATCCGTCCCAATGCCATGCTATTGTCCTATCCCGTAATCACCTCAGGGCCTTACTGCCACAAAGGGTCCTTTGAGAAACTTCTGGGAGAAGAGGCGGACAATAAGGAAAAGAGGCATCTGGTCTCCCTGGAATATCAGGTAGGCCCCCACACTCCAAAGACATTTGTCTGGCACACCGCCACAGACGACTCTGTTCCGGCGCGAAATTCCCTTCTCCTGGCAGAGAACCTGATAAAAAGCGGGGTCAATGTGGAGCTTCACATCTTTCCCACAGGCTGCCACGGCCTGTCCCTGGCCACAGAGGATACCTGCAAGGGCCTGGAAAAAATGGTGGTTCCCCAGTGCCAGAGCTGGATCACCCTGGCGCGGGAATGGCTGAAGACCATCTGAAAAATCCCTTGAATCCATATAGAGGATGTGGTAAGATTAGGGGAAAACGCTAAGTGTAAGTAAGTGGAGGAGAGATCATATGTCCTACTGTCCCAGATGTGATATGGAATTTGTAGACGGCGTCACCGTCTGTACGGACTGCGGCGGTCCTCTCGCGGAATCCCGTGAGGCGGCCATGGCCATGAAAAAGAAAGAACAGGAGGAGATGCTTTTAAAGCAGCGGGATTACTTAGAGCAGATGAGCAGGGAGTTGGAGCTTCAGGCAGCCCTGGAGGGTGCCGGGGAAGGCCTGGGAGAGGCGGCAGCCATCCCGGAACCAGTAAAGGTCTATGAAACCAGCGCTCAGAAGTATGAAAATCTTAGGTCTTCCGCCTCCGCGTTCCTCTTTGTAGGCGGACTGCTGGTCATTGTCTCGGCAGTGTGCTGGCTGGATATCATAAACCTTCCCATGACAGGGAGTTCCGGATATATTTTCAAAGGGGCGCTGACGGCCATGGCTGTATTCTGTCTGGGGGTGTACGCCAAGACCTCCAGGGAAGCGAAAAATATGCGGCCGGAGATCGACAGAGAGAAGGAGCGGACCTCAGAGATCATCCACTGGTTTTTGGAGCAGTGGACGGGAGAAAGTATTGACAACGAGATTCAGGAGAGGGATTCTCTCACAGAGGAGGAACTGAGCCTGAAACGTTTTCAGATCATCCAGGACCATCTGATCACCAACCGGGACCTTCCCGACCAGGCTTATGTAGATGCCCTCTGCGAGGAGATCTACAGCCGTATGTATGAGTCTTAGGTATTGGACAGGCTTTGGCGGGCTTGTGTAACATCCGGAGGCTTTTCTAAATATGATATAGTAGGCCACAGCCAAATCACAAAACCTTCAGTTAAATATAGAATGTAATATAAGGGAGCTGCCGCGGAACATGGGTTTTGCGGCGGTTTTCTTTTTATGATTGCTATTTTTTAAAGCTTATGGTAGAATATCTGTAAAGCAAATGATTTCTAAGGCTTAGCTCCTGTCAGGGGGTCAGAGCCGTTCTACAGCCAAACGCTGTGTCTGTGAAAGTTTCGATATCTTTCTGTCAGGAAATCCTGCTTTAAAATCCACAACACAATTGAGAGGCAGGGAGTACCCGTAGAGCTGTCCTATGATTTTCCTGCCAGAAGGAGGAAATATGGCATATAAAGTGACCATGGAGAAAACAGCGGTAACGGCAACACCGGCATCCCAAATGACAATCCAGAAGGCCAAAAGCAAACTGGCCAGGCTGGATTCTGTGGCAATGGATAAAAGTCATGTGGTCTATATGGTGGAGACGCAGAAACGGAACACAAAAAACCTCAGCAGGAGAAGCAGATTTTATCAGGGGCATGTGGATGTGTCTCTGCTGGCACCGGGGACGGTGAATTTCAACAGTATGAAAGATGTGTGCCAGATTATGGTGACGCCTTTTGATGTCTTTGACAGGGGATTATACCGGTATACCTTTAAGGGTGTGTGCGTGGAATGCCCGGACCTGGAGATTGGAGATGGGGCGTGGAGGGTGTTTATCAACACAAAAGGGAAGAATTCCCATGAGTTTACTCAGGAGTTTTTGGATTTTATGGAGTACATTACAAAAACCACAGACACGCGGGCCGGGAGATCTGAAAGTGAGAAGATAAAAACAATACACAGGAGAGTAAAAGAAGTGAAAAATTCGGAGATAACAGGATTGAAACTTTTGCGGAAATGGGAAGAAATGACTTTAGAGAGAGAAGAGGCAAGAGCAAAAGGAATGAGAGAGGGAAGAAGAGAAGGAAGAAGAAAGGGAAGAGAGGAAGGCAGGGAAGAAGGCAGGGAAGAAGGCAGGATTCTTGAGATCTATTCTATGGTCCAGGATGGAGACCTTTCTCTGGAGCGCGCGGCAAAAAGACTGGGAATTACCACACTGGTTTTAAAAGACAGGCTGACCGCTTCTGGATACAAGTATTCGGAAATGTAACTTGGTCACTAATGGCGGACAAAGCGCCGCGGGTGATGATGCCCTTGGGAATTCATTTGCTGGTTAGTGGTTGACAATCAAATAGGCGTTGCGGCGGCCGGAGCCGCTGTGGTGATCGAACAGGTAAATTAACTCTTAATACAACAACAAAAAGAGAGAAGCAGAGAACTCCCATCCCCTGCCTCTCTTATAAATCTTAAGATTCTTTCAAATCAGCTTACTACTTTACTAACAAAGACTGTCCGGTCATCTCTTTTGGCTGTTCCATCCCCATAAGCTCCAGCAGTGTGGGAACGATGTCGGCCAGGCGTCCGCCTTCTCTCAGCTTATAAGCCGGGTCAGCGTTCACAAGGATGAAGGGAACCGGGTTGGTGGTGTGGGCTGTAAATGGATCGCCGGTCTCGTAGTCGATGAGCTGCTCCGCGTTGCCATGGTCCGCGCAGATGAACAGGACGCCGTTCACTTCCTTGATGGCCTCCACGGCTCTTCCTACACAGGCGTCTACGGTCTCGATGGCCTTGATGGCCGCAGCCTCCACCCCGGTGTGGCCAACCATGTCCGGGTTGGCGAAGTTGATGATGATCACGTCGTATTTGCCGGACTTGACGCACTCAACAAGCTTGTCACAGACTCCGGGGGCGCTCATCTCAGGCTTTAAGTCGTAGGTGGCGACTTCCTTGGGGGAGGGGATCAGGAAACGGTCCTCGCCCTTGTTTGGCTCTTCCACGCCGCCGTTGAAGAAGAAGGTTACATGGGCGTACTTCTCGGTCTCGGCGATTCTGGCCTGGGTCATGTTGTGGTTTGCCAGGTACTCGCCAAAGGTGTTGGTGATGCTTTCCTTTTTGAATGCCACCAGCTTGTTGGGGATGGTGTCGTCGTAGTCTGTAAAGCACACGTAAACCAGATTCAGCCGTTTTTCTCTGTTAAATCCCTTGAAATCGTCATCACAGAAGGCTCTGGTGATCTCTCTTGCCCGGTCGGGGCGGAAGTTGTAGAAAATAACCGAGTCATTGTCCTGGACAGTGGCCACGGGTCTGCCCTCATCCATGACGATCACAGGCTCCACAAACTCGTCAAATTTCTCAGCGTCGTAGGAGGCCTGGATTCCGGCAGGGCCGCTTGCGGCAGGGTTCCCCTCTCCCTTTGTCAGAGCTTTGTAAGCTCTCTCCACACGGTCCCAGCGGTTATCCCGGTCCATGGCGTAGTAGCGGCCCTGGACAGTGGCCACCTTGCCCACACCGATCTCTCTCATCTTGGCTTCCAGTTCCTCCACAAATTCCTTGCCTGAGGCGGGAGGCGTATCTCGTCCATCCAGGAAGCAGTGTACATAGACCTTCTCAAGGCCATGTCTCTTGGCCAGCTCCAGAAGGCCGTAGATGTGAGTGTTGTGGCTGTGGACGCCGCCGTTCGATACCAGTCCCCACAGGTGGAGGGAAGAGTTATGTTTTTTGCAGTTTTCCACTGCCTCCAGGAATTCGGGAACCTCAAAGAAATCCCCATCCTCAATGGACTTGGTGATCCGGGTCAGCTCCTGATACACGATGCGGCCCGCGCCCATGTTCAGATGTCCTACCTCGGAGTTGCCCATCTGGCCGTCAGGAAGTCCCACCGCCAGGCCGCTGGCCTGTCCCTTGACGTAGGGGCACTGGCTCATCAGCTGGTCCATGACCGGAGTCTTGCCCTCACAGACCGCGTTGGCCTCACAGGTGTCGTTGAGACCGTAACCATCGAGGATCATTAAAACTACTGGTTTCTTGCTCATGACTGTTCTCCTTTATACCCTTTTTCTTTTTTTCATAAAATAATACACAAAAACATTGTACATGATTTCACACAATCTTTCAATGAGAAATTTTAAGGGGGATGCTATGGAAAAACGAGAAGTTTTATGCTACACTAGTAAAACCATGGAGCAAAAAAGAGGAGACAGGGAAGATGAAGACAGGCATACTGTTAAAAAGGTTTATTCCATATTATAGAAAATATGTGGGAGTCATGTGTATGGACTTATTTTGTGCGGCCCTGACCACGGTGTGTGAGATGGTGCTGCCTCTGATCCTGCGCTATATCACCAATGTGGGCATGACCGATCTCCAGTCCCTGACCGTGAAAACCATCCTGACCATCGGAGCCGTCTACTTTGTGCTGAGGATCATTGACGGCATGGCCAGCTACTATATGGCGTACACAGGCCATGTGATGGGCGCTGCTATTGAGACGGACATGAGGGAGGATGCCTTCGGCCATCTCCAGAAGCTGTCGGACAATTATTTCAACAACACCAAGGTGGGTCAGATCATGGCCAGGATCACCAGTGACCTGTTTGATGTGACAGAATTCGCCCACCACTGTCCGGAGGAATTTTTCATCGCTTTTTTAAAAGGCGCGGTGTCCTTTGTCATACTTTCCAGGATCAATGTGCTGCTGACCGTGATTATCTTTGTGCTGATCCCGGTGATGGCCATCTCCTGCACCTATTTTAATCTGCAGGTGAGGAAGGCTTTCAAACAGCAGAGAAACCACATCGGTGAGCTGAACGCCAGGATCGAGGACAGCCTTCTGGGCAACAAGGTGGTCAGGGCTTTTGCCAACGAGAAGATGGAGATCGACAAGTTCAACCATGACAACCAGGAATTTTTAAAGATTAAACGTCAGACTTACCGGTATATGGCGGCATTTCAGAATACGATCCGTATTTTTGACGGGCTCATGTATGTGGTGGTCATCGTGGCGGGAGGGATCTTTATGGTCCGGGGCCTGATCGCTCCAGCGGATTTGGTGGCCTACACCCTCTATGTGACCACTCTCTTAGCCACCATCCGCCGCATCATCGAGTTTGCCGAGCAGTTTCAGAGGGGTATGACGGGAGTTGAGCGGTTTATGGAGCTGATGGACGCGGATGTGGACATCTTTGACGAGGAAGGAGCGGCACCGTTAAAGAATGTGGAGGGGGAGATTTCTTTTAAGAATGTTTCCTTTGAATACCCGGATGACCACACTCCGGTGCTGTCAGATATCAACCTTACCATCAGACCTGGCGAGAAGGTGGCTCTGGTGGGCCCATCC
Source organism: uncultured Lachnospiraceae bacterium (assembly GCA_910588865.1). Classification (GTDB taxonomy): domain Bacteria; phylum Bacillota; class Clostridia; order Lachnospirales; family Lachnospiraceae; genus UBA3402. Next base: position 41,816 of record CAJUSJ010000016.1, read on the forward strand.
GGCGGCGGAAAGACCACCATGTGCAATCTGATTCCCAGATTCTACGACCCGACCCAGGGGGAGATCCTGCTGGATGGACAGAATATCAGAGGGGTCACCTTGGAGAGCCTCAGGGGCAGCGTGGGGGTGGTCCAGCAGGACGTGTACCTGTTCTCGGGAAGCGTTTATGAGAATATCGCTTATGGAAGGCCGGGGGCCAGCCGCCAGGAAGTGGTGGAGGCGGCGAAGCTGGCTGGAGCCCATGAATTTATAGAAGAATTAAAAGACGGGTATGATACCTATGTAGGCGAGCGGGGTGTGAAGCTGTCAGGAGGGCAGAAGCAGCGAATCAGCATTGCCAGGGTATTTTTAAAAGCTCCCAAGGTGCTTCTTCTGGATGAGGCCACAGCCGCGCTGGACAATGAAAGCGAACACCTGGTGTCCGAATCCCTTGAGAAGCTGGCAAAGGGAAGGACAACCCTGACCATCGCTCACCGCCTGACCACCATCCACGGCGCGGACAGGATTCTGGTGCTGTCGGGAAGCCGCATCGTGGAGGAAGGAAACCATGAGACGCTTATGGCCAAAAAAGGGATCTATTACCAGCTGTACACTTCCGCCAGCATAGGCGGGGGAGTCCAGGGCGGCAATCTGGCGGCAGCCGGAGCCTGAATCAGATTATGACCTTATTATAATGTAAAAAAGGAGTTTGATATTATGAGAACAGCTATTGTGACGGACAGCAACAGCGGGATCACCCAGATACAGGCAAGAGAACTGGGGGTATTTGTGCTGCCCATGCCTTTTACCATCAATGGGCAGGATTACTATGAAGATATTAACCTGACCCAGAGGGAATTTTATGAAAAGCTTAAGGATGGCAGCGATATCTCCACCTCCCAGCCCTCTCCGGAGTCTGTGACCAATCTGTGGGATGAGATCTTAAAGGATTACGACCAGATCGCGCACATCCCCATGTCCAGCGGGCTGAGCGGTTCCTGTCAGACCGCTTTGATGCTGGCAGAGGATTATGAGGGGAAGGTGGAGGTGGTGAATAATCAGAGGATCTCCGTGACCCAGAGGCAGTCTGTGCTGGATGCCAGACAGATGGCAGAGCGGGGAAAGACCGCGGGGGAGATCAAAGAGTATCTGGAGGCCACCAAATTTGATTCCAGCATTTACATTATGCTGGACACCTTAAAATACTTGAAAAAAGGAGGCCGGATCACCCCTGCCGCCGCGGCCCTGGGTACCCTTCTCAAGCTAAAGCCAGTGCTTCAGATCCAGGGGGAGAAGCTGGACGCTTTCGCGAAGGCAAGGACCGTAAAACAGGCAAAGAGCATTATGATCAATGCCATTACCCGGGACATGGAGCAGCGGTTTAAAGACGCGGGCGGCGAGAAGATCCACTTAAGCATCGCCCACACGGAGAATGAGGCGGCGGCCCTGGAGCTTAGGGAGGAGCTTAAGTCCGCGTTCCCGGCCACCGGGGAGATCAACATTGATCCGCTTTCCTTAAGCGTCAGCTGCCATATCGGGCCGGGAGCCCTGGCCATTGCCTGCGCGAAGGCCATGGAGTAGAGGAGGAGCGGATTGTTAGAGAGGATAAAGGAGAGGCTGTGGGGGGGCGGCATCAGCATGAAACTGCCGCTGTTCCTTCTGTTTTTGATGACAGGATTTTTCCCCATGTACATTTTGGGAAAGGTGACGGACCAGTCTTTCCGACAGACTCAGATCGATTCCAGAGTCATGGAGGTCCAGAATCAGTGCCTGATCATCAGCAACCGGATGAGCCGGTCAGGGTATATGAGCGAGGAGAGCCGGGATTCTACGGTAGATGTGGAGCTGGACACCATCGCGGCTATTTTTAACGGGAGGATTGTGGTGGTCAACCGGAATTTCAAGGTGATCAAAGACACCTTCCGTCTGGCAGAGGGGCGGACCCATGTGGCGGAAGAGGTTATCCGCTGTTTTCAGGGAGAGAGCGGCAGCAGGCTGGAGCGGGACAAGCATTATTTTGCCCTGGCGGTGCCCATTTACAATAACACGGAGGAGAAGAACATTGAGGGAGTGCTGGTGGCCACCGCTTCCACGGAGAATCTCATGGACATGGCGGAGCGGGTGTCCGAGAAGGCGGCATTTTTCCAGATGGTGACCTTCTGGCTTATCGTTCTGGCGTCCGCTGCCCTGGTGATGATCCTGATGAAGCCTTTTGAAAGCCTCCAGAAGGTGATGAATCGGGTAGCTGACGGCAATTTGGATCAGGCGATCTCGGAGAATGCCTATAAGGAAACCAGGAAACTGTCCATGGCGATCCAGAACACCCTGACCAAGTTAAAGACCGTGGACCAGTCTAGGGATGAATTTGTGTCCAATGTGTCCCATGAGCTGAAGACGCCTATCACTTCCATACGGGTGCTGGCGGATTCTCTTATGAGCATGGACGATGTGCCGGTGGAGCTGTACCGGGAGTTTATGACCGACATTTCCGACGAAATTGACCGTGAGAGCAAGATTATTGACGATCTTCTGTCCCTTGTGAAGATGGATAAATCCGTGGCAGAGCTGAACGTGGCCCAGTTGGACATCAATGGCCTGGTTCAGCAGATCTTAAAGAGGCTGCGGCCTATTGCCAGGAAGAGAAATGTGGAGCTGATTTTTGAGAGCATCCGGGAGGTGACCGCGGATGTGGATGAGGTGAAGCTGTCCCTGGCCATTAACAATCTTGTGGAGAATGCCATTAAGTACAATGTGGAGGATGGATGGGTTCGGGTCATACTGGATGCGGACCACAAGTTTTTCTATGTAAAGGTGTCGGATTCAGGGATCGGCATACCTGAGGAATTCCAGGAGCAGGTGTTTGAGCGGTTCTACCGGGTGGACAAGGCCCGCTCCCGGGAGACCGGAGGAACAGGCCTGGGGCTTGCCATCACAAGAAAAGTGATTCTCATGCACCACGGGGCGGTCCGCCTGGTGAGTAAGGAAGGAGAGGGCTCCACCTTTATCGTCAGGATTCCATTAAGTTATATTTCGGGAAGCCGGCAGCTGCCAACACCCTGATGGGCTACATAGGAGGAAAGCAAAATGAGGAAGGGGCAAAGGATGGGAAAGAAAATATGGCTGCTGCTGCTCCTTCTGGTGATGGCGGCAGCGGCAGGATGCGGTAAAGAAAAGGAACCAGAGACAACGCCTGAGGGGACATACAGGATCTATTACCTGAACTCTTCCATGACCAGGCTGATGCCTCAGGAGTATTATACGGAGACAAAAGATCAGGGGGAGCTGATCCGGGAGCTGATGAACCAGTTCCTCAATGTGCCAAATGATGTGGACAGTCAGGTGGCCCTGTCGGACAAGGCCGGGTATCTGGGATACCGCCAGGAAGACCAGGTGCTGTTTCTCTATTTTGACGCCGGGTACGGAAGCAGGGTGAACATGAGCGCCACAAGGGAGATTTTGTGCAGGGCGGCGCTGACCAAGACCATGACTCAGATCGAAGGCATTGACTATATAAGCATCTATGTGGCAGACCAGCCCCTTCTGGACTCCTACGGAAATCCGGTGGGAATGCTGTCGGACTCGGATTTTATTGAGGGCATCAGCGACATCAATTCCTATGAGAAGAGCCAGCTGAAGCTGTTTTTCGCTGATGAGACCGGGGAACGACTGGTGGAGGAGAACCGGGAGGTGGTGTACAGCGTCAACACTTCCAGAGAGAGGCTGATCGTGGAAGAATTGATCAGGGGTCCTCAGACCCTGGGCCATTACCGGACCCTGCCGGAAGGGACCAAGCTTCTCAGCGTGTCTCTCAATGAGAACATCTGTTATATTAATTTTGATTCTACCTTTTTAAACAATACACTGGAAGTCAACGAGTATATTCCGATCTATTCGATCGTCAACTCGCTGTCAGAGATTTCCAGTGTCAGCAAAGTTCAGATCACCATCAATGGGTCTCAGGATGTGATGTTTCGGGATATCGTGTCCTTGAATACCCAGTTTGAGAGGAATCTGGAGATTGGAGAAGAGTAAAACAGAATATGAAAAGACCACTGGAATATATAGCAGGGGGATTCGTACTTGGAGAGGTATTGGCTCTGCTGCCTGTGGTGTGGATGGTAGGGATCCTGACCGCTGTGACGGCTGGGGTCTGTTACTTGTGGAAGAGAGACGGCAGGAGCCTTTTGTGGTGGCTTCTGCCGTTTGCTTGCGCGGCAGGACTTTTGTGTGTCAGAAGGGATCTGACATCCTGGCAGGATTACCGCCGGACCGCTGAGACGGTGAAGGGAGAGAAGATCCGGCTTTGGGGGACGGTCTGGGGGATACGGGAGAGGAAAGGGAGGGAAGGACTGACCCTGGAGCTTAAAGATGTGGCCTTTGAGACAGAAGGCGGGAGGGAAAGCTTTGGGGCTGTGTTGGCTTATGTGGATGAACCGGATAGGGAATTGGCTGTGGGCATGGGGCTGGGACTCACAGGGGAGCTGGCTTTGTTCGACAGGGCCCGCAATCCAGGGGAGTTCGACCTTGGAAAATACTACCATGCCCTGGGAATTGAAGGCCGGTTTTACGGGAAGGAGCTGGAGGTGTGTTCCGAGGACAGACGGCCTTATTTTGAGGCCATCCGGGGGATTCGAAGCCGCGCCGCGGGAGTTATCGACTCAATATGCGGGGAGAAGGACAGAGGGATCTTCCGGGCCATGGTGCTGGGTGAGAAATCGGAACTCTCCGCTGAGATACGGAAACTGTATCAGAGCAGCGGAATCGCCCACCTGCTGGCTGTCAGCGGACTCCATATCTCCATGATCGGTCTGGGAACTTTCGGAATTTTAAGGAAAATGGGGCTGGGGCCGGCAGGCAGCGGGCTTTTGGGAGGCATTGTGACGGTGAGCTATGGGGTGCTGGCAGGGGGGCCGGGGATCTCCGCCAGCGTGGTCCGGGCGGTGATAATGGCCCTGGCGCAGATGACGGCCGTGTGTCTGGGAAGGACTTACGATCTCAGGACAGCCTTGGGGGTCAGCGCCCTGACACTGCTGCTCCAGTCTCCTACACTGCTGTTTCAGGCTGGCTTTCAGCTGTCCTTTGGGGCAGTGCTGGCTCTGGGGGCGGCGGAGCCGGTTGTGGAGAAGTGGCTGGGGGCGCAAAAGGGGTATCAGAAGACCCTGCTGGCGGGCGCGGTGATCCAGCTGGCCACATGTCCGGTGATTTTGTACCATTATTTTGAATATCCGCCCTATGGAATAATGCTGAACCTGATGGTGATCCCCCTTATGTCCTGGGTGCTGCTGTCCGGGATCCTGGGTACAGCCCTGGGAAGTTTGTCCATAGCATGGGGTACCGGGGCAATTGGGGCAGGTCATTATGTGCTGGAATTTTATCAGTGGATCTGTGAGAAAACCCAGTCCCTTCCCGGATCCCTGGTTGTGGCGGGAAGGCCGGAAAAATGGCAGATGGGGATCTATGCTTTGGGCTGGGCCGTGTTTCTCACAATCATGTGGCTGAAAGCGGAAAGGGAGGAGAGCGGGGGCGAATGTCTCCGGGGCACAGGGCTGAGAAGGCTGGCCGGTTTTATCCTTTTTGCCGCGGGGAGTCTGGGGATTCTCATGATTCCGGTTCCCCCAAGGGATCTGACAGTGACCTTTCTTGATGTGGGACAGGGGGACGGGATCTGTATCCGCGCGGAGGATCTGGTGATCCTGGTGGACGGCGGCAGCACGGACAGGAAAAATCTGGGGACTCAGGTGTTGGAGCCCTTTTTGAAGAGTCAGGGGATCCGGCAGGTGGACTATGTCATTGTCAGCCACGGGGATCAGGACCATATATCAGGGATCCAGGAGATTCTGGAGGAAGACAGGGGAATCCAGGTGAAGAATCTGGTGCTCCCCTGGCTTGGAAGGGACGGGACTGACGGGGTTTACGGAAAGCTGGAAAAGCAGGCCGAGGATCACGGCGCGGCGGTGGCATGGATGAAGAGGGGAGACTGTCTTAGGTGGAATGGGCTGAAGATCGATTGTTTATACTCTGGTGAGTCATGGCAGATGGGGACAGCGGGAGACCGGAATGACCACTCCCTCCTTCTGCGCGTGGGGTACGGCATGGCAGGGATTTTGCTGACAGGAGACATGAGCGGGGGAGGAGAATACAGATGGCTGGAATACGGGGAAATACCCAGCGTTCAGGTGCTGAAAGTGGCGCATCACGGCTCTGCCTACTCTACAGAAGAAGAATTTCTGCGGAGGATACAGCCGGAGCTGGCGGTGATCTCCTGCGGGGAAGGCAACCGATACGGCCATCCCGCGCCAGAGACCGTCGAACGCCTGAAGGATCAGGGGATTTTGTGGTACCTGACACAGGAGCGGGGGGCGGTTATGGTGGAGACGGACGGGGAAAAGCTGCGGGTAAATACCTATGTTCCGTAACCAGAATACAAAGATTTTATCACAAGGACAAGGCGTTATATCTTTACAACATTTGTCCTTTCTTATATAATATAGGCAGTAATAATCGCGGCATAGAGAAAAGAGGTGTTAAAAGTGAACGGTGCTGAAAAAATAAAATACGCGATGGATGAGTTTAAGGAGATTCAGGAGTATATGGCTGTCGCGAGAGAGGAAAATGCTGTAAGAACATATGCTATGTTAAAGAAAAAATATGTCCATATAAAAGCATTGCTCGCCAGCTTGGATGTGGATCTCACCGATATTGACGAGATCAAAGAATAATAAGGGCCCAAGGAGTGCGGGTGAGGGAGGAGAGCAGAGGAAGATGAACGCGGAAGGCGGTTTTTTCAAGGCAGGGATGAAGTACATTCTCGCGGGAGTGGCACTGATCCTTATAGTGGTAGTGATTTCGGTTATACCGAGAAGAGAGGATAGCCATGATGATACCTGGATGGTGGAGATCCGGGTGGTAGAGAAAGCGATTTCCCAAATAGGCGGGGAAGATGTCTATGTGATCCGCGCTGAGGACCGAGAGGGCAGGGAAGCGATCTACGAGATCAATAAAAAGGCGTTGAACGAACGGCTTGAGGTAGAAGGCGTGTACAATGAGATAAAAGAGGGAAAGTACTATAAGTTCAAGATGGCGGACAGGGATGAATACGACAGCCACTATCCGGTGGTCTGCGGCGCTGTCAGCTTGATTGAGGGCTTTTCACAGCAGTAAAGCAATGTGACGCAAGAAAAATCCTCTTGACTCTACAACCGTTGTAGACATTATAGTAGGATACAGCGGCAGGGGGCTGGAACGTTAGTTTCGGCAGAGCCCCCTGTGTGGAAGAAAGGGGATTTTCTATGAAGAGGCAGGATCTTACAGAGGGGAATCTGCTGTCCGCTCTGTGCGCGTTTGCCATACCGTTTTTGCTGGCCAATATCCTTCAGTCCCTGTACGGGGCTGTGGATCTGTTTGTTGTGGGTAAATTCTGCGATGCCAGAAGCGTGGCGGCGGTTTCCACGGGAACTCAGGTTACTCAGATCGTCACCAGCTTGTCATCAGGCCTGACCCTTGGGAGCACCATTGTTATTGGTAAGTATATGGGACAGAAGGACCATGAGATGGTGAAGCGGGCTATTGGAACCACGTTGACCGTGTTTTCCGGGTTTGCCCTGGCGCTCACCGGACTCATGCTGGTCTTTGAGGCTCCGCTTCTAAGGATTCTCAACACGCCATGGGAGTCTTTTGAACTGACAATGACCTATGTGGCTGTCTGCGCCTGGGGCAACTTTTTTATCTGCGGATACAATTCCATCAGTGCCATCCTGCGGGGATATGGGGATTCCGGAAGGCCTATGATGTTTGTGGCCATGGCCTGTGTGCTGAATATTGTGCTGGATTTTGTGTTGGTGCGCTATGCCGATATGGGAGTGGCGGGCACAGCTCTGGCCACGGTGATCTCCCAGGGGGTCAGCATGGCGGCAGCTGTGTTGTATTTGAAGAGAAATGCCTTTGTGTTTGATTTTCGGCTGTCATCCTTTAAGGTACACAGAAAGCTTGCCAGGGAGCTGGCACAGGTGGGGATCCCCATCTCTTTTCAAGAACTGATGGTGAGGATCTCCTTTTTATATCTTATGACCGTTATGAACAGCTGCGGAGTCTTCGCCGCGTCGGTTGTGGGGATCGGCAGCAAATACGACGTGTTCGCCATGCTGACAGCCACTTCCATGGCCAATGCCCTTGCCGCTGTCACAGCCCAGAACATGGGGGCAGGGAAGCCGGAGAGAGCCAGGAAAGCCTTGTGGTACAGCATGAGCTTTGCCATAGGAGTGTCTGTGCTGTTTTGGGTCTGGGCCCAGGTAAGTCCTGAGACCATGATAGGAGCCTTCACAAAAGACCAGGAGATCATAGGGGCAGGGGTTCCGTTTTTCCGCTCCTGCAGCTACGACTACATCATGGTGGCCATGGTGTTCTGCTTAAACGGCTACCTTAACGGCAAGGCAAAGACGGTGTGGACCATGATAAGCTGCAGCGGGGGGGCACTGGTCTTAAGGATCCCCATGGTCTATCTCTTTGGAAAATACTTTGCCGATGATCTGGGGATGCTTGGAAGGATCGCTCCCATTGTTTCCGGCCTTATGGCGGCCTACACCCTTTTGTATGTTCTGTATGAGGGAAGAAAACATGGAGGATCAGAAAAAGGAACTGTTCCGGATCGGAGAGGTGTCTAAGCTTTTTCATATCAGCGTTGGAATTCTGAGACATTACGATAAGATGGGGCTTTTAAAGCCAGAATACACGGATCAGGAGACCGGATACCGCTATTATGGTATCCGGCAATTTGAGTGTCTCAATACCATCCGGTATCTGCGGCTTCTGGACATGCCTCTGGAGGAGATCGGGGATTTTCTGGATAACAGGGATACAGACAAGATGCGGGAGCTGCTCAGACGCCAGAGGCAGGAGGTAATGAGGCGGCGGGAAGAGCTTAAGCGCATAGAGAAGAGGATCGACAACCGCCTGGAGCAGCTGGAGGACGCGCTCTGCTCAGAGTTTGACAGGATTAAGGTGATCCGGACACCTCCACGGAGGCTGGCGCTGTTAAAGACCGAGGTGAGGCCAAAGACTTATCTGGACTTAGAGTATTCTATCCGCTGTCTGGAAGAAGAGGAGCCGGTGGCTTTTCTGGGAAAAGTGGGGGTGGGGATCTCAAAAGAAAGGCTGGAAGCCGGACAGTATGACAGCTATGACATGGTGTTCGTGGTTCTGGAGGATGGAGAGCGCTTTCATGGTGAGACCCTGGGGCTTTCAGAGGAACTGTGTGTAGTTCTGAGATTCCAGGGAACCCACCGGCAGTCTGAGGGATACTATGGCCTGCTCATGGATTATGTCAGGTGTCAGGGCTATGAGACGGCGGGATTTTCAAAAGAGATCACCATGATCGACCAGGGACTGACCCACGACTGCTCCAAGTTTGTGACAGAGATACAGATTCCGGTGGTGGTTAAGGCTTAATTTTTCTTTTTATTGCCAAGAAAGAATTTTCCTCTTGTATATCTGCTGGAAAGACGTTATAGTATACGGGTAAGCTGATAATAGAAATCAGGAGGAGAAAAATTATGAAGAAAAGAAATCTGACCACAGCGGCGCTGGTTCTCGCGTGCGGTCTGTCTCTGACAGCCTGCTCCGGGTCAGGAGCTGACGCTACCACGGCGGCAGAGACAACAGCCTCACAGACCACAGCGGCGGAGACTACCGCGGCGGAGGAAACGACTACAGAGGAAGCCGCCAGCGCTACCAGCCAGGAGGCAGCCGAGGCGGAGACCGAGAAGGCCTCAGAGGATGGGGCAAAGCTGAGGATCGGCCAGGTAGAAGGGGCGGCCCACGGCGACAAGTGCTTTACCGTGGCCACAGCGGTTATTGATGAAAATGACGCCATTGTGGCGGCGGTTATTGATGAATACCAGTTTTTGGACAGCGACCAGACCGGCGTTCCCAACAGCGACGCGTTTATAGCGGACGGCAGTGTGGCGGAGGGAAAGGTTCTTGGTTCCAAAAAGGTGAACAATGAATACTATTCCGAGAATATGGCGAAGGCAGGTTCTACGTTGCCCATCGCGGTAAATTTTGATCAGATCGAGAATTTCGCGGTGGGAAAGACCAGCGCTGAGCTTAAAGAACTGGCGGGAAAGACACCGGAAGAGGTACTGGACGCTGTTTCCGGAGCCACCCTCGCGGACACGGCCGGCTATCTGTCCGTGATCGCGGACGCGGCGGATGCGGCAAAGGAGAATCCGGCGGTGTCCTATGACGGTGATGTGACAGGGCTGGCTCTGAATGTGGTGGAGGCGGCGGCTCACGGCACCAAGTGTTTTACCATCGCGGCGGCTCTTACAGACGGCACCAATGTGGTTCTGTCCTATATTGATGAGTTTCAGTTCTTAGACAGTGAGCAGATCGGTGTTCCCAACAGCGCTTCTTTCACAGAAGGAGGAAGCATTCTGGATGGCAAGGTTCTTGGTTCCAAGAGAGTCAACAATGAGTACTATTCTGAAAACATGAAAAAGGCAGGCTCCACAGTGGAGATTGCCGCGAACTTTGACGCGATCCAGGAGTTTGTCAATGGAAAGACCATTGACGAGCTGAAGGAGCTGACAGGAAAGCCTGCTGAGGAAGTGATCGACGGGATTTCCGGGGCTACCCTTGCGGACACGGTAGGATATGTTACAGCCATTCTGGCGGCGGCTGAACTGATTTATTAAAAGACCAAGCCATTATAAAGCTGGAAGGAAAAGGACCATGGAGGGAAACCATGGTTCTTTTCTTATGCGCGCGGGGCGAAGAGGAATGTGTCCGCGAAAGCGGCCCTGCCCCTGCCCGTGTCAATACTTAATAGGGAGAGAAATATGGAGAAGAGAAGAATCCCGTGGCAAATGATCTTTGTGGTGATCCAGTGTACCTGGGGGATTTTGCAGACATTCCTTGGCCTGATGCTGTTTTTGCGGTATATCAGGCAGCCACATCAGTGGTACAGAGGCGTGGCGCACACATCATGGGACATTGACGGAGGCATTTCCCTGGGGCTGTTTATCTTTACCCCTGATAAAGACGAGAAGCGGTCCGGGGGGCTGATGGCTCATGAATACGGCCACACGCGTCAATCCCTGATGCTGGGGCCCTTGTATCTGGCGGTCATAGGACTGCCCTCGATTCTATGGGAAAGGCTTAAGTGGTGCAGGAGGCTGAGAAGGGAGAAGGGTATTCCCTATTCCTGGTTTTATACGGAGAGATGGGCGGATCGGCTGGGGAGTATTTACATATCAGAATAACAATGATAAAATATGGTAAAATCATTTGACCGGGAGAAGAGAAAAACTCATGGACATTTATAAACGTATCGGCATTGTGTGCCGCTTGATCCCCCGGGGCAAGGTATCCACTTACGGCCAGATCGCCCTGCTGTGCGGGAAGCCGAAAAATTCCAGGCAGGTAGGCTACTGCCTGCGGCGGGGGCTGGCGGGGAACGATTTGCCGGCCTACAAGGTGGTGAATTCCAGAGGGATCTTAAGCGGGGCTTCCTATTTTGAAACGTTTGATACCCAAAAGCTCCTCTTAGAGTCCGAGGGAGTGAAGGTCCTGTGGACAGAGGATGGGTGGAAGGTGGATTTAAAGACTTATGGCTGGAGAAACACCATGGAAGATGTTGTTAATCTGGCACAGCTCTTTGACCAGGCGGAGGAAGACAGATGAAAATATTGAACCAGGACATAAAGGACAGGCAGTTTAAGCCAGTCTACCTGCTTTTCGGCGAGGAGGCGTTTTTAAAAAAAAGCTATAAGAACCGGCTTAAGGAGGCCATGGTGGGAGATGATACCATGAACTTCCATCAGTTTGAGGGGAAGGGAGTGGATCTTAAGGAGATCATCAGCCTGGCGGATACCATGCCTTTTTTTGGGGAGAGGCGTCTCATCCTCATAGAGGACAGCGGCCTGTTCAAGGGCTCCGGGGCTGAGGCTCTGGTGGAATATCTGCCCCAGATGCCGGACACAACCTGTCTTTTGTTTGTTGAGTCAGAGGTGGACAAAAGGAGCCGGATGTACAAGAAGGTGAAAGAATTGGGGTATGGGGCGGACATGGTCAGGCAGGACGCGAGACAGCTGTCTTCCTGGGCAGGGGGAATCCTGGCAAGGGAAGGAAAAAAGATCACCGGGCACACCATGGAACTGTTTTTGAGCAAGACCGGGGACGATATGGAGAATATCCGCATGGAGCTGGACAAGCTGATCAGCTACACGCTAGGGCGGGAGGTGATCACGGATCAGGATGTGGAGGAGATCTGCGCTAACCGGGTGACCAACAAGATCTTTGACATGGTGGCAGCCATTGTAAGCGGAAAGACCAGGGCAGCCATGGATCTGTATGAGGATCTCCTGACGCTCAGGGAGCCGCCTATGAGGATCCTGTTCCTGATCGCCAGGCAGTTTAACCAGGTACTGCAGGTGAAGGAGCTGATGGCCCAGGGGATGGACAGAAGCAGGATCGCCTCCAGCTTAAAGCTGCAGCCCTTTGTGGTGGGAAAGATAATGCCCCAGGCCAGATCCTTTACCAGAGAGCAGATCCTTTCTAGGGTGGAGCTCTGTGTGGACTGTGAGGAGGCGGTAAAGACCGGAAGGCTGGGGGAGAGGCTGGCAGTGGAGCTTCTGATCACAAAACAATATAAGACATGACAAAAAGGCCTCCCAAACCGTCACACCTACGGTTCGGGGGGCCTCATAAAGTCATATGAGACAGAATTATGCCATAGCATTTACAGCCTTGCTGAGACGAGACACTTTTCTGGAAGCGTTGTTCTTGTGATATACGCCTTTTGTGCAGGCCTTGTCGATCTCGGAAGTAGCGCTTATTAAGCATGCCTGCGCGGCAGCCTTGTCGCCGGCGGCAACAGCAGCTTCCACTTTCTTTATAGAAGTTTTCACTTTGGATCGGATGGCCTTGTTTCTGGCAGTCTTGGTTTCAATAACTAAAATTCTCTTTTTAGCGGATTTAATGTTAGCCACTCTGGGCACCTCCCATAAAATTAATTATTATTAAGATTCTTTGGTTTGCATCAAAGTCTGGACACGGACAGTTTTAATGTAAACATGCTTTAATATTTTATCCAATTAGGAAAGGAATGTCAATACATATTTCCCGATTTTTCGCGCAAAATCTTAGTATCCGGTTATTATTTACCGGAAGAGGCTACAAGAAAGCAGGAGGGAAAGGATGTTTGAGATTCGGACAGACCTGGCGGTGGAGGAGAAAGAGAGCTTTCCCGGCGATGGCGGGGAAGTGACAGGAGTGACCCTGCGGGAATGGAGCAGGGCATTCAGCAAGATCAAGATGACAGAGGTGGCGATCCTGGATGAACAGGGAGCCCGGGCCATGGGAAAGCCAAAGGGAACCTACATTACTATGGAAGCGAAAGCCCTGGCCAAAGGGGACGAAGATTATCACAGGGAAGTTTCGGGGGAATTGTCGTCCCAGTTAAAACGCATGGTGAAAGAGCTGAAAAAGCAGGGAAAAATGCCGGACAGGAAGGAACTCCATGTGCTGGCCGTGGGACTTGGCAACCCCTCGGTGACTCCTGACGCCTTAGGGCCCAAGGTCCTTGGCAACCTTCGGGTAAACCGGAACATGGCGGAGGAAGATTCTGTGGTCTTAAGCGGCATTGTGCCGGGGGTCATGGCGCAGACGGGCATGGAGACAGCGGAGATCTTAAAGGGGATTATCCATGAGACAGGGCCGGACCTTCTCATTGCCGTGGATGCCCTGGCGGCCCGGAGCATACGGCGGCTTGGAACCACCATCCAGCTTACGGATACAGGGATCCATCCCGGCTCTGGTGTGGGAAATCACAGGCACAGCCTTACCATGGACAGCCTTGGAATCCCTGTGCTGGCCATAGGAGTGCCTACTGTGGTGGGAGCGGCGGCGATTGTGCATGATACCATCTCAGCGCTGACCGGAACCCTGGCCAGCTATTCCCAGACCCATGAGATGGGGGATTTCCTGGAGCGGCTCAGTCCGGACGAGCAGTATCAGCTGATCTGTGAGCTTTTGGAGCCGGAATTTGGAAGCCTCTATGTGACGCCGCCGGACATAGACCAGACGGTGAAACAGTTAAGCTTCACTATCTCAGAAGGGATTCACATGGCATTTTTCCCCGCGCGTTGAGGGGAAGACTGCCAAGACAGAATAATGGAAAACAAAAAGTGTAAAAAAGCCGGATATTTTTCATATGATATAAAAAGAGTCCCCCGTGGAGGCACAGGATCATGGGAAGGTTTCGCCACAGCGCGGATCGGGTACTGAAGATAACCATGGCAGCGGCAGGCGGAGCACTGATCCTTGGGCTGGCAGGAAAGTACGAAAATGAATCAGGCGGACAGCGGGCTGAGGAAAAGATCAGGGAGTACGGCGGCGAAATTTTGAAAGAAGGGTTTGGGGCAGCTGTGCGCCGGGGCTATCCGGAAGCTTCTTATGAACAGTACAGACAGAATAGGGAAGAGGGTCTGGTGGGAAATCTGGCGGCGTGGCTGAGAAACGCTGACCCCCGGGTCAGGTTTTACATGGAAAGGCAGGGGGAAGACAAGGGCCAGATGGACCCGGATCCGTCTTTTGCCGGATATCTGGAGAGTCAGAAAGTGGCGGAATCTTCTTACCTGATATTTGGAGGCGATGAGGAAACCGGAACGGACAAGGCAGACTTGGCCGGAGAGCAGGCTAAAGTGACAGAAGGAGGCACAGAGCAGGCCCAAACCGGGGAAGAACAGGAGCTCTCCGCGGTCAGCGGCCTGCCGGAAGGGACTTTGGCCCACCATATTGACAGCGGCAGGACCGTGACGGGAACCAGCTATGTCCTGGAACAGCTGGCAGACTATGATTTCCTTATGAAATATTTTTTCAGCGTCCACACCTCCACCACAGCCGGGCGGGATGAGATGGACGCGGCAAAGCTTTTGGGGCAGGATCTGTCTATTGAAAAGGATCCCCAAAATCCGCAGATCCTGATTTATCACACCCATTCCCAGGAGACTTTCGCTGATTACGGGCCAGACAATCCGGAGGCCACTGTGGTGGGGATCGGCAATTACTTGACAGAGCTTCTTGAGGCAAAGGGATACAATGTCATCCATAACACCCAGGTATACGACTTAAAAGACGGGGAGCTGAACAGGAGCAAGGCCTACGACTACGCGCTCCGTGGTGTTACGGAAATCCTGCAGCAGAACCCATCAATCCAGGTGATTTTAGATGTCCACAGGGACGGTGTCAGGGAAGATCTACATATGGTATCAGACGTAAACGGAAAGCCCACAGCGCCTATTATGTTTTTTAACGGCATGAGCCAGACGCCGGAGGGGCCTATCGAGTATCTTCCCAATCCCTATAAAGAGCAAAATCTTGCCTTCAGCCTGCAGATGCAGCTTGACGCGGCAGCCTATTTTCCCGGATTTACAAGAAAAATCTATTTAAAGGGGCTTCGGTATAATTTACATTTAAGACCCCGGTCCGCTCTTATTGAGGTGGGAGCCCAAACCAACACATATGATGAGGCGAGAAATGCCATGGAGCCCTTGGCTGAGCTGCTGGACATGGTGCTGGACGGTTATGGTCCACAGGGCACCTGTGAACCGTAACGCTGGATCCGGGATGGGGGGAGCCTTATGAGGCAAAACAGGTTGCAACCAGAGAAAAAAGGTGGTATCATCTAAATAATTTTATGATAAGAAAGGATACACAAAACACATGCCATCTGCTGATCAGAATAAAATACGGAATTTTTGCATCATAGCCCATATCGACCACGGCAAATCCACTCTCGCGGACAGGATTATCGAGATGACAGGGCTTTTGACCAGCCGGGAGATGCAGTCCCAGGTGCTGGATAATATGGACTTGGAGCGGGAGCGGGGCATTACCATCAAGGCTCAGACCGTGCGGATCATTTACAAGGCCCGGGATGGGGAGGAATATATTTTCAACCTGATCGATACCCCGGGACATGTGGATTTTAATTATGAGGTGTCCCGGAGCCTGGCTGCCTGCGACGGGGCCATCCTGGTTGTGGACGCGGCCCAGGGGATCGAGGCCCAGACCCTGGCCAACGTGTACCTGGCTTTGGACCACGACCTTGATGTGTTTCCGGTCATCAACAAGATCGACCTGCCCAGCGCTGAGCCGGACCGGGTTGCCGCGGAGATTGAGGATGTTATCGGCCTGGAGGCCCATGACGCGCCCAGAATCTCCGCGAAGGCGGGGATCAATATAGAAGAGGTGTTAGAGTGCGTGGTAAACAAGATCCCAGCGCCCCAGGGAGACCCCAACGCTCCGCTGAAAGCGCTGATCTTCGATTCCCTCTATGACTCTTACAAGGGCGTTATCATCTTCTGCAGGATCAAGGAAGGCACTGTAAAGAAGGGAACGGTTATCCGGATGATGGCCACCGGGGCTCAGGAAGAGGTTGTGGAGGTGGGGTATTTTGGCGCGGGCCAGTTTATCCCCTGCCAGGAGCTGAGCGCGGGCATGGTAGGTTATATCACCGCCAGCATCAAGAATGTGAAAGACACAGCGGTAGGCGACACCATCACGGATAAAAACAATCCATGTGACCAGCCCCTTCCGGGATACAAGAAGGTTACTTCCATGGTGTACTGCGGTCTCTACCCCGCGGACGGGGCCAAGTACAATGATCTGAGAGATGCCCTGGAGAAGCTGCAGCTCAACGACGCGTCTCTGTTTTTTGAGCCGGAGACATCCATCGCCTTAGGGTTCGGATTCCGGTGCGGATTTTTGGGGCTTCTGCATTTGGAGATCATTGAGGAGCGATTAGAGCGGGAATACAACTTAGATCTTGTGACCACGGCTCCCGGCGTGGTGTACCGGGTTCACAAAAAGAGCGGGGAGATGATCGAGCTGACCAATCCCTCCAACCTTCCGGACCCGTCAGAGATCGAGTACATGGAAGAGCCCATTGTCAACGCGGAGATCATGGTGACCACGGAATTTGTGGGAGCCATCATGACCTTGTGCCAGGAAAGGCGGGGCGTGTACCTGGGCATGGAATACATTGAGACCACCAGGGCGCTGTTAAAATACGAATTGCCCTTAAATGAGATCATCTATGACTTTTTTGATGCCCTGAAATCCCGGTCCAGAGGCTATGCCTCCTTTGACTATGAGATCAAGGGCTATGAGAGATCCGAGCTGGTGAAGCTGGACATCCTGATCAACAAGGAGGAGATCGACGCCTTGTCCTTCATCGTCCATGGGGCGTCTGCCTATGAGAGGGGAAGGAAGATGTGTGAGAAGCTGAAGGAGGAGATCCCCAGGCATCTGTTTGAGATCCCCATTCAGGCAGCGGTAGGCGGAAAGATCATTGCCAGGGAGACCGTAAAGGCCATGAGAAAGGATGTGCTGGCCAAGTGCTATGGCGGTGACATCACCAGAAAGAAGAAGCTTTTGGAGAAACAGAAAGAGGGAAAGAAGCGGATGCGCCAGGTGGGCAATGTGGAGATTCCCCAAAAGGCATTTATGAGTGTACTGAAGTTAGACGAGGGATAAAGATTGAGAAAAAAGCTGGAGTTGTATATCCACATCCCATTCTGCGCCAAAAAGTGCGGTTACTGCGATTTTTTGTCAGGCCCGGCGGCAGTCAGCGTACAGCAGAGGTATGTGGAGCAGTTAATTGAAGAGATTGCCTGTCAGAGTGCCCACTATCCAGGATACCAGGTTCCGTCGGTATATCTGGGAGGCGGCACTCCTTCTCTCTTAGGGGCAAAGGATATCTGCCAGATCATGGAGCAGGTAAAGAGTGTTTTTGAGCTTTCCGACACACCGGAGGTGACCATAGAAGCCAACCCGGGAACCGTGACCATGGAAAAGCTGAAGGCCTGGAGGGAGGCGGGGATCAACCGGGTCAGTATTGGACTCCAGTCCGCTGACGACAAGGAGCTGAAAAATCTGGGAAGGATCCACACTTATGACGAATTTTTAAAAACCTATCAGAGAGTGAGGCAGGCGGGATTTGACAATGTGAACATCGATTTAATGTCAGCTCTTCCCGGCCAGACCCTGGCTTCCTGGAGATCCACTCTGAAAAAGGTGGCCAGGCTGAAACCAGAGCACATTTCCGCCTACAGTCTTACCATAGAGGAGGGAACCCCTTTTTATCAGCAATACCACGGACATCCAGAGCTTTTGCCTGGTGAGGATGAGGAGAGGGAGATGTACTATGCCACAAAGCAAATCCTCCAGGATATGGGGTTTCGGAGGTATGAGATCTCCAACTACGCGAAGGCCGGGCGTGAGTGCCGTCACAACATCGGGTACTGGACCGGCACAGAGTATCTGGGACTGGGGCTGGGATCCTCTTCCTATATCCAGGGGTTCCGCTTTCACAACGAGGAAGATCTGGGGCGGTACTGCAGGATCCGGATGAAGGGTGAAGATGCGGACGACAGGCTCCATCAGGATATTATCCACCTGACAGATAAGGAGAAGATGGAGGAATTTATGTTCCTGGGGCTGCGGATGATGGATGGGGTGTCAGGCAGCGAATTTTTAAAACGGTTTGGTGTCAATATGTGGAACGTCTATGGGGATGTGCTGGGAAAGCTTGTGGAAAACCATCTGATCCAGGCGGACAATCCTTACATCAGGCTCACGGATTTTGGAGTTGATATCAGCAACTATGTGCTCAGTGAATTTCTGCTGTGACATTGAGCGTCTGATGTAAACACAGAGAAGGATCCCCCGGCGGACATTGGTTTTCCATGTCCGCCGGAGGGATCCTTCGCTTTTTAGGAACTCCCTTTTCGGAAAAGTGTTCCCACTGCTTATTAGCTTGAACTAATCTGTATAT
>CAJUSJ010000017.1:0-2468 GCA_910588865.1 uncultured Lachnospiraceae bacterium
CCTCCTGCCTCATGATCCTCCCTATCCTGCGTCTGGATACTTGTTCCCCCTTTTGGGTCTTTGTAACAATCCTCTTAAAAGTATGAAAAATATAATTATGTTTGGTGGGACACATAAGACATTTCCTGGTCCAGCATCAGGTCTTATTATGACAAATGAGAAATATCTTCATGATATGATGGAAACTGAGATTAATCCCCAATATTTACGTCATCCTCAGATGCATCAAAAGATATCTTTATTATTTGCTCTGATTGAGTTTGAAAAATATGGTGCGGATTATATGAGTCATATGGTTCATTGTTCGAACTATTTAGGTTCCAAACTTAAGGAATTAGGATATGATGTCGCAGATGTCCATGGTCAAATTTCCGCAACACATCAAATACATATTAGATGTAGTAAGGAAGAAATGGATACGATTTATGATAATGCGTATAAGTGTGAAGTTACTCTTAATAAAAAGCACAAGGCTCTTTTTTATGGTTTTGGTATAAGATTGGGAACGCAGGAAATCGCAAGATATGATTGGAATGACGAAGCTCTTGATACAATATCTCAAATACTTATTCGTTTGTCTGATAAGGATGTAAATGTTGAAGAAGTAAGAAAACTTATAAGTTTTTTACCTGAGAAAAAGATACACTATACGTTTGCTGATGAAGAGGTAGACCGTTTTAAGAAACTGATGTCCATTTGGTAGGAATTGTGATAGGAGTCCATCGTACATGAAGATACTAATAATTACTTAAAATAGACAATTAGGTAATAAACTTTATTCGGGTATCACCTGTCCTAAAATACCAATTAATTTTTGAGGCTATTATATTATCACGTTTTCTATACAGACAACTTACTGTGCGGCGGTTTAATGTTAGCTGTACAGGCACTGTTGGGATATTACATTTAGATTTATTTTGGCGATGTTCAAATATATGCTGTGCTTGGGGGTGTAATGTATTTCCAGTCTTATGGATATTGGGATTACCGCCTATAAGGATAGTTTTCGCAATAAAACGCAAGGAAGCAGGAAATGGAGACCTATAAAGAAGAAATCATTAATATTCTTTAGTATTATAAAGAATCCAGCCGAAAGGAAAATGGATACAGAGACAATTAACATGTCTTCTATTCCGGTATTCTTTCTCCGTAAAATAAATTTCGTTGATTTTGACAGAAATCTAACCAGGGGTGTGAATCTGTGCCATTAAAAAGAAAATTATATTTTAAACAAAAATTTTCTTTATTATCCTAACTAAGATTTGTAATAACTTAGCCTTCTGGCTGAACCAATGGGTATAGCACTGGCTAGAAAGTAGCCGGTGCGCCCTTAAATAGAATTCTTATATTTTGAGCATTCCCATTTTTCTTTAGGGTTTTGGCGACGCTCAAAATCTAGCAATACATTGATTCATAAACTCCCTCTTGTCCCCCCCTTCATTCCATGCTATAATACCCTCAAAGCAATGATTTCCGCGGCAGTCCTAAAAGGACACAAGGCCGGTTTCGCAGCAGATAGCTGTGTCTTTGAGAGTTCTGATCTTTCTATCGAAATCCTGCTTTTAATTTCCAAATATACAATAAAAAAGCAGGAGGAGATGGATGGGAAATAATCTTGAAAAGACAAAAATCCAGTGGCATTCCGGCTTTTACGGAGCCGCTGAACTGGAACTGAGCGCTGACAGGGAAGCGCTGGAATTCTGCCGGGAATACAATCTAAGCAAGGCGCCGTTGCGCATGGATCTGATGATCATCAAGAAGACAGCGGATATCCAGATTAAAAACGAGATCGGCCGTATGTTCAGAACTTATAATGTGGTGGAGTACAAAAGTCCTGACGACAGCCTCTCCATAAGCGACTACTATAAAACCATGGCCTACGCTTGTCTGTATAAAGGCCTGGAGGAGAGGGAAGGTCAGATACCAGCCGGAGAAGTGACCGTATCTATCGTTCGGGACAGGTACCCGAGGAAGCTGTTTAAAGCCCTGAGGCGGGAGGGCCTGACCATAGAGGAACCCTTCCGGGGAATCTATTATATCAAAGGTCAAAAATTTTTTGATACACAGATCATTGTTACAAAACGCCTGAATCCCAAAAGCCACTGCGGTCTGCGGGTGCTTTCCGCCAATGCCCACAGACAGGACGTGGAAGCGTTCATTGAGGCGGCAAAGAGGCAGACAGATCCAGGTGACAGAAATAACATTGAGGCGGTTTTGCAGGTAAGTATCGCGGCGAATCAGGGGTTATATGATGAGATAAGGAGGAATTCGGTTATGTGTGACGCGTTGAGGGAGCTGATGCGGGAAGAAATCGAGGAAGAAAAGCGGAACGCCGTTGACAGTGCTGTCCAAAGTGCTGTCCAAGACGCTGTCCAAAGTATGGTTCAGGAGACAGAGCAGACGATACTTGAGATAATAAAAAGCCTGATGAACAACTTAAATCTGACTGCCGACCAGGCCATGTCTGC
>CAJUSJ010000017.1:2568-40186 GCA_910588865.1 uncultured Lachnospiraceae bacterium
GTATCGCGGCGAATCAGGGGTTATATGATGAGATAAGGAGGAATTCGGTTATGTGTGACGCGTTGAGGGAGCTGATGCGGGAGGAGATTGAGGAAGAAAAGCGGAACGCCGTTCAAAGTATAGTTCAGGAGACAGAGCAGACGATACTTGAGATAATAAAAAGCCTGATGAACAACTTAAATCTGACTGCCGACCAGGCCATGTCTGCTATGAATTTTTCTGTGGAAAAGCAGGCGGAATACAGAGCGAAGCTGTAAAAGCCGCGGAAAGTCTGTTGTCATAAAATTACAATTCGTTCTGTGGAAGATTTCTTCTTCCGCGCCATCTGGCCAGAAAATATCTGACAGCCACCTTGACATCTGGCAGGAATAATCCATATAAAAGCATAAACGAAACCAGCCGCGGACAAAAGAGGCTATGGGGATTGCCGTCAAAAGATATCTTCCACATCATGTTTAAGCTGTGCTCCGGAGGGAGGCCACGCCTGTTTTGGATATGGGGCAAATAACAGACATGGTTTATGTGGAAAAGGGTGTCATCTTTCTCCTGATCACCCCATAAGCGATCCCGGCTGTCACCAGTTCCGATACCCAGAACCCATGCCACACCCCAGCGGCCCCTAGCACCCGGCTCAGCCAAAAGGCCACGGGGATGGTGACAACGACATACCGCAGAAGGGATATGATCAGGGAGGAGAATCCCATGCTGAGACCTTCCAGGGCACCGCAGGAGATGATGGACACAGAGGAGATCACAAATCCGATGCTGATGATCCGAAGCGCGTCTGCCCCGGCGGCGATGGTGTCTTTGTTGGCGGTGAACAATCCTATGAGAAGGTCAGGGATTGTCTGACACAGGATGGTGCCAGCCACCATGATTCCAGCTGCCAGCAGGAGGGAGACCTTGAAAATGCTCCGGACCCGTTTGTGTTCTCCGGCTCCGTAATTGTAGCCCATTAAAGGCCGCATCCCCTGGATGATGCCGTTGGCAGACAGGTAGAGAAAGGTCTGCAGTTTATAGTAAGCTCCCAGCACAAGGACGTAGGTCTGGGAAAATCCTGACAGGATCACATTTAAGGCTGAGGTCAGCAGGGAGGGGAGGCTTAAGTTCAGCACAGCCGGAATGCCGATGGAGTACAGTTTTCTCACCATGTTTCGTTCCAGGGACAGATAGTTAAGTCCTATGTGTATGGGAAGGGGTCTGGCTGTATAAACCACAATATAGATTACAAGGCTGATGGTCTGCCCGATTCCAGTGGCCAGGGCCGCGCCGTCGATGCCCATCCTGGGAACAGGCCCAAGGCCGAAGATGAAGATGGGGTCCAGGATAATGTTGGATACGCAGCTGCAGAGCACGCTGATCATGGTCATGGACATTTTCCCCGCGGCCTGATAGATTTTTTCAAATGCCATCCCCAGGGCGATGATGACCGAGAAGCTGAACGCGATCCGGGAATATCGGATTCCCAAGTCTATGACCTGAGGGTCTTTTGTGAACATGTTCAAAAATCCGGGCATGATCCCTATGCAGAAAAATGTCAGGAGTACTCCGTGAAACCCGTTGAGAGCCAGTCCGGCGGTAGCGGCCTGGTTGGCCTCGTTCTGCTTTTGGGCTCCCAGGTAGAAGGAGATGACCGCGTTGATCCCAATGGAGAATCCGATGGTGACCGCGTTGATCAGATTCTGGATGGGGAACAGAAGGGACAGGGCGGTCATGGCGCTTTCGCTGATCTTTGCCACAAAGAAGCTGTCGATGATGTTGTAAAGGGAGGACACCATCATGGAGAAGATCATGGGAAGGGACATGGACAGCACCAGGGGGAGCACTGGCTTTTCTTTCATAAATGTTTGTTCCATTTGCGATACCTCATTTCATAATTGTTTTTGGCTTGGTTTCGGAGAGCTTTGGAAAAGATCCGGCAGGGAAAGAGGCCATATTCCTCTCTGCCTGTATACACAAAAAAGCCACATGACCGTCAAGAGGACAGTCGTGTGGCGAAAGAGTAAAAAAATTTACTAAAAATCCACTCCTGTTTATGGTGAGAACAGGTTTGTATATGACAGGATATAACAGAGAGAGAAAAAAGTCAAGCTTATTTTTCACATTTTTGAATTATGGGAACCCATGGCGGATAAACTGTACTACAAAATCTTTCAGCATTATGAGCTGACAGGCCGCTGCTATTTTCACAGGCAGCGGAACAATAGAGAGGAGCTGATAAAAGTTGAACAATACAAAAAGTCCCTTCGCAAATATGGGCTGTACCTGTTTTACATGGGAGACAGAGGACAACAGGCATCTTCTGGGGAGAACCTATGACCAATGCGGCAATCTTAGGGGAAACAGCATTGCTGTGGTTCCCAGAAATTATCCCCTGAGACTGGAGATTGATCAAAATCTTCAGCCGTATGTTCGCGGCCGGTATGCTTTCAGTGGAATGGCGATTATGGGGCTAGAGTCCCCGGTTATGGTAGATGGGATCAATGAGGCCGGGGTTATGGGAGGCCTGTTAAACTATCCGGGGTACGCGGTCTATGATCTGGCAAGGGACAGCCGGCATATGAATATCCACCCTGGATTTCTTACAGGATATCTTTTAAGCCAGTGCGCTTCCGTGGAGGAGGCGGCTTCTCTGATCCCATCCCTCAATCTGACCTCGGAACGTATTTTTGGACATGAGATCTCTATCCACTTTATTTTTTCCGACAGGAGCGGGGAGGCTATTATCATTGAGCCGGATGCGGAGGGCCTTCAGGTTCATCGGGATACCATCGGAGTCATGACCAACAGCCCCAATTATCAGTGGCAGCAGACCAATCTGTGCAACTACGCGTCTGTGTCCAACTGCCTGAGCGCATCCCGCGATTTTATGGATTTAAAGATCCAGGGAAACAGCGTAAGTTCAGGAGGCGGTTTTGGACTTCCGGGAGACTACTCATCACCATCTCGGTTTGTGCGGATGGCGGTGATGAAGCACTATGCTGTGAAAGGAGCTAACGAGCTGGAGGGCATATCCAGGATGTTTCACCAGTTCTCCTCAGTGAACATACCTGAGGGCATTGTCATGCGTTCCGAGGAGGAGGGACAGGAGGATCCTTCCTACGATCATACGTTATGCATCAGCGCCATGTGCGCGGAGAGCGGTGTCTACTATTTTTCCACATGTCAAAGCAGGAGGATCAGCGCGGTGAGGCTGCGGGGGATGGAGATGAACCAGGAGATACGGTATTTTCCCCTTCCTCAGAGTGAGGATATCAATTATCTAAATTGACAGAAAAACCAAAAAGCCGCTTTAAGCGGCTTTCTGGTTATACCCCGGAGCCAAAATTTGTCTGCCGGGGTATGATTTATGGGAGGAATAGATGATTTTTAGCAGTAAAATTCCATGGGATAAGTCATGTATTCGATCTCATCCAGCTCGTCCATGGTGATCAGCCCGGCAGGAGCCCGCAGCACCGCGGGGATCCTGTTTACGATGGTGGCGCAGGTGTGCTCGACAGTGGCGGGTTTTACTACATGGAATTCCGTATCCGGCTCGCCGGAAATCTTCCAGTCGCACATATCTCCGTCATCTGGTCCGTACACCTTGCCGATGCACTGGGTCTCGATCACCGGACCCTGGAAGGTCTCTGTGGTCACAACCGCTGCCATGCCGATGCAGTTTCCTTCTTTGATATCCTTGCCCATGGTGGAGGAGTATAAGTCGCCTTTGTGGAAATAGGGAACGCATTTCTGGGTCTGGCTCTTGATGGTCCACCCCATCTTGGCGGCCAGAGCTTCATTGGAGTTCCAAACATAGGAAGGCTCTAAGATCTCCGGGTGGGCGATCTGTTTCTCGAATTCTTCAGGGGTTAAGTCCACACCGTGGGCCTTGGCGAGAGCCAGCCCGTAGTCTTCCACATTGTAGCTGACAGCTCCCTCGATCTTCTTGATGTTGTGGCAGCTTCCCGCTACCATGCTCACCATGTTTACCCAGAAGGTATCTTCCATACCGCTGCCCACAAAGGTGCAGTTGTTCTCTTTTGCCAGAACATCCAGATGGTTGGCCCGAACAGGATCTGTGGTCCAGCAGTAGGTGGCCTCCTCGCAGGTGGTGATGACGCTGATACCCCTGCTTAAACAGTTTACAAAATGGTCGTAGCAGTCGCTGACCAGGCTGAACAGGGTGACCACGGCGATATCCGGGTCCGTGTTGTCTAAAACTTCCTCCGCGTTATTGCTGATGAGGATGCCTGTCTTCATTCCAAGCTCCGCGTAATCACCGATATCCATGCCCACAATCTCAGGGTTCACATCAATGGCGCCTACGATCTGCGCGCCTTTTTCGTAGAGATAGCGCAGAATGTATTTGCTCATTTTTCCGCATCCATACTGTACTACTTTAATCTTACCCATAATGAAAATCCTCCTTCTCAAGGAAACAATTTAACGGATAGCTTTAGTATATATCCTCGTCCAGGGTGAGAGTCAAGGAAGATTGTGGAAAATTTGACGGTCACATGACAGCCCTGTTTTCTAAAGACAATTTGACCTGAAATTGACAAAAATCATCAAATGGCGTCGGCAATATACACATGGGGAGTTTGAATAAACGAATAAAATACAAAATATCTTGCCAAATCAGTGAAAACAATTATAATAAAAATATACAGGTTGGACAAAAACCCTGAACTTACATCAGACTTTAGGAGCATCACCATGGATAATAAAATGATGAAGATCGGCGAGATGGCCCGGTTCAACCGGGTATCCATCACTACCCTGCGGCTTTACGACAAGGTGGGGATCTTAAAACCCTGCTATACAGACCCGGAGACCAATTACCGGTATTACAGCATCCACCAGAAGGCCCGCCTGGATATGATCCAGTATATGAAGGAGCTGGGCATGAGTTTAGGTGAGATCAGAGAGATCCTGGAGAAGGGGGATATTGAGCTGATCGAGTCCACCCTTATCAGCAAAAAGAGGCAGGTGAAGGAGGAGATCGCCCAGATGCAGCTGCGGCTGGGTGCCATCAGCAGGGCCATTGAGAGCGTGGAGCGGTTCCGCAAGGCACCGGACCGCGGTATGCTCACTGTGGAGTACATCCCTCACAGGAAGGTGTATGTGATGCATACGGATACCAATTTTTATGAGTACGATATCTCTGTGTATGAGGAGATCTTAGAGGATTTGAAGGAAAATCTCATTGGCCAGGGCCTGCCCCAGGTTTACTACTGCAACGCGGGGACCATCCTGGAGAGGGAGGATTTTCTGGCGCTGAGGATGGTGTCCCACGAGATCTTTATCTTCGTGGATGATGATTTTCCGGAGCATGAGTCTGTGCGTCATATCGACAGTGCCATGTATGCCTGTATTTACCTGGACAGCTTTGACGATGAACCTGAGTACGCGGCCAGGCTTTTAAAGTACTGTCAGGAACACAGCTATACCATCAGCGGGGATTACATATGCGAAGTCCTGACAGAGTTCAATGTGTTTGACAGCCAGAAGCGGTCCATGTTCCTGCGGCTTCAGGTGCCTCTCAAGTTCCGGTGAGAGTGATGTCTCAGACAGTGTGTTTGTGAAACTGTTTGGCGGGTTGGCGCGCTTTCCGCCCGGGTCCGGGATTTGTCTCGCGCTGAACATGTGTCACTGGCTCTTGGGACTGCCCCGGTGGATTTTTAATAGATGTTGGCAGGGAAAAATATAGAAAACGGAGGAGAAAAACTATGCCTGTAGGATTATTATGTGGATGTGGGGCTGTGTTCGCGGGGGCCTTATAGGGACGGGATGCGGAAAATACATCAGCAAAGAGACCCAGGATGTGCTTATGTCTGTGTTTGGACTGTCCGCGGTGGCTAATGGGGTCATGTCGCTGATCAAGGGGAACACCATGCCTCCTGTGATTCTGGCTCTGATCGTGGGCGTGTTCGCGGGCCAGGTGCTTCAGCTGGAGAGGAGAGTGAAGAGCGGGCTTGGGATAGCCTTAAGGAAACTGCCTGTTTCTGCGGAAAAGATCAACATGGATGAGTATGTGACGGTTGTCGCTATTTTCTGCGCCAGCGGATTTGGGATCTACGGTGTTTTGACAGAGGGGATGACGGGGGATCCGTCTATCCTGTTGTCCAAGTCCATTATGGATCTGTTCACCGCGGTTTTGTTCGCGGGAACCATGGGGGCCGCGGTAAGCCTGATCGCGGTGCCCCAGCTGGCGATCTTTCTGGCCCTGTTCTTTCTGGCCAGGCTGATCGTTCCCCTGACCACCCCAAAACTCCTTAATGATTTTGTGGCGTGCGGAGGAATCCTCACCATAGCCGCTGGTCTCAGGGTCAGCAAGATCAAAGATATCCCGCTGATCAACATGCTTCCCGCCCTGGTGCTGGTGATGCCTTTCAGCGCGGTCTGGGGGATGATATTTTAAAACAGGAAAGAGGATAGAAAAATGCCCGGAAGCCTTTGGAGATTTTGCGCTGCCGGGCATTTTGCGCGGGGACTTATCTGTTCTGATTCTTGTTGACCTCAGCCATCTTCATAGCCCGAACCTTAAGGGGCAGTCCGAACAATGTGATGAAGCCGTCCGCGTCGTGATGGTCGTATAAGTCTCCTGTGGTGAAGGAGGCCAGTGATTCGCTGTACAGGGAGTAGGGGGAGGTGGTCCCGGCCTTGATGATGTTGCCTTTGTAGAGTTTGAATTTTACCTCTCCAGTGACATACTCCTGGGTGGACTCAACAAAAGCCTGAACCGCCTCCCGCAGAGGAGTGAACCATTTCCCTTCGTATACGATCTGGGACATCTTGTTGCCCATGTCTTTTTTCACTTCCATGGTAGCCCTGTCTAAGACCAGTTCCTCCAGCTGCTGATGAGCTTCCATCAGGATCGTTCCGCCGGGAGTCTCATAGACACCCCGGGATTTCATGCCTACCACCCGGTTTTCTACAATATCCACAATACCGATGCCGTGTTTTCCGCCCAGTTCATTCAGCTTACGTATAATGTCGGAAACTTTCAGCTTTTCCCCGTTGACGCTGACAGGAATACCCTTTTCAAAGGTCATGGTCACATACTCGCCTTCATCTGGAGCCTTCTCAGGCGTGACGCCCAGAACCAGCAGATGGTCATAGTTGGGCTCGCTGGCAGGGTCCTCCAGTTCCAGGCCTTCGTGGCTGATGTGCCATAAGTTGCGGTCCCGGCTGTAACTGCTGTCAGCGGAGAACGGAAGATGGATGCCGTGCTTTTCGCAGTACTCAATCTCGTCCTCACGAGACTGCATGGTCCAGATGTCAGTCATGCGCCATGGGGCGATAATCTTTAAATCAGGCGCGAGGGCTTTGATACCCAGCTCAAAACGGATCTGGTCATTGCCTTTGCCGGTGGCTCCGTGGCAGATGGCGGAAGCCCCCTCTTTCCTGGCGATCTCCACAAGACGCTTCGCGATGGCAGGGCGGGCCATGGAAGTGCCCAGTAAGTATTTGTTCTCATATACAGCGTTTGCCTGGACACAGGGAACAATGTAGTTATCGCAGAAGTCATCTACCAGATCTTCAATATATAATTTGGAGGCGCCGGAGAGCTTGGCCCGCTCCTCCAGCCCGTCTAATTCGCTGCCCTGGCCGCAGTCAATACAGCAGCAGATCACTTCATAATCAAAATGTTCCTTTAACCACGGTATAATGGCAGTGGTGTCAAGACCGCCCGAATAAGCTAAGATTACTTTCTCTTTCATCATTTACCATTCCTTCCTGAGATTGATATGGGTCTTTGAAGTTTGAAACATTCATAAATATACATCATCTTGCAAGAAATTGCAACCCATAAATCAGTCCGCGTGGAAAATCGTCTGGAAAGCCGCGGCCAGGGGATAATGACAGGAACCTTCAGGCGGATTTTTGTTCCAGATTCTCCACCCGTTTCTCAAGACCGGTCAACATGCGGAGAAACAGCGTCGCGTTGTCCTGCTCTAAACGGGTGACGCGGTAATAGTCCCGGACCTCGTCCAAGTTGGCCTGGACGGTCTGGATCCTTATTTCCAGGATTTTCCTGGTGCGCTCCATCTCCTCCAGGACAAGATTTTCCGATTTGGCAATTCGCTTATCCATCTCCGCCAGCAGATTGGTCTTTGTTCTGTCCAGTTTTTTGTCCATTTGTGTCAGCTTTATCTCAAACTCGGTAAACCGCTTATTCATCTTGGCCTCGGACTCAGCGAAGCGCCGGTCCATTTCAGTGAAAATCCTGGTTTCGGACTCAGCGAAGCGCCGGTCCATTTCAGTGAAAATCCTGGTTTCGGACTCAGCGAAGCGCCGGTCCATCTCGGCGAAAAACCTGGCCTCGGACTCAGCGAAGCGCCGGTCCATCTCGGCGAAAAACTTGGTCTCGGACTCAGCGAAGCGCCGGTCCATTTCAGCGAAAATTTCAGCCCCGAATTTGGCCAGCTGTTTTTCCATGACGCTTTCCATCATGGATTGTAAATTTTTAAGATCTTTTGTATCTAACAATCAGGATCGCCTCCTTTATCTCTTAGTCATTTCGTATATCTGTGGATCCTCTTTGATCTTCCATGGATTTCAATATTACAGCAGGGTGATGTCTTCAATAGGCTTTTCACATAAGGGTTACATTGGGGAAATCTGAGGTATTAAACCACAATCATAGGCATCACCAATCCATTCTTCACATAAAGCGAGCAAAATCCAAAGGGAACATTCAGGAAAGAAACTTTCCACAGACTTTTCTGAATTCAGACAGATCAGAAGAAGTATGAAAACAGATTATCACAGATAAGGGATATTGTCAATAGTTGTTTGAGCATAAGATTTCAGACATGATCCTGAACGTTACTGTTCAGGTAGGTCGTGCGCTTGCCGCGCTGACCGTGTGATAAACTGGGCCAGAGAGCAAAAATCCCATCGCCGCAGGCGATTTTCATGGATTTTTGCCAGTTGCTGTGAACGCATGTGAACAGTAACTCCTGAACTGGCGGGTGAGCGGCTCCCTGCCCTCCGTCATCGGGGGTGATCTCAATGAATATGTATGGGATAGGAAGAGAGGGGAGAAGGAAAGAAAAATGTTGCATAATATGCAAAATACATGTATAATTATAAATCAAGGTTGTAAAAAAAGACACTTTTCAAGAGTGAAAAAAACAACTATACTATTGTATACAGCACCTGTGGGTACCTCAGGCCGCGATATTTGGGGTCTCCGGTCCGCGGGTGGCAGTTCGCGGCATGTGCCGGCACAATTATTATACTAGGAGAAATGGCTATGATAAAGGCAGGGATTATCGGCTCTACCGGATATGCGGGGGGAGAGCTTGCGAGGATTTTGCTTCAGAGAGATGATGTGGAGATCAAATGGTACGGATCCAAAAGCTATGTGGATCAGAAGTACGCCTCCGTTTACCAGAACATGTTCCAGATTGTGGACGATGTGTGTATGGAGGACAATGTGGAGGAGCTTGCGGGCCTGGTGGATGTGATCTTTACCGCCACACCTCAGGGACTGTGCGCCTCGCTGGTCAGCGAGAAGCTGCTTTCAAAGGTAAAGGTCATTGATTTGAGCGCGGATTTTAGGATCAAGGATGTGGCGGTCTATGAGAAGTGGTACAAGATCACCCATCCGTCGCCTCAGTTTATCGGGGAGGCGGTGTACGGGCTGCCGGAGCTGAACAGGGAAAAGATCAAAAAGGCAAGGCTGGTGGCTAACCCAGGCTGTTATCCCACCTGTTCCACTTTGGCCATCTATCCTCTGGTGAAGGAGGGGCTGATCTGTCCGGAGACCCTGATCATTGACGCCAAGTCCGGGGTGTCGGGAGCAGGAAGGGGGGCCAAGATTGACAATCTGTACTGTGAGGTCAATGAGAGCTGCAAGGCCTACGGGGTGGCCGGTCACAGGCACACGCCGGAGATCGAGGAGCAGCTTTCCTATGCTGCCGGAAAGCCGGTGCTGCTGAACTTTACGCCTCATTTGATTCCCATGAACAGGGGGATCCTGATCACAGCCTACGCTGCTCTGGCAAAGACCGCGACTTACGAAGAGGTGAAAGCTGTCTACGACAGATATTATAAAGAAGAGCGGTTTGTCCGGGTTCTGGAAAAGGATGTGTGCCCCCAGACCAGATGGGTGGAGGGCAGCAACTTTGTTGATGTGAATTTCAAGATCGACGAGAGGACAGGGCGGATCATTATTATGGGAGCCATGGACAACATGGTAAAGGGAGCCGCGGGGCAGGCGGTGCAGAATATGAATCTGATGTTTGGCCTTCCGGAGGACAGGGGGCTTAAGCTGGTGCCGGTGTTCCCGTAATAGAGACGGGGGACCAGGGGAAACCACATGGGATTCAGGAAAAAACAGCAGGAGGAAGATCATGGATTATAAAATAATTGAAGGCGGAGTTACAGCGGCTAAGGGTTTTCAGTCCGCCTGTACGGCTGCCGGGATCAAGTATAAAGACAGGGAGGACATGGCGCTGATCTACAGTCAGGTTCCCTGCGCGGCGGCGGGGACATTTACCACCAATGTGGTGAAGGCGGCCCCGGTAAAGTGGGATCAGGATATTGTGTACAACAAGCCCTCTGCCCAGGCAGTGGTGATCAACGCGGGCATTGCCAACGCTTGTACAGGGTCTGAAGGGTACGGGTACTGTAAGGCTACGGCGGACGAGGCGGCGGCGGCTCTGGGGATCTCGGCGGACTCGGTGCTGGTGGCGTCCACAGGCGTCATTGGCATGCGGCTTCCCATGGATCGGATCCAGGCAGGAATCAAGGCCATGGCTCCGAAGCTTGACGGCAGTCTGGAAAGCGGCTCCGCGTCGGCCCAGGCCATCATGACCACGGACACGAAGAAAAAGGAGACAGCGGTTCAGGTGGAACTGGGAGGAAAGACGGTGACCATCGGCGGCATGTGCAAGGGCTCTGGCATGATCCACCCCAACATGTGTACCATGCTGGGATTTGTTACCACAGACGCGGCTATTTCCAAGGAGATGCTCCAGGCCGCTCTCAGCGAGGACGTGAAAGATACCTACAACATGGTTTCCGTGGATGGGGACACCTCCACCAACGATACGGTGCTGCTTCTGGCAAACGGCATGGCAGGCAATCCGGAGATCCGGTCAAAGGGCCAGGATTATGAGGCCTTCAAGGCAGCTCTCCACCAGGTAAATGAGACTCTCGCGAAAAAGATCGCGGGGGATGGGGAAGGCTGCACCGCCCTTTTTGAGGTAAAGATCCTGGGAGCGGAGACAAAGGAGCAGGCAGTGACCCTGGCCAAATCGGTGATCACCTCCAATTTGACCAAGGCCGCGGTCTTCGGCCATGACGCCAACTGGGGGAGAATCCTGTGTGCCATGGGGTATTCGGGGGCGGAGTTTGACCCGGAGAAGGTGGATCTGTTCTTTGAGAGCAGGGCAGGAAAGATTCAGATCATTGAAAACGGCGTGGCCGTGGATTACAGTGAGGAGCAGGCCACAAGGATCCTGTCAGAGCCAGAGGTGACCGCCACGGCGGATATCAAGATGGGCAGTGCCCAGGCCACGGCATGGGGGTGCGATCTGACCTTTGATTATGTGAAGATCAACGCGGATTACCGGTCATAACAAGACTTATATTACAGGGAGGATGACACAATGAATTTAGATCCCAAGATCATGGAGAAGGCGGAGGTGCTTATTGAGGCCCTGCCCTATATACAGAGATTTAACCGCAAGATCATCGTGGTAAAATACGGCGGCAGCGCTATGGTGGATGAGGAGCTGAAACGCCATGTGATCCAGGATGTGGTTCTGTTAAAGCTGGTGGGATTTAAACCCATTATTGTCCACGGCGGCGGCAAGGAGATCAGCCAGTGGGTGGGCAAGGTAGGCATGGAACCCCGGTTTGTCAACGGACTCAGGGTCACGGACGAGGCCACCATGGAGATCGCGGAGATGGTTTTAAACCGGGTAAACAAGAGCCTGGTTCAGCTGGTCAATGAGCTGGGAGTAAAAGCCGTGGGAATCAGCGGCAAGGACGGCATGATGCTTAAGTGCCGCAGGAAATACTCCGGCGGGCAGGATATCGGATTTGTGGGAGATATTAAGGAAGTGAATCCAAAGATCATCTACGACCTTCTGGAAAAAGATTTTCTGCCGATCATCTGCCCCATTGGATTTGACGACAACTTTTTTAGCTACAACATCAATGCCGACGACGGGGCCTGTGCCATTGCCAGGGCCGTGAAGGCGGAGAAGCTGGCGTTTCTCACGGATGTGGAAGGGCTTTACCGGGACTTTGAGGACAAGAATTCCCTGATCTCCGAGATGGAGGTGGGGGAGGCCCAGGAGTTTGTCAACAGCGGGGCTTTAGGAGGCGGTATGCTGCCGAAGCTGCAGAACTGTGTTGACGCCATCAAAGACGGTGTGTCCAGAGTGCATATCCTGGATGGACGGATCCCTCACTGCCTGCTTCTGGAGATCTTTACCAACAAGGGAATCGGAACAGCCATTTTGAATTCAAAGGAGGAACATTATTACCATGGGTAGTGTGACAGATAAACAGGCATCTATTGACAAGGGAGAGCAGGTTTTTTATAAGACTTACAACCGCTTTCCGGTGATCTTTGACCGGGGAAATGGGGTGTGCCTCTATGACTCAGAAGGAAATGAGTACCTGGATTTCGGGGCCGGCATTGCGGTCGCGGGCCTGGGATACAATGATCCGGAGTACAACCAGGCTCTGACCGAGCAGATGGGCAGGCTCCTCCACTGTTCCAACTTATTCTACAATCAACCTGCCATTGACGCCGGGGAGAAGCTTTTGAAGGTTTCTCAGATGGAAAAGGTGTTTTTTACCAACAGCGGCACCGAGGCGGTGGAGGGCGCTCTCAAGATCGCCAAGCGGTACGCCTACAACCGGGATGGACATGGAGGCCATGAGATCATTGCCATGAAGCATTCCTTCCATGGCCGAAGCCTGGGGGCTTTGTCCGTCACGGGAAATGACCATTATCAGGAGCCCTTCGCCCCCCTTCTTCCAGGCATTAAGTTCGCGGATTTTAATGATCTGGACAGCGTGAAAGCCCTGGTCAATGACAAGACCTGCGGGGTGATCATGGAGACCATACAGGGCGAGGGCGGAATTTATCCGGCCACAGAGGAGTTTTTAAAGGGCGTGGAGGCCCTGTGCCATGAGCGGGATATGCTCCTGATCCTGGATGAGATTCAGTGCGGTATGGGAAGGAGCGGCTTCATGTTCGCGTGGCAGGAATATGGTGTGAAGCCGGATGTGATGCTGGCGGCAAAGGCCCTTGGAAACGGTGTGCCTGTGGGCGCGTTTTTGGCCCGGGGCAGGGCAGCTACCGCCATGGGACCGGGGGATCACGGGACCACCTACGGCGGCAATCCGTTTGTCTGCCGGGCAGCGGATACGGTGCTTAGGCTGTTTGAGCGGCGCCATATCCTGGAACATGTGAGGGAAGTGGGAGCCTATCTGTGGGATAAGCTGGAGCAGGTGGCCAAAAACCATGACCGCGTGAAGGCCCACAGGGGAAAAGGGCTGATGCAGGGCCTGGAGTTTGACTGCCCTGTAGGCGGCATGGTGACAAAGGCCCTTTTGGAACAGCGGCTGGTGCTCATCAGCGCGGGGGCCAATGTGATCCGGTTCGTTCCTCCTCTGGTGATTACGAAAGAGGATGTGGATCATATGGTTGAGAGACTGGAGAAAGTGATATAGAGAAGAAAGTGGCGGGAACCGCGGTAAGCTCCGTGGTTCCCGTGTTTTGTGTACACGGGGCGGAGAGGGATATGGCCGGTAAAGCGGCGGGTAGGGGGAAGGGATTCCTCTATTTGATTTTGTTATACATATTGACAGAGTTTCCGCGGGTGAATTATACTTATATATTATGTGTGCCGCGGCAACGGCAGTCCATACCATATTTTACAGGGAGAGGATATACTTATGAACAAGGTAAAACCAGTGAATTACAAAAAGGAAAAGCACAGGTTCAATGTAGGGATCGGGGCCTCGGTGTTTGTGCTGACAGCGGGGCTGATCTTTGGGCTGACAGGGCTTTTTTTCTATATGGATGCCATAGGGCAGGCAGCGGCGGCCCAGAAGAGGGAGGAGACCTTTGATCCCTGGGCGGACAGCGCGAGAAACGGCAGGCTTTCCTGGATGACAGGGAAGATCATCGGACTGACTGAGGAGTTCGCGGCGGATTTTAAGGAGACCTACCATTATTATTTTGCCTTTGATGAGGACTGGTATCCCTTTATTGTGAAGATGAAAGGAGCTTTGGGGGAAGAGTTCCAGCCTTATGAGGATTATGTATACGAGGATGGGGCCCAGATGCCGGAGCCCATGACTTTGACAGGGGTGGCGATTCCCATTGAGGAGGATATCCGGGAGTTTGCCATTGAGTGTCTGAACCTTCTCTATGATGAGGAGTTTATCACAGAAGATAATTTTGAGGACTATATGGGGGTCAGCCTTCTGGATACCACACAGAAACCGGTGGGCAGGGCGGATTTCAGCGCTGGCGCTGGTTTCGCGGTCTTGGGCGTTGTGTTTACGGCTGTGGGTCTTTTGTGTCTGGTACTGAACATCATGAACCGGAATCGTTTGGAAGCGGAGGAGCGGAAGGTGAAGGAAAATATGCGCCGCGTGGCTGCGTGGCAGAGCAATCCTTGGGATGATCACCAGTCCTATGAGGATACTGCCGGCTATGACAGAGGAACGTACCAGGAGAACCCGGGGTACGGCAGCGACAGCCAGATTCCTTTGGGAAGCCAGGGAACCTGGCAGAGCGGGGGAGGTGTGGAAAGCGGCCAGGGGACAGGGGGAGATCAGACCTATTATGTCAATGGTGTAAAGCTGACCCCTTTAAAGAAGAGCAACATGTTTTTGGGAATCATAGGAGCCATCGGCGGCTCTCTCATCGGAGTGGTTTTGTGGCTTGGCATCAGCTTTGTGGGATTTATCGCCGGAATCGCCGGATTTGCCATGCTGAAATTCGCCCTTCTGGGGTATGAGAAATTGTCTGGAAGGCTGGACAAGAAAGGAGCGGTGATATCCCTGGTCATCGCGGCGGGGATGGTATTTTTCGCCAATGTGCTGGATTATGTTGTCACCATCTGCAGGGCATTTTTCCAGTGGGAGGCCAGCCTGGATACGGTTCTCTACGTAATCAGCAATTTTGGAACCCTGATGACGGACGCGGACTGCTGGGGTGGTTTTGCCATGAATCTGATCATCGGATACGCGCTGTCCATCTGGTCCAGCTTCCAGCTGATCGGGAAGATCTTGAGATACAAGGAATCATAAAATAGAAAGGGGAAAATGATATGATCGTAATCGGAAGAGACAAGGTGTCAGATATCCTGGATAAGAAAGCGGAACCAGCCGCTGTGTGCCAGAGCGGTGAGACCGTGGTCTTTGAGACCAGGGATTGTTATGACGACGCTGTGGTAAGTGAGGATAGGCCTCTGGGGGACAAGGGGGATGCCTTAGAGAATCCGGCAACCGGGCCTCTCTATGTGGAGGGAGCCCTGCCGGGGGATATTCTGAAGGTGGAGATCCTGGATATCGCGCCCAGGTCCTGGGGAGTCATGAGATCCTCACCAGTCGCGGGAGTGTTCCATGAGGATTTCAGCGAAAGGACGGCAAGGATTTTTGAGCTGAAGGACGGCAAGGCGGTATTTGACGAGAACCTGACCCTGGAATTGGATACCATGATCGGGGTTATAGGGACAGCCCCCCTGGAGGATGGGATCACCACAGACACTCCTGAGAGCCACGGCGGCAACATGGACTGCAAAAAAATCGTCAAGGGCTCCATCTTGTATCTTCCGGTAAATGTTCCAGGCGCTCTTCTGTCCATAGGAGACCTTCACGGACTGATGGGCGACGGGGAAGTGATGATCTGCGGCCTGGAGACCGGAGGCCAGGTGACGGTCAAGGTGACCGCGGTAAAGAATTGCCAGCTGCCCACGCCGTTTTT
Organism: uncultured Lachnospiraceae bacterium; assembly: GCA_910588865.1. GTDB lineage: Bacteria > Bacillota > Clostridia > Lachnospirales > Lachnospiraceae > UBA3402. Next base: position 18,524 of record CAJUSJ010000017.1, read on the forward strand.
ATACTGCCGGGGAGACGTGATGACCATCCAGTCGGCCGCCACCTTAGATGGCGCGGGGGACATGGCGGCAAAGGCCATGAAGGAATTTGTAAAAATGGCAACAGGAAAAGATGATCTGGAGGCGGGGATGCTCATGTCCCTTCTGTCCAACATGGCGGTGTGCCAGGTAGTGGACCCCTTAAAGACCATCCGGGTGGAATTTCCCTTAAAGGTTCTGGAGGCCTATGGATATAAACTGCCCTAGAAGATACCAGGAGGAATGGATATGATCGAACAGCAGACAGTAAATGAATTTCTGACAGCCCTGTCCTCAAAGCGGCCCACACCAGGCGGCGGAGGGGCGTCGGCCCTGGCGGGAGCTCTCAGCGGGGCCCTGGGCCTGATGGTGGGGAACCTGACTGTGGGGAAAAAGAAATACGCGGACGTGGAGGCGGACGTGGCCGCCGCGATGAGCCGTCTGGAAGAGGCCAGGGACCGCATGGTCCGGCTGGCCCAAGAGGATGCGGAGGTTTTTGCCCCCCTGGCGGCAGCCTACGGCCTTCCCGCCGGCACGGAGGAGGAAAAGGCCAGGAAGGCCCAGGTCATGGAGGAGAATCTCCTGGCGGCCAGCCTGGTTCCGCTGCGGATCATGGAGCTGGCGGTGGAGGTCCTTTCGGATTTAGAAGAATTGGAGAAAAAGGGCAGCGTCATGGCGGTCAGCGATGTGGGAGTGGCGGTACAGTTTGCCAGGACAGCGGTAACAGGGGCAGTGATGAACGTGTACATTAACACAAAGTCCATGAAAAACAGAGAGAACGCCGACAAGATCAATGACAGGGCAGGGAAAGCCCTGGAGGAAGGGATAAGGCTGGCAGATCAGGTTTATGACATTGTGCTGGGGCGGCTGAAAGGAAACGAGAAGAGATGATCATATTAAAAGGGGCAGAGGTGTCTGCCAAAATCAGGGAACAGGTTCAGGAGATGCTGGAAGGGCTGGGAGGAAAGATGCCTTGTCTGGCCATTGTCCGGGTGGGGGAAAACCCCGACGACCTGTCCTACGAGAGGGGAGCCATGAAAAAAATGGCCTCCTTCGGCCTGGAGGCCCGGTCTTATTCTTTTTCAGGGGATATAAGCCATGAAGAGTTTAAAGAGGAATTCCGAAAGATCAATGAGGATCCGGGGGTGTCAGGGATCCTTCTCCTGCGGCCGCTGCCAAAGCACATACAGGAGGCGGACATAGAGAAGCTCATTGACCCGGACAAGGATCTTGACGGCATATCCCCTGTCAATGTGGCCAAGGTGTTTGCCGGGGATGCCACCGGTTTTGCTCCCTGCACCGCCGAGGCGGTGGTGGAGGTGCTGAAGACCAACAACATTCCCATAGCCGGAAAGCGGGCCGTGATCGTGGGGCGGAGCATGGTGGTGGGAAAGCCCCTTGCCATGCTTCTGATGAAGGAAAACGCGACCGTGACCGTGTGCCACACAAAGACCTCGGATCTCGCGGGTACCTGCCGGATGGGAGAGATCCTGGTGGCGGCGGCCGGCCGGGCTAAGATGCTTGACGGCAGCTTTGTAGGCCACAACGCGGTGGTCATTGATGTGGGGATCAATGTGGATGACAGCGGAAAGCTGTGGGGTGATGTGGATTTTGAATCCATTAAGGATAAGGCTTCCATGGCCACCCCTGTGCCCGGCGGCGTGGGGGCAGTGACCACAGCGGTTCTGGCCAGGCATCTGGTTCTGGCGGCAGTTCGGGGGCACTGACTGGACAGGGGGGCAGCGGCGGGGCCAGTCTGTCCCGCGGATTACCCCAAGGCAGGCCCTTGATTGTATATGATAGTAAAAATGCTTATCCGTTGAATGTGTGTAAGGCTCTGGGAGAAGATTCCGGGCCTTACACATTTTTTGTCTGCATAAATTCCGGAAAACCAGGAAAAATAGACTACATATCGGAAGACTTGCATTTTACAGAAAAAAGGAGACTAAGCCATGTGGGGTATAGTGGTCGCACTGGTTTCCGGTGCGCTGATGAGCATTCAGGGAGTTTTTAACACAGAGGTGACAAAGCAGACCAGCATCTGGGTATCTTCCGGGTGGGTGCAGCTTACGGCCTTTTTAACCTGCCTGGCAATGTGGCTGTGTACCGGCAGGGACCAGATAAGCGGTTTAGGACAAGTGCACCCCTGGTATATGCTGACCGGAGGAGTGATCGGGGCCCTGATCACATACACGGTGATAAAAAGTGTGGGAAGCTTAGGGCCGGCCAGATCCGCTCTTCTGATCGTGGTGGCACAGATCATTGTGGCCTATGGAATCGAGGTCTTTGGCCTTTTTGGAGTGGAGAAGGCTGGCCTGGAATGGAAGAAGCTGATCGGCGCGGCGGTGGCCATCGCGGGAATCGTCATTTTTCGATATTGATTGAAAATGTGCTTGTATTTAGCCCGCGATTTGGTTAGAATAGAAGCAGGCTGAAGATGGTATTCTCCGACACATTTTTATACCAGGAGGAGTACCATGAAAAAAAAGAAGATTTGGTATCTGCTGACGGTCATATGCGTGTTGGCTGCGGGCATATGTTATAGTCGCGGCAGGACCAGACAAGCAGATCCCCAAAGCCAGACCCTGATCCTGGAGCTTGACACCAGGCAGACAGAGGAAGGGGCAGAAGGACAAAACGGACTGATATCAGCTGAGACTGAGACAGGGGAAGAGCCCTCCACAGAAGGGGACGAAGCCCCGAAAGAGTCGCTGCCTCGGCAGACCGAATCGGTCCGTTTCTATGTACATATCTGCGGGGAGGTTCAACATCCCGGGGTCTATGAGATGGAGCCGGGAACCAGGGTTTTTCAGGCAGTGGACATGGCGGGGGGGTTTACAGATGAGGCGGCGGCGGACTATCTGAATATGGCTCAGGAGACCGCGGATGGCATGAAGATCACGGTGCCGTCAAAGGAGGAGGCCAAGGCAGAGGGACTGTGGGTTCAGGTGCCGGAAAGTCCAGAAGGAGCCGCCGGACAGCAAAAGATTAATTTAAATACAGCCGGAAAGGAAGAGCTGATGACTCTCAGGGGAATCGGCGAAGCCAAGGCGGAGGCGATCCTCCGCTACCGGGAAGAACAGGGGCCTTTTGAGAGCATTGAGGAGATTATGAATATTTCCGGAATCAAGGAGGCCGCTTTTCAGAAAATAAAAGATGATATTACAGTATAGGGATCGCGACAGACAGATCCCATGACAGAGCGGCAGGAAGAGGTGGGGACATGGCAAAGATTTTGGTTGTGGATGATGAAAAATTGATCGTCAAAGGAATCCGTTTCAGCCTGGAACAGGATGGGATGGAGGTTGACTGCGCATATGACGGGGAGGAGGCCATCAGCAAGGCAAGAGAGACCGAGTATGATGTGATGCTCTTAGATGTGATGCTTCCAAAGGCGGACGGTTACGAGGTGTGCCAGACTATCCGGGAATTTTCAGAGGTTCCCATTATCATGGTCACTGCCAAGGGGGGCGATATGGATAAGATCCTGGGGCTGGAGTACGGGGCTGACGATTATATCACCAAGCCCTTTAACATCCTGGAGGTGAAAGCCCGGATCAAGGCCATCCTGCGGCGCAATTCCAAGAGGGGGAAAAAATCCGGCGCGCCGGAGAACCGGATGATCACGGCAGGCAGCTTAAAGCTTGACCGGGACGGGAGAAGAGTGTTTGTGGGGGACAAGGAGATCAATCTGACAGCCAAGGAGTTTGACCTTCTGGAGCTTCTGGCCTGCAACCCTAACAAGGTCTACAGCCGGGAATCCCTTTTAGGCTATGTCTGGGGCAACAAGGCCATGGATTCCGGTGATGTGCGCACCGTGGATGTCCATGTCAGGAGACTGAGGGAGAAGATTGAGCCAAGCCCAAGCGCGCCTCAGTTTGTCCATACAAAATGGGGTGTGGGATATTATTTTCGGGCCCAGGGATGAGAGGAGTATAAAGCATGTCTGACATTTTTAATGAAGATCGTATGGCCCAGGTTCTGGGAAAGTGCCTTCCCCAGGGGGAGACCCTTCTGGCAGGTATACATGGTATTTCCCTTCAGATCAATAAAAAGAAGACTTCCAAGTTTGATGTGTATATTGGTATCACCAGAGAGTACCTGGTGGTTGCTGAATGTGAGGAGCGGGAATATCTAAATAAATTTTATCATATCCCGGATCTGAGAAAGACTGTGGAAGAGGATATCGGTACCTGTTTTCCTTTGTCAGAGATTAAATCTTGTGACATAAAAAAAGCTATGATGGGAGCGGTCAACTGTTCCATTACTTTGAAGAACGGCAGCTTTCTCAAACTTCAGCTTCCAAAACTGGGCGGCTTGGGAGGCGGCATGCCCCGCCACAAGGAATACCGGGAGAAGATTATAGAGTGCCTTGAGGCTTTGAGCGCGTAATACATATCAGGAGGATATATAAGATGACAGACCGGATCAGACAGGCGGTTATGGAGGATTTAGAGAGAATAACCCAGGTAGAGTCCATGTGCTTTCCTCCCGCGGAAGCCGCGGGGCACAAGGCCTTTGAGGACAGGCTGAAGACCTTTCCGGACAGTTTTTTTGTGGCGGAGAGAGATGGGCGGATTGTAGGATTTATCAATGGGGCCGCGACGGATGAGAGGACTATTCGGGATGAGATGTTTGAGGACGCGTCCCTCCATCGGCCAATGGGAATTTACCAGAGCGTTTTTGGTCTGGATGTGGTGCCGGAGTGGCAGCGCCGGGGTATCGCGGGAGAGCTTATGGAACACCTGATTGAGGATGCCAGAAGGAAGGGGAGGAAGGGGCTGATCCTGACCTGTAAGGAGAGGCTTATAGGATTTTACGAAAGGTTCGGGTACAGGAACTTAGGAGTGTCGGCCTCAGTCCACGGCGGCGCTGTCTGGTTTGACATGATCCTGGAGTTTGAAGGATGAAGATCACGGTGATCGGGGTCGGAAAGGTAAAGGAGCGTTTTTTTGAGGAGGCCATAAAGGAGTACCAAAAGCGTCTGGGAAGGTATTGCAGGCTGGAGATTATCCAGGTAGGAGACGAAAAGACGCCTGACGGCGCGGGCCTTGCCCTGGAGGATCAGATCAGGGATCGGGAGGGTCAGCGGATTTTGTCCCACATAAAGGATGGGGCCTATGTGATTGCCTTGGCTATAGAGGGGCGGATGTTAGACTCTGAGGAATTGGCGAAAAAGATAGAAAACCTTGGGGTGAAAGGCACAAGCCATGTGATATTTGTCATCGGAGGCTCACTGGGACTGTCAGGACAGGTTATGGACAGGGCGGATTATCACCTGAGCTTTTCCAAGATGACATTTCCCCATCAGCTTATGAGAGTGATTCTGTTGGAGCAGATCTACCGGGCCTGCCGGATCCTGAACCATGAGCCGTATCACAAGTAAGCGGGAAAAAGAACAGATATTTTGGGAAATTAATAACCCCATGGGAGTTCGCGGCTTCCATGGGGTTATTGATTAATGGAATAATAATTTTCTATTGGGAGGTACACTGTCCTTTCTTCCGGAAAGCCTCTGTTATGGGGAGCCCGGTGCCGTAGTCTAGCTGGCGGGGTTCATACTCCTCATTTTCCCGCTGCCTGGTCATCAGGCGGCTGTCCCAGGTTTTGTCGTCAGGAAAGCTGTTCCAGGGGCGGTTCTCCCAGTAATATCCCCTGAAAGGATCTCTGGTGTCATACATATTGTCCAGAAGAGCTTTGTGAAGACGCCGCTTTTCTGACAGAGGAAAAGAGGGATCCATGATCAGGTTGTTCATCTCTTCTGGATCTTCTTCCAGGTCATAGAGCTCGTCTGATGTCATCAGGTTGATCACCAGCTTATACCGGCCGTCAAAGACACAGCGGACAGGCTGATAGCCGCCAAAACCGTCATGGTCAACCTCGTACCGCCCGAATTCCATAAACACATAGTCGTTGGCCCTGTTCCCGGTGCTCAATTCCTCAAAAATACTTTTCCCCTCAAAAACTTTCGGTTTTGGCACCTGGAAGATATCAAAAATCGTGGGAGCCAGATTGATGTGAGAAACAGGGTTGGCGTCAACCTGGTTTTCCCCAAATCCCCGTATAATAAGGGGAATGTGGGTGATCTCCTGGTACATGGCAGGCCCTTTCTGGGTCAGGGAATGGGAGTAGAGCATATCCCCATGATCTGAGGTGTAGATCACCACCGCGTCCTGGGCATACTGGTCAACAGCCTCCAGCACCCGCCCGATCTCATAGTCCACAAAGCTGTTACATCCAAGAAAATACTTGAAATTCATGGAGAAATCCGGGGAAGAGGCCTTCATGTAATTGTCCCCCGCCCATATCCTGTGGTGCTCTGGCTTGTTTGCCAGGGTATCCTCCAGATTCCCGCTTCGGGGGAACTGGTAAGTTTCATACCTGGACCAGAACCGTCTGGGGCAGAGGCAGGGATCGTGGGGCTCATCATAGGAGACCACGAGAAAGTAATCGTCAGGGGTATCTTTATGGTTTTTCAAAAACTGGATAGCCCTGTCGGAACAGCGGTGGCCGTAGGTAAATTCCTCATCTATGTCACACTGCTCCATGGTTTGGGCCTGGCGGGAAAGGAGGCGCTCCTGAGGAGTTAATTCGTCCAGGTAATTCCGCATATCATACCAGTAATCCGGGTCCCAGCCATCTCCGGGGCGGCCCAGGCCAAAGTAGTCGCCTCCATCCAGATGCCATTTCCCGATATAGGCGCTGTGAACGCCAAGATCTGTCAAGCGGCGTCCGATATTCTGGACATTGTCGGACAGTCCCATGCAGTTGGACCATCCGGCGCAGGAGTGAGGGTAGCTTCCAGTAAAAATAGCGGAACGGGCTGGCTGGCATACAGGCTGGGTGGTGTAGGCCTGGCTGAAGCGGATGCCCTCCGCGGCCAGACGGTCCAGGTTGGGGGTATACATGTCCGGGTTGCCGTAGCATCCCAGCATATCAGCCCGGGTGGTATCAGTCATCAGAAGAATCACTTTTCTGCTCATCAGATAAATCCCCTTTCGGTAAATCAGAGCGCTCCAGGCTCTGTTGATATTTATAGTTTTTTGGTGACATTCCAGTTACTTTTTTAAAAACCTTGCTGAAATAATAGGCGCTTTCAAATCCCAGCTGGTCCGCGATCTCGTAGATCAAGTACTGTCCGGACTCAATCAGTTCCTTGGCCTGTTGGATCTTTACCTCGGCGATGTAGTCGGAGACGGTCTGGTTCATATACCGGCTGAAGGTGCTGCTTAAGTGCCCGGAGCTGATCTTCAGATAGTTCGCGATATCAGACAGGGTCAGCTTTTCCTTATAATGGTCGTGGATGTAACGTTTTGCCAGGTACACAAGCTTGTCTGAGCGCCGCTCTCTTCTGTCGGTGAGAAGGGCGCAGACCTTTTCACAGAAGCTGTCCAGCCACACCAGGATATCGTCCAGGCTGCCAAGCTGGGCCAGCTGTTCGGCGATGTTGATGCTGTAGGGAAATTCATCGCTCTCGGAAATGTCATTTTGCAGCAGGTCCCGGAGGTATGTGTATACATTGATGCAGGCGCTGAGGGCCTGGGGTTTGTTGGGCTTGTACTGTGCGAAGAGCTCTGTCAGTTCCTTAAAAATGTCGCGGAGGGTCTGGCTGTCATTCTCCTGCACGGCCAGGGACATGGCTTTTTTAAGAAAATTGATGTTAAATTCCCGCTCCGCGGAATGCTGGGCCATACCTTGTTTTTTAAAAAACACCATCCGGGAGGATGAGGAATAGTAGCAGTGGTCCAGGGCTGACCGGGCCTCGGACAAGGCCTGGGGAAGCTGGGAAAGTTCTGTCTTTTTCTGGCTGACGCCAAAAAGGGCGGTCAGGGCGAAGTAAGTGCTCAGGGCCATATTTACCTTGGCGCAGAAGTCGGCCAGGGATTTCTCATTGTCGCTTTCCGGCTTTGGGGAAACCACCATAAGCCGGGTGTCTTTCTTCGGCTCCAGTATGGCGCGGTTGAGAAAATAGCGCGCGGCAATGCCGGAGACCACATCCAGAAGCTGGCTGGAGATAAAGGGGAAGTCATAATTTTCCGTCTGTCCAAAGAGAATCTGTTCTGGCTTCATCCGAAACAGGATCAAGTAGGCGCTGGGATAAGCGGCGGCGATTTCCGGATTAGCGGGAAGTTCGGCCTCAGGCGGATTCAGGATCAGCTGGGAAAAATAATTGTGCTCCAGCTGTTTTTTATTGTCCTGTAAAAGGGTGGTGTACAGCTCTTTGTTGTGATGGCTCTCCATACGAGAACAGTACTCTTTGGCCCTGTTCAGGGCCTGTATCAGCGCCTGTGGTTTTAAATCCAATTTCACCAGGTAGTCAATGGCCCCCAGGCGCAGCGCCTGTTTGGCGAGCTGAAAATCTTCCAGATTGGTCAGGCAGATAAAGGCAAACTCCAGGTTCTGTTTCTGGCAGGTCTCAATGACCTCCAGGCCATTCATAACCGGCATGCGGATGTCGGTAATAACAATATCAGGATTGGTCTCCAGGATTAAATCAATGGCCTTGTGGCCGTTTGTGGCCTTGCCTACAATAACGCAGTCATGGTCTTCCCAGCAAATCAGAGACGTGATGCCGGCGAGAATTAAGGGTTCATCATCAATTAAGATCACTCGGTACATAAAAAACTCCTGTCAATGGTAATGTAATGTTAGTTGTTGTGTAAAAACGAGGTCACGGAATAAATTCCAGAGGAAGGGATACGGTGACACAGGTATAGACACCGACCTGACTCTCAATTTGGAGCCCATACTCATCTCCATACACCAGTTTAATCCGGCGGTCTACATTTGGGAGGCCGATTCCGCTCATATAGTTTTTGGTGACCCGGGAGGTATCGGTGAGCATGCGGGCAATATTCTCTTCTGACATGCCCACGCCGTTGTCCCGGACCTGTATGTGGAGCACCTGATCTTCCGAGAAAACGCGGATCTGGATAAGTCCAGGCTTTCCGCTGGGCTCAATGCCGGAAAAAATGCTGTTTTCCACCAAGGGCTGCAGGGTCAGTTTAATGATTTCCGCGTTATAGAGGGAGGGATCCTCCACGGAGATCTCAACATCAAAAAGCTCAATGTAGCGGATTTTCTCAATGGTCACATAGCTGTCGAGAAAATCCAGTTCCTGACGGACAGTCACCTTTTCGTTAAAGCCCTTGGCCATATTTTTGAGCAGAGAGGACAGGGCGGAAACTACTTTTACAATCCCCGCGTTGTGCTGCATGGTGGCGATCCATTTGATGGAATCCAGGGTATTATAGAGAAAATGGGGATTAATCTGGGCCTGGAGTATCTTGATCTCCAGCCGCAGCTTCTCCTGCTCGTCCCGGATCCGGCTTTCCATCAGCTCTGACACATGGGAGGACATCTGGTTGATCTGCCGTCCGATCATCCCCAGCTCATCGTTGGTCTCAATATCGGGATTTGGGCTGAAATTCCCGGAGGAGATCACTTCCATGTGATTTGTCAGGCGGGTGATGGGACGGATTAAGTACCGTGTAAATAAAAGGGACAAGATGAAACCAATAACAAGGCTGGACAGGAACACCAGCCCTATGGTGCCATATATGGCCCTGGGGTTTATGGGCATCTGATCCAGAGAAAGGATCTCACAGAGGATCAGGCCGCTGATGGGCTGCCGTTCCCAGATAAGGACACAGTCCAGGCCGGAGAGACGGGTCCGCAGGCTTCCGGCGGGATCCGTCAGGGTATTCAGTAAATCCCCAAGCTCATCCAGGGAAAAAGAATCCATATTCATGGCGCCAATGACAGACAGGTCGTCTGTCATTACAAATATGGATTTATCATTAGGAAACAGTTCAATGGCATCTTGAAACAGCTTCGGAGAGATGGTAAGACAGACCCAGGCATCCGCGGGCAGATCCTTTTTGGAATATTGAAGAGGTCTGATCAGCGGAAGAAGCTGGGGAGTGGCTATGGTGTTAATGGAAAAAGGGTTGTCTTTTAAGGTCAGCGTGTATTCCCGGATGTCTTTGTTCAGCAGCTCCTCAAACCAGGGTGTATCCATAAGACAGTCAGCGTCATTGTAGCTGCCGGAGGAAGTCCCGGCCTGGATAAAAAGTGAGCCTTTCTCATATATTGTAATCTTGTAGATATACTGGTTATACCCGGAGATGGCGCAGAGGTCTCTTAGAACCTGAGCGGCATAGAGCTCCGACTGTTTGCTGACCCGCATATCATTTCCTGAGAGGATGGAGGTTAGGAACAGGGATTTCCGCCCCGCGCAGTTCTGTACAATATTGATCATCTCGTCACAGGCGATTTCAAGCCGGAAGGAGAGGGTGCGGAGCAGATTCACAGAGCTTGCGGTTTCATTGTCAACCACATCCTTTTTGTAGGAAGAGTAGGTGTAAATGCTGATGATAAAAGCCACACAGATGATAACCAGAAGATTGTAAAGTATCATCCGTTTGCGGAACGTAATCGGTATTTTTTTCATGGAGACCCCCCTTTCCTCATTATCATACACAATTAATTCACTATATACAAGAATAAAAATGTACAATATATATAAAAAGTAACAGAATCTAAAAAAAGTATATGTTTTATATTTGTCCGGCGGGAGAATCCCAAAAAAAGGAATCTTAATCCGAAAATAGTAGATTCAGAAGGAGCTGGATTTTTGTTAAAATTAACACATCAAGGATCGAAAAGATCACAGGAGGAGGAAAAATATCATGAGAAAAAGACAATTGACAGCAGCGATTATGGCACTGGCCTGCGGCGCTTTAACAGCCTGCGGAGGCGGCGGAGGAACAGCGCCGGCGGAAAATCAGGGCGGAACAACCCAGACCACAGCAGCTGGCTCCAATGACAATTCCGGTTCCGGCCAGACCGCGGAGACAGCGGCCCCGGCTTCTGGTGAGAAACAGGTATTGTCTGTAACCACCTGGGATAATGAGTCCAGCCCCCAGTTCCAGGCAGTGATTGACGCGTATGAGGAGCAAAATCCCAACGTGGAGATCAAGATCATCGACACTTCCGCGGATGAGTACAACAACTCCCTGGGAATCAGCTTGTCCGCCGCACAGCCGGATCCGGATGTAATCTGGGTAAAAGATATGGGCTCCATGCTCCAGATGGCTGACAAAGAGCAGTTAATGCCGATTGATGATTTTATCGCGAAAGACAATTTTGACATGTCCATCTACAAGGGAGCGGCAGAGCAGCTGATGTACAACGGAAAAGCTTATGCCCTTCCATATAGAAACGACTGGTATGTTCTCTATTATAACAAGGACCTGTTTGACGCCGCTGGCGTGGAGTATCCTTCCAATGACATGACCTGGGAAGAGTATTACGATCTGGCTGCCAAAGTGACAAGCGGTGAGGGGAGCAGCAAGGTATACGGTACCCACAACCACACATGGCAGGCCCTGGTAACCAACTGGGCAGTGCAGGATGGAAAGCATACGGTTGTGGAGAAGGACTACAGCTTTATGAAGAGCTGGTATGAGGAGGCTCTGGCTCTTCAGGATGCCGGGTATATCCAGGATTATTCCACCTTGAAGACAGCGAACATTCATTATTCTTCTGTATTTAAGAATCAGCAGTGCGCTATGATGCCTATGGGAACCTGGTTCATCGCTACCATGATGCAGTCACAGCAGGATGGCGAAACTGATTTCAACTGGGGCGTGGCTACCATTCCTCATCCAGCGGATACAGAGGCCGGATATACGGTTGGAGCCCTGACTCCTATCGCGATCAGCGCGTTTACCGATCAGCCTGACCTGGCATGGGATTTTGTGAAATTCGCGTCTTCCGAAGAAGCGGCGGAGATCCTGGCGGAACAGGGCGTGTTCACCGGTATTCCTTCTGAGACGGCTCTTCAGACCATCGCAAGCGCGGAGCTTTTCCCTGAGGGAGAGAGCAATGTGGAAGCCCTTAGCTATGTGCACTATTCCTTTGACCGTCCACTGGATCCTCAGATTGAGGAGATCCGCACCGTATTGAATGAGGTACATGAGATGATCATGATCCATTCCTACAGCGTTGACGAGGGAATCCAGGAACTGACAGAAAGAGTGGCGGAGATTAAAGGCTGGAATTAAACTGCGTAAATTAAAAGAGTCACTGTAGAAAAATACTCTCGGAATCTCCTAAAGATTAAAAGAGACTCCGAGAGTATATTAAAATATATGGAGGTTGTGCGCATGAGCAGTGGGAAGAACAGTTTTTTGACTTCCAAGCAGAGACGAAAAATCCGAAACAATATGACAGGGTACGCGTTTATCCTTCCTAACTTAATCGGTTACACAATATTTGTATTTATACCGGTTATATTTTCTTTTGTGTTGAGTGTGATGAGCTGGGATGGATCCCAGAGACCCATGACGTTTGTGGGAATTGAGAATTTTGTTGATATCTTTGGAGATAAGATCTTCAGGGGAACCCTGGTACATACAGTCAGTTACGCGTTGATGACGGTTGTTCCCACTCTGATTCTGGCCCTCCTCCTTGCTGTGCTTTTAAACAATAAGATCAAGGGTGTGGCTATCTTCAGAACATCGTTTTACTTTCCTTACATCGCCTCCATCGTGGCCGTGGGCGCTGTGTGGAACATGCTGTTTCAGCCGGACTTTGGCCCGGTCAACGAGATCTTGAAATTTATAGGCATTAAAAATCCCCCCAGATGGGTGGTGGATAAGGACTGGGCCATGGTGGCTGTGTCCATTGTAAGTGTGTGGAAATATATGGGTTATTACATGATCGTATACCTGGCGGCTCTCCAGGGCATATCCAACTCCCTTTACGAGGCAGCCAGCATTGACGGAGCCAATGGTTGGCAGAAGCTTGTGTATATTACCGTACCCATGCTGACACCTACCACGTTTTTCGTGTTGATCATGCTGACCATCCAGTGCTTTAAGGTCTTTGACCTGGTATACGTTATGACAGGCGGCGGACCTGGAAACGCTACCAAGACCCTGGTCAACTATATTTATGAAAAAGCTTTTACCAGCTGGGAGTTTGGCCCTGCCAGCGCGGGCGCTATCGTGTTGTTTGCCATCGTGTTAGCCATCACTCTGGTCCAGTTCAGCGGCGAGAAGAAATGGTCCAAAGATTTATAAAGGGGGAGACGTAGTGAACACAAAAAGAAAAGTAACAAAAATAATCTTGTATGTTCTTTTGACCTGTCTGGCGGTGACCATGCTGGTTCCATTTTACTGGATGGTGATTTCCTCTCTGAAATTGAATAAGGATGTATTTTCCATTCCCATGAGATGGTGGCCAGAGACCATGCACCCGGAAAACTACAGCGTGATCTGGAAAAAGCTTCCTCTGGTTACCTTCTTTAAAAATACCGCGAAACTGACCATCATCACCACCATTGTCCAGCTGTGCACCAGCTGCTTCGCGGCATATGGTTTTACTAAGTGTAAATTTGTGGGAAGAGACATGATTTTCCTTATGTACGTGACCACCATAGCGGTTCCCTGGCAGGTGTACATGGTTCCCCAGTTTATCCTGGTGTCCAAGATGGGGCTCAATGATACCCATGTCGGATTGATTCTCATGCAGGCCTTCTCAGCCTTTGGCGTGTTCCTCATCAGGCAGTTTTACATCAGCATTCCAGATGAACTGTGTGAGGCCGCCAGGATCGACGGGCTTAATGAGTTCGGGATTTTCCGGAAGATCGTATTTCCACTGGGAAAACCAGCCATGGCTACCCTTACCATCTTCACATTCACCAATGTGTGGAATGATTTTATGGGGCCATTGATTTACCTGAAGACCAAAGAGCTGAAAACAGTACAGCTTGGTATCCGGATGTTTATCTCCCAGTACGGGGCGGATTACGCGTGGATCATGGCAGCGTCTGTGTGTTCCCTGATTCCTATTGTGATCGTGTTCCTCAGCTGCCAGCGGTTCTTCGTGGAAGGCGTGGCTGCCAGCGGTATCAAGGGGTAAATTAGGCAAAGTAAAAGGAGAGACAACGCTATGGCACAGACGTTTGACTCATTGATGAAGTACCCGGCGGCGGACAAGGAGATGGCCAAGAAGGCCATGGAAGAGGCTGTCAGGATTGTCAGGGCAGATTTGCCGGTGTTTACGGATCATTTTCCATCATCTAACAGTTTCGGAGGCTTTTATGAGGCCACGGAAAATGTGGAGTGGACCACGGGGTTCTGGACAGGGGCAGTGTGGCTGGCTTATGAGTACAGCAAAGAGGAGTGTTTTAAGGAAGCGGCCCTTGTCCAGGTGGACAGCTTCTTTGAGCGGATCAAAAATAAAATTGACGTGAATCACCATGATATGGGATTCCTTTTCAGCCTTTCCTGTGTAGCGGCTTACAAGCTGGCAGGCAGTGAGAGGGGAAAGGAAGCCGCGTTGATGGCAGCGGATCATCTGGCGGAAAGATACCGGGAAAAGGGACAGTTTTTGCAGGCATGGGGCAATGTGGGGGAGCCCGCGGAATACAGGTTGATTATTGACTGCCTGCTGAACCTTCCTATCCTCTACTGGGCCAGTGAGGTGACAGGGGAGAAACGATATGCCCAGATGGCTGAAAACCATATAAAGACTGCCATGAAATGTATTCTCAGGGAAGATGATTCTACATATCACACCTATTTTATCAACATGGAGACAGGAGAGCCGGCTTACGGCGTGACCCACCAGGGGAACCGGAACAATTCCGCCTGGGCAAGAGGGCAGGCGTGGGGGATCTATGGAATCGCTCTCAGCTATCATTATCTCAGAGATGATTCCTATATTGACCTGTTCGTCAGGGTCACGGACTTCTTTATTCACCACCTTCCTGATGATCTGATCCCTTACTGGGATTTTGATTTCGACACAGGAAGCCAGGAACCAAGAGACTCTTCTGCCGCGGCGGTGGCTGTGTGTGGAATTCTGGAGATGATAAAGTATTTGGATGAGGATCGGGCGAAAAAGTATAAAGGCGCGGCGGACCGGATTATGGCCGCGCTTATAGAGAAGTGCGGAAACAGGGATTTAGAGAGTTCCAACGGCATTTTGCTTCATGGAACCTATGCCAGAGATTCGAAAGAAAATACCTGTAAAGACAGAGGCGTGGATGAATGTAACACATGGGGCGACTATTTCTATATGGAAGCCTTGACCAGGATGCTTTCGGATTGGAAGATGTACTGGTGACAACCTTGCCTCCAATGGCTTTTCAGGGAAAGAAGGGGGCGGTGGAACAAACAGTAAAAGGAAAAATCGGAGAACAATAAATGGAGTAAGAAAGGAGAGAATGTATCATGTATTTTCAAAAGAAAGCGCGCCAAAGAATCGGCGCCGCCATGGCTGTGGCCATGGTTTTGGGTAATTCGGTGAGCGCTGCCGCCGCTCCGGTACACGGGGGAGAGGTAATTGGTTCTCTGGTCACAGTGGAGACAGATGGGACAAGGTACCGGGATACCGCGGACGATATGACCCCTGAGGACGCTTTGCTGCTGGACAGCCAGATGACAGAAGATTCTATTACCCTGGTAAGAGGTGATGTGGTAGAGATAGCCAGGCCAGAGGGCATGACAGGCGATGTGACATGGAGCGCCAAATTCATGAAACCAGATGGAACCTATCTCAGGAACGTGGGCTACAGCAAGATCAAGCGGGAACTGAAAGAAGGGGAGAAAGACGGAAGCAGGACAGCGGGAGATACTCTGGCTGACCATCTCATTGATGTGATCACATTGCCAAACGGCGGCGCGACCCTGACCGCCAAAGAGATGGGCAACATGGTAGTCGTTGCCCGGGACTCGGAGGGAAAGGAGAAGGTTTATCCTACCCAGATTCTTTTCGAAGATCCAGAGAATCTTCCTCAGGTTACTGACGAGGATTACGGGAAAATCCGTCAGGCCTGGAAGGAGTCTCTCATAGGAACTGACGTAGCCTCAGCAGAAGGAGGAGCCGAGATTCTGGAAAGCATCGACCAGGCGGCGAAAGAGGCATGGGATGCCTATGAGTATAAGGGCCAGGATTCCTGTCCGGATGTTCCGTGGCCAGGAGATTTAGGGAAAGCGGGAAACAAGGATGTGGAATATAAGGACGACGCGGTTGAGTTCAGGCCGGCGTTTAAAAAAGTCCTTGCCATGGCCAAGGCCTACAGCACAGAGGGAAGCCAATACTACCAGAACGAGGACATGCTCAAGGACATGCTCAACAGTTTGGATTACCTGTGTACTGTCTGCTATACCCCCAAAAGCCAGACCGATAACTGGTGGACCTGGGAGATCGGGATACCCAAGGATATCATTCCCGCATTGATTCTGCTCTACGACGATCTGACCGAGGAGCAGGTCATGACCTACACAGAGGCACTGTATTTCTTCCAGCCGGATCCATATCATGGAGGAGCTACAGGAACAGGAAGCACTCATGGTCAGGCATACAGAACACAGGCGGGAGCCAATGTTATTGACTGTTCCACCACAGCCGTAGGACTGGGAGCGCTGAGGAAGGACAATGAACAGGTTTACATAGGTATGCTGGCCTCATCAGGAACCTTTGTGATCCAGGAGGTGGAGGACAGCGGCATATTGCATGAGACCGGATACGCCAGCGGTTTTTACTCGGATGGCTCTTATCTGGATCACATCTGTGTGCCCTACATCGGATCTTACGGAATTGAGTTTATGAAAGGCGGCGTGAAGATTCCGTCCCTTATCGGAGGAACCCCGTGGCAGTATCCAGACGAAGTGCGGCAGAATCTGGAGTACTATATTGTGGAAGGTTTCGGCAACTCCATATACCGCGGAATGATGCTGGATTCCTTAAAGGGCAGGTCTGTAGCAAGGCCAGCTTACAGCAACCGGGATTCAGGGCGGGATGCCATGGTCATTATTCTGAAGATGGTGGATTCCCTCAGCCCGGAGGCAAAGGAAACCGTACTGTCAGCAATAAAATATTGGATAGAGGAAGATCCGGAATTTTTAGACAGCCTGACAGGTGTGGATAACATGGCCGTCAAGCGCAGGGCGCAGGAGATCCTCGAGGATGACTCCATAGAAAGCTATGTGCCGTCCATGCACCGGTCATTCCCGCTTATGGACCGGGCTGTTCACAGAAGAGATAATTATCTGTTCGCCCTGTCCATGTATTCAGAGCGTATCCAGAATACAGAGATTATGAACAACGAGAACCTGTATGGCTGGCATCAGGGCAACGGTATGACCTATATCTATGATGGAGATGATCAGTACACTGAAAATTACTGGAACACGGTGAACCCCTTCCGGTTGGCGGGTACAACGGTAGTTCCCATGGATATCGGCAACGGCACGCCGGACAGCAGCGGTTTCCTTCAGGAAGGTGATTACCTTTCCACGGAAAGCTGGGTAGGCGGCAGCGCCATCGGTGAGTATGGAATCAGTGGAATGTCCTTCAGCGGCGCGATCGGAACCAAGGGAAGAAGCGGCGGCGCGATCGGATATGCCCCCAACTTAAACGGCAAAAAGTCCTGGTTTATGTTTGACGATGAGATCGTCTGCCTGGGCGCGGGGATCAACAACAAGGGTATGGATATTCATGTTGAGACCACCGTGGAAAACAAAAAGCTGAGGGAAGACGGAAGCAACGAGCTGACCATAAACGGGGAAGCGGTAGAGCTTGCGGCAGTTAAGAACGAGCTGAAGGATTATGTGGCAGGAACCGCAAATGTGAAAGGAACTCCTGTGGAGAATGTGACATGGGCTCACTTAGAGGGCAATGAGACAGAGGGAACCGGATATTATTTCCCATATGAGAACACGGAGCTGAATATCCGCAAAGCCCAAACCACAGGCAACTGGAAAGATATAGGAACCTTTGAAGGGGAGAGCACGGAAAATTACATGGAGATGTGGTTTGACCACGGAGCGTCCCCGTCCAACGCGTCCTATGGCTACGTTCTGCTTCCAGGAAAGACAGCGGACGAGACAGCGGATTATGCCGAGAATCCCAAGGTGGCGGTTCTTATGAATACAAACAAGGCCCAGGCGGTTTATCATGAGGAGCTTGGCATCACGGGAATTAACTTCTGGGAAGATGAGGAGACCACTGTAGGAGATGTGACTTCTGATAAGAAGGCTTCTGTCATGATCAAAGAAGAAGGAAACGGACAGCTGACCGTAGCGGTTTCCGATCCCACCATGAAGAACAAAGGAACCATCAAGGTGACTCTTCACAGGCCCATAGCCTTTGAGTTAGAACTGGATGACAATGTTTCCTGCCGGATCTTAGAAGACGGCGGCGCGGAGCTGACCTTTGAGATGGAAGGGACCAACGGAAACTCTTCCATGGCCACAGTGCAGATTCCGGCCTCCATCTACCCATCCTCCGCGACCATGAGACCAGGAGAAAGCCGGATCTTTGAGGTGCGGGATTATGCCGGCAACGCGGGAGAGATTACCTGGTCTGTGACAGGCAGCGAGTCTCTGGCTGCCGGAACGGTCATTGACAGCGAAGGAGTCCTGTGGGTTGATCAGGAAGAAAAGAATAATGCTCTGACCGTGACGGCAAAGACGGAATCCGGGCTGACCCTGAACGCGAGTGTTTCCCTGGGCGGCGACGTGGTGACCACAGAGCTTCCGGAGGACTTGAAGAAATTAGAGTTAAAGGTTGATTTCGCTGAAGAAGTGATCGCGGATCTGGGAGCAGACAGCCCAGAGGCGGAAGAGGCTGTAAAGAACGCGATTCTCGCCTTCGAGAGTGCGGACAGCGACAGCCTGGCGACTCATCTTATGGATTCTCTTCTGAAACTGGCTGATCTGTATATGCTGGTTCGAAGTGAAGGCGATGCTCCTGTAGGGGAGAGGCTGGAAGTAAACGGAAAGAGCGCGGAGAAATTAGATCCCAAGGCCCGGGGCATGGTGCTGAACATTTCTCCTGACTATAAAGAAACACCTTCCGCGGCCGTGCTGGTGATCAGCGGAGAGGACAAAGATCCGGATACTGATGATAAAGTGGCCACACCGGCAAATGCTTTGAGGAGGAACAACGGACTGTTAAAAACAGTAGGACTTACCGCCATTGGAAAGACTGCTACATCTTCCGCTTCCGTAAAATCTGCCACAAAGATAGACGGAAAGAAAGTAGATGAGGAAAGAACCTGCAAGTTCCGTCTCCAGCTGTTCTGGGAGAAGGAGGATGAGGATAAGTCTGTTCTGAATCAGAAAATACCTTATATGGTAACCATAAATATCCCGGAGAACCTTGATCTCGATGAGCGGATCCTGGCAGCTGTGATCGATGAACAGGGACAGCAGTCCTCACTGCGCTTTATGGTGGATAAGGAAGAAGGAATCATAACATTCTTCCCAACCAGGACAGGAACCGTGGTTCTGGCTAATGAGGCGGAAGAAGAACCAGAGAAGCCGGAAAAACCAGAGAAACCTTCATCTACCAGTAAAAGAAAATATGGCGGTTCAAGCACCGCCAAGGTGGGCGGATGGGTTCAGATCAACAGCCGGTGGAAATATCAACTGTCTGATGGTACATACGCGGCAAATTGCTGGCAATATATTAACAATCAGTGGTACAGCTTTGACGCGGAAGGATATATGCGGACAGGGTGGTATTACGAAAACCAGGATCATTTCTGGTATTATCTGAAAGCAGATGGAGCTATGGCAACGGGCTGGCTTCAGGTTGAAGGAAAATGGTATTATTTTAACACTTCATCGACAACAGCCACAGGCTGGAGCCAGAAAGACGGTGTGTGGGAATTCCAGGCACGGGAGAATTCAGGAAAGCCTTCAGGAGCCATGTACCGGTCTGAGGTGACACCTGATGGATATACAGTTAATGAACAGGGAAGCTGGACAAAGTAGAACCAAGGTCTGAACGGATATTTCGCGAAAATACAGATTAATTTCCACATTCAGGTAAAAAACAGTCAATCGAAAGTGATTGGCTGTTTTTTATCGCGCATTCAACCATTCAAGTGATTCCAGGCATTTTCCCAACTTGTCACACATATACTTGAGAGTAAAGAGGCGGAAGGCAAACGCGAAGCGTTTTCCCATGCCTTCGCCGACGTGGCAGGTGCCGCGAAGCGGCGCGTGCCAATACATTGTTCATAGGCGGAAGGCAAACGCGAAGCGTTTTCCCATGCCTTCCGCCGCGGTATACTAGGAGGGGACAACGTGGAGCGAAAAGATCAGGTGATACGTATTTTTGCCAAAGAGATCCGCCGGATCCTGGAGCAGGCGCGGACGGATTACGAACATGTCCAGGAGATCCGCTTAAGAGTGGGAGCCCCGCTTCTTCTGGTTCAGGAAAACAAAGAGTACTATGTAAGCGGCAGCGGCGCTTTAAAGACAACGGCACAGGAAGCCCATATAGTGACCAGGAAGGAGCTTCAGGAGACCATGGAATACATCAGCAATTACTCTCTCTATGCCTTTGAAGAAGAGCTGCGCCAGGGGTTCATCACCATCCAGGGAGGTCACCGGATCGGGGTGGCGGGAAAAACCGTGGTGGAGGATCAAGATATCAGGGGAATGAAGTACATATCTTTTATCAATGTCCGGCTGTCCCACCAGGTTTTGGGCTGCGCGGACCCGGTGATGTCTTATGTCTATGACAATGAACAGGTGACCCACACCCTGATCGTGTCCCCGCCCAGATGCGGGAAGACCACACTTTTGAGGGATATGATCCGTCAGATATCCACGGGAAGCCGGGGGAGAAGGGGAGTGACTGTGGGGGTGGTGGACGAGCGTTCAGAGCTGGGAGCCTGTCATCAGGGCATACCTCAGAACGACCTGGGAATCCGCACGGACATCCTGGACTGCTGTCCAAAGGCAAAGGGTATGATGATGCTGGTCCGGACCATGTCCCCCCAGGTGATCGCGGTGGATGAGATCGGAAGCCGCCAGGACATGGAGGCGGTGGAATACGTTATGAGCTGCGGCTGCAAGCTGGTGGCCACGGTCCACGGAAATTCCGTGGACGACATCCGCCACAAGCCCATCCTGCAAAACATGGTCCGGCAGAGGATGTTTGAAAGATACATTGTTTTAGGCGGGCCAGGCCAGGTGAGCCAGATTTTTGATTCCAGAGGGTGCCTGCTGTACAGCCCGGAAAGGATGGCTTATGGTGCTTAAACTGACAGGGAGCTTTCTGGTGACATGCTCCTGCGGGGCTCTGGGGATGTGGAAGGCAGCTCAGTGGAAAGAGCATTTAAAAATGCTGGAACAGCTGAAGAAGATGGTGATCATGCTGAGAGGAGAGATCCTGTACACCCATGCTCCTCTTGGAGAGGCCTTCGGACATGTGGGAAGAAAATCAGACGGGATTCTGGGAGAATTGTTTCTGGCCGTAGAAGACAGGATCAGCCAGCGGCAGGGGGAGCCATTTTATGTGATCTGGAAAGAGGAGACAGAGAAGAGAAAAAAAGACATGCTCCTGTCAGAGAGAGAGCTGGAGGAACTGACAGCCTTTGGAGAACACCTGGGGTATCTGGACTTAGAGATGCAGGAACACACGGTGGCTCTCTATATGGAACAGCTGGATATGAGCATTGGGTTTTATCGGGAACATGAGCGGGAGCAGAGCCGTCTGTACACCAGTCTGGGGATCATGGGCGGCCTGTTTCTCTCCATCATGATGTGTTAGGAGGAAGGCAAACGCGTAGCGTTTTTAAGATGCCTTCCGACGATTTGGCAGGTGCCGCGAAG
>CAJUSJ010000017.1:40286-58942 GCA_910588865.1 uncultured Lachnospiraceae bacterium
GCAAACGCGTAGCGTTTTTAAGATGCCTTCCGACGATTTGGCAGGTGCCGCGAAGCGGCGCGTGCCGTAACCTTAAAAAAGGAGGAAGGCAAACGCGTAGCGTTTTTAAGATGCCTTCCGACGATTTGGCAGGTGCCGCGAAGTGGCGCGTGCCGTTACCTTAAAAAAGGAGGAAGGCGGTCATGGGAGTCAATCTGATTTTTAGGATCGCGGCGGTGGGGATCTTAGTTTCTGTCATCTGCCAGGTCCTCAAGCACAGCGGGAGAGAGGAGCAGGCATTTTTGACCAGTCTGGCCGGTCTGGTGCTGGTGCTGTTCTGGATGGTGCCCTATATCTATGAATTGTTTGACACCATTAAAAGCCTGTTCGCGTTGTAGCCCTGACGGGGCGGGAAGGGGGAGTAATATGACAGTCGCGTCAATCGCGGTCATAGGGCTGATATCGGTCCTTCTGGCAGTGGAGCTGAAAGCGGTAAAAGGAGAGTATGGGGTCTATCTGGTTCTGGGTGCAGGACTGGTGATCTTTTTTTACAGTCTGTCCAAGCTGGAGGCGGTTATAGAAACCATACGGAAGGTTCAGTCCTATATTCGGCTGGACAGAGTTTACTTAGAGATCCTGATGAAAATGATCGGGATCACATACATCGCGGAATTTGCCTCCGGGATCTGCAGGGATGCGGGGTACGGTTCCCTGGGAGGGCAGATCGAGATATTCGGCAAGCTGTCCATGCTGGCAGTGAGCATGCCCATCCTGCTGGCATTGATGGAGACTCTCAAGGTGTTTATGTCATGAGCGGCGGAGAGTTCTGGAAAAGAAAATGGCAGCAGGGCCATGCCGCGAAAAGGAAGAGAACCTTGCGGCAGGGGCGGGCCGCCAGGCCAAGGAGAGTGTGGCGGTATGGATACGGCGGGCTTTGGGAAAGAACCTGGCAGCCAGGCATGAAACGCAGGAAAAAATGGGTGAAAATCCTATGCGGAGCCGCCGCTGTGTGGCTTTTGGCCATCTTTGTGATGCTTTTGACAGCAAAGGCGGCGTGGGCGGCTTCTCCCGGAGAGGAGGAACCGGGAACCTGGGCAACAGAGGACTTCATGGGGCTGGAAGCGCTGGATTTCTCTGAGATCGATAAGTTTCTTGAGGAGAGGGAGGCCGGTCCGGCCCTGACTATGGAGTCTGTCATGGACTGTCTCATAAAAGGGGATCTGTCAAAGCTTTGGGGGAATATACTGGACAGCCTGAAGCATAGTCTGTTTTCGGAGATTTCCGTAGGCGGACACTTGATCGGACAGGTCCTGGCCCTTGGATTTACAGGAGCTGTGTTTACGAATTTCTCCTCTGTATTCAGCAGCGGCGAGATCTCGGAGACCGGCTTTTTTATTACCTACCTTCTTCTCTTTACGTTTTTAGCGGCCTCCATGATGGAAAGCATGGCTCTGGCGGCAGATACAGTGGAAAAAATCATAGGATTCATGAGACTGCTGATGCCATCCTATTTTCTCGCCGTGGCCTTTGCCGGCGGCAGCGTGTCGGCAGTGGCCATGTACGAATTCACCCTGTGGCTCATGGCGGCGGGGCAGTGGTTTCTGGGAAGGGTGATCCTGCCTGTGGTGAGGATCTATGTGCTTCTGGGGATGGCGGGAAATCTGGTAAGAGAAGAATTTTTGTCCAAATTTACCGAGCTTGTGGGACAGGCCGCTGGCTGGGGGCTGAAGGCCCTGCCCGGTCTGGCGCTCAGCTTCCACCTGATCCAGAGTCTGATCCTTCCCTATGTAGATTCCCTGAAACAGGGCACCGTACAGAAGGCGGTGTCCATGATCCCCGGAATCGGGCAGGGGGCGGCGGCTGTGACCCAGCTTCTGGTAGGCTCGGGGGTGTTGATCAAAAATACCATAGGCGCGGCGGCCATGGTCATCCTTATGGCCTTGATCGCCATGCCGGTGATAAAGCTGGCAGTGCTGATGGTGATGTATCAGTGTGTGTCAGCGATCATGGAACCAGTGTGCGACAAAAGGCTGGTATCCTGTGTATGTGCCGCGGCAAAAGGCCAGAAGATGATGGTTCAGGCCGTCATGGCGGCGGCGCTTTTGCTGGTGATTACCGTGGCAGTGGTCTGTGCCGGGACCAATGTGACTTATTATGCCTGACTTTGAAGGCAGGCCGGGTATGGGCACCGCGGGCCTTGAGAGGAGGGAGGACACTGGGTGGACGGGATCTTAAACTGGGTGGGGAATATCCTGTTTTACTATGTGCTGGTGACGGTGGTGGAAAATCTTCTTCCAGGAAAAAAATACAGCCGCTATGTCCGCCTCGCGGCAGGCATGGTGCTGATTCTTCTGGTGCTGAAGCCTGTGACAGAGGGATTTCATTTGGAGGAGCAGATCACCCGCGGCTTTGAGTCCTTCACCTATCAGCAGGACGCCAGGGATCTTTCCAGAGAGATTCTGGGGATCGAAAGGCAGAGGCTGGCTAAAGTGATGGACAGCTATGAGCAGGCCGTGGAGGCCAATGTCAATGCCATGGCGGCGGAGGAGGGATTTGTGACAGTGAAGATCCAGGCCGTGATGGACAGGGATGAGGGCAGCCAGGACTGGGGGGCTGTTGTGGGAATTCAGATGGAGGTGAGGGGGAAGGGGGACGAAAACGAGAAGGAAAGCCATGCGGTACAGGCGGTAAACCCTGTTGAGCCTGTGACCGTGAATCTGAAGGGCACTGAGGAAGACAGCGGCAAAGAGCAGGGGGAGCCGAAGGAGCTGGAGCAACTGAGACGAAAGGTGGAAAGCTATTATGGATTGGAAGCCGGGAAAGTGGAAATTACCTATAAAGGGGAGTAAGGAGCGGTGGCTGATGGTTCTGGCCGTGGGGCTGATTTTTCTTATACTGGCCTTTCCAGGGGGCGATAAGGAAAAAAGTCAGGAGAGCCAGTGGCTGTCAGGGAGAAACGGAACCAGGACCGCTGATGACGCTGGCGGCGGAGAGCCCGGAAATTCTTTCTACAGAGACAGCCTGACGGAAAGCGGGGGGCAGGGGGAAAGCGGCTCTGGCGGCAACGACGGGGAGGAAGCCTCCAGTGTACAGGCGGCGGCCGGGACGGCCCTCACCTATGAGCGGCAGCTGGAAGCCAGGCTTAAGGAGCTGTTAAGCCATGTGGAGGGTGTGGGGGAGGTGGAGGTCATGATCGTTCTGAAAAGTTCAGAGGAGAAGGTGTGGAAGACGGACCGGGACACTTCCTATTCCACCACAAAGGAGATTGATTCCAACGGCGGCTCCAGGGATATCAGGAGCCAGGAGGTAACGGAGGACACCATTCTGACGGGGCAGCAAAGCAGCGGAGGCGGGCCTCTTCTGGAAAAAGAACTGAAGCCGGAGATCGGCGGCGTGGTGGTCAGCGCCGCGGGAGGAGGAAGCCCT
Organism: uncultured Lachnospiraceae bacterium; assembly: GCA_910588865.1. GTDB lineage: Bacteria > Bacillota > Clostridia > Lachnospirales > Lachnospiraceae > UBA3402. The sequence continues at coordinate 43,692 of CAJUSJ010000017.1, forward strand.
CAGATCCAGGCAGAAATTTCCGCGGCCGTGGAAGCATTATTTGACGTACCCTCACATAAAATAAAAGTATTAAAGAGGGCAGAATAAAAAGGAGTGTCGCGCATGAGATTTAAGAGGGACTTAAAAAGTGTCAATATGAAAAGTGTCAGCATGAAAAACGTCAATATGAAGAAGCTGTTCCGGAGAAACCAGATCATCGTCACCACCCTGGCGGTGATGATCGCGGCGGCGGGGTATTTGAACTACACAGGAAAACAGGACCTGGAGGCGGGAAATGTTATGTCTGAGGCAGGTCTCATGGATATTTCTGAGGAAGACATCATGATGGAAAACCAGAGGATCTTAGACGCCCAGGGAGGCTATGAGGAGATTCAGAGCCTGGATCAGGATCTTTCCCAGATCGAGGAGGCGGAGTCCGTGGCAGAGGGGGATCTTTCCCAGCTCCAGGGAGATCCTCAGCAGCTTGCCCAGGCAGAGACCATCGGGGACCAGGCGGGCATGGAGGCCGGGGCTTTGGACAGCGCCCAGGGAAACGCCGGAGACACCCAGACAGGGTATGAGAACCCGGGGGAGGCTATTCTGACCAGCGGTATGAGCGTGTCCGATTACATAGCGGGAGTCCAGCTGAACCGGGAACAGGTGCGGGCAAAGAACAAGGACACCCTTCTGGCCATTATCAACAACGCCAACATTGAGGAGTCGGCCAAACAGGAAGCCATCCAGGATATGATCCGCCTGACAGAGATCTCGGAAAAGGAGAACGCGGCGGAGACCCTACTGATGGCAAAAGGATTTTCAGACCCAGTGGTCAGCATTTCTTCTGAAAAGGTAGATGTGGTGGTCAACGCTTCCAGCATCACGGACGCCCAGCGGGCCCAGATCGAGGATATCGTGAAGAGAAAGGCAGAAGTTCAGGCGGAAAACATCATTATCACCCTCCTGAACCTGGCAGACTAAAAATTCCTTTGCAAACAGGAGTATTTTTGCTATAATAGGGCTATTATAGAAACACAGGAGGTAATCATGGTGGCAGAACTGGAAAGCAGAAATACTCACAAAGTATATGAGAAGGATAAAATCGGAGAAGTACAGATCGCGGACGAGGTGGTGGCTATCATCGCGGGACTGGCGGCCACAGAGGTGGAAGGGGTGGACTCCATGGCAGGCAATATCACCAATGAGCTGGTGGGTAAGCTTGGGATGAAGAACCTTTCCAAGGGAGTGAAAGTGGACGTGACAGAGGAGCATGTGTCCGTGGATTTATCCTTAAACATCAAGTATGGCTACAACATTCCCGGGGTTTCCGAGAAGGTCCAGGACAAAGTAAAGAGCGCCATTGAGAACATGACAGGGCTCAATGTCCTTGATGTGAACATTAAGATCGCGGGCGTCAATATGGATGAGAGCCACTAAAGAGGAAGAGGGCGCGGCTGCCAGCGGCGGCTGCGCCTTATGACAAACGGAGGATTTGAAGATGACCAGAAGAGAATTGCGCGAACATTGTTTCAAGATGCTGTTCTGCGCGGATTTTTACCCGGCGGAGGAGACAGCGGGGCAGCTGGAGCGATACTTTGAGGCAACTGAGGAGGATGAGACCACGCCGGAGGGAGAGATTCAGATTCTCCACCAGGTTGATATGGAAGAGAAGGACAGAGACTATCTGTTAAAAAAGGCGGGAGACGCCCTTTTGAAGGTACCGGAGCTTGACGCCGGGATCAACGCGGTGGCGGAGGGCTGGAAGACGAGAAGGATGGGAAAGGTGGAGCTTACCATCCTGCGGCTTGCGTTGTACGAGATCCTTCACGACGAGGAGATCCCGGAGAAGGTGGCCATCAACGAGGCCGTGGAGTTGGCCAAGAAGTTCGGCGGGGACGATTCGCCGTCTTTTATTAACGGGGTCCTGGCCAGATTGGTGAGAGGCAGAGAGGAAGCCCGTAAGGACAACGGGGCAGATACGGTTTCCTAGCACACAGCCCCAAAGGACAGGCAAACGATATGGCAAGTGTATATTCCGTAACACAGGTGAATTCTTATATCAAGAACATGTTTGTCCAGGACTATCTGCTCAAACGGCTCAGCGTCCGGGGAGAGATCTCCAACTGCAAATATCACACCTCGGGACACATTTATTTTACATTGAAGGACGAGTCAGGGACCTTATCCGCCGTCATGTTTGCCGGTCAGAGAAAAGGTCTTAATTTTCAGCTGCGGGAAGGGCAGCAGGTGATCGTCACCGGAACCGTGGATGTGTATGAGAGAGACGGCAAGTATCAGCTCTATGCCAGGGAGATCAAAAAGGAAGGCATGGGGGACCTGTTCGAGCGGTTTCAAAGGCTCAGGGACGAGCTGGAGGACATGGGGATGTTCGCGGCAGAGTACAAGCGGCCCATCCCAAGGTATGCCAGGACAGTGGGCATTGTCACCGCCTCAACAGGGGCGGCTATCCGGGATATCATGAACATCGCCGCAAGGCGGAACCCCTACGTCCAGCTGATCCTCTATCCGGCCCTGGTCCAGGGGGAACAGGCAAAATACAGCATCGCGGAGGGAATCCGCGCCCTGGACGCCATGGGCCTTGATGTGCTGATCGTGGGGCGGGGAGGCGGGTCCATAGAAGATTTGTGGGCATTTAACGAGGAGCTGGTGGCCCGAGCCATCTTTGACTGCGCTACCCCTGTGATCTCGGCAGTGGGCCATGAGACCGATGTGACCATTGCCGACTATGTGGCGGACATGCGGGCTCCCACCCCTTCCGCGGCGGCGGAGCTGGCGGTGTTCGACTACAGGCAGTTTGAAGGCCAGCTTCAGCTGTACCGGGATGTTCTGACCCGGGGAATATCCAGGTGCCTGGAGAGGAGAAAGTACCAGGTAGAACAGTGCCGTCTGCGGCTTGAGGCCAGCCATCCCCGGCATCAGCTGAATCAGAAGAGGCAGCGGCTGGCGGACATGCAGGATGAGCTGGAGAGGCTCATGGCGGAGAAGCTGACAGACAGGAAGCACAGGCTGGCTCTTATAAGCGGCAGGCTTCAGGGGCTGTCCCCCCTGGCCAGGCTCAGCGGAGGCTTCGGATTTCTTACAGGGGAAGACGGAAGACGGGTGGAGTCGGTGGCCCAGGTGAGCCTGGGGCAGGAGCTGGCTGTCCGGGTAAGGGACGGAACGTTCAAAACAAAGGTGACCCAGGTGGAGCCTTTGCCGGACACATGAGACAAGCTTTCAGAGGGCCGCTGACATCAGAGGCGGTCAGGAGATTTGAGAGAATGGAAGAAAACAAGACAACAAGGACCATAGAAGAGACCATGGAAGAACTGGAGGCCATCATCGAAAAGATGGAGGACAGGGAGAGCACTCTGGAAGAGTCATTTGCCTGCTTTGAGACAGGCATGAAGCTGGTGAAAGAATGCAGTCAGCGCATCGACAAGGTGGAGAAGCGGATCATGGTCCTCAGCGAGGAGAACGTGGAGGAATATGGATCTTAAAGAGAGACTAGAGCAGTATACGGCCCAGGTGGAGGAAGTGGTCACAAAATATCTTCCGCCGGAGACAGGGTATCAGAAAACCGTGTCAGAGGCCATGAACTACAGCGTGAAGGCGGGAGGAAAGAGACTTCGCCCTCTTTTCATGCGGGAGGTCTACCGCCTGTTTGCCGGGGGGCCTAAAGAGGACAGCCGCGGTGATTCTGTAAGGGCAGGCATGGAAGCCATACTGGTGGAGCCTTTTATGGCAGCCGTGGAGATGATTCACACCTTTTCCCTGATTCACGACGACCTGCCCTGTATGGACAATGACAGGCTGAGGCGGGGACTGCCCACCACCTGGGTACAGTACGGTTATGACATGGCGGTGCTGGCCGGGGATGCCCTGGCGCTCTACGCCTTCGAGACAGCGGCCAGGGCCCTGGGAGGCTCAGAAAGGCCCAGAGCTGTGGCTGAGTGCATGGGGCTTCTTGCCGGAAAGTCTGGTATAGGAGGCATGATCGGCGGGCAGACCGTGGATGTGGAGCTGTCGGGAAAGCCCATAGACCCCCAGAGGCTGGACTTTATCTACCGGCTTAAGACAGGCGCTCTCCTGGAAGTGTCCATGATGATCGGGGCCATCCTGGGGGGAGCGGATGATTCCCAGGTGGAGGCTGTGGAAAAGATGGCCTCCCTTGTGGGACAGGCGTTCCAGATACAGGATGATATTCTGGATCTGACAGGCACCACGGAGGTCCTGGGCAAGCCTGTGCTCAGTGACGAGAAAAACGAGAAGACCACCTATGTGTCACTGTATGGAATGGAGAAAGCCAGGGAAGCGGTGAGGGACTTATCGGCTCAGGCAAAAGAGCTGCTTTGGAGCCTTCCCGGGGACCACGACTTTCTGGAATATCTTATGGACATGCTGATAACCAGAGAAAAGTAAGGAAGATGGCAATGCTGGAGAAGATAAACGGGCCTGGGGACATCAAAGGCTTAAACCGCGGGGAACTTGAGGCCCTGGCCTCGGAGATACGGCAGTTTCTGATCGAGAAAATAAGCGCTACAGGAGGGCATCTGGCCTCCAATCTGGGTGTGGTGGAGCTGACCATGGCCATATATCTGACATTTGACCTTCCAAAAGACAAGATCATCTGGGATGTAGGCCACCAAGCGTATACCCACAAGATCTTAAGCGGACGGAAAGACCATTTTGACGAGCTGCGCCAGTACAGGGGCTTAAGCGGTTTTCCAAAGACAAAGGAAAGCCCCTGCGACGCCTTTGACACAGGCCACAGCTCTACATCCATAGCAGCTGGCCTGGGAATGGCCCAGGCCAGGGATATCCAGGGAGAGGACTACTCGGTGGTATCCATCATCGGAGATGGCGCGCTCACCGGAGGCATGGCCTATGAGGCCCTGAACAACGCTGCCCGCTTAGAGCGGAACTTTATTATTGTATTAAATGACAACAACATGTCCATCTCCGAAAATGTGGGAGGCATTTCCAAATATTTAAGCAGCATCCGCACAGGAGAGGGCTATAATGATTTAAAAAAGAATGTGACCAGCACCCTGGAGAAGATCCCGGTTCTGGGTCCCAAGCTGATCGACAAGATCAGCCGGACCAAGCAGGGCATTAAGCAGCTTCTGATTCCGGGGATGCTGTTTGAAAATATGGGGATCACTTACTTAGGTCCCGTGGATGGGCACGACCTGCGGCAGCTCACAAGAGTTCTTCTAAAAGCCAGGAAGCTGGACCACGCGGTTCTGGTCCATGTGCTGACCCAGAAGGGAAAGGGCTATGAGCCGGCGGAGAGGAACCCATTCTGGTTCCACGGAGTGGACCCCTTTGACATCAATACGGGACAGCCAAAGAAGCAAAAAGAACATCCAGGATACACGGACATTTTCTCCCGGAAGCTGTGCCAGTTAGCGGAGGAGAGAAAAGATATTGTGGCGGTGACCGCCGCCATGCCGGACGGCACGGGACTGAACCGATTCGCGAAAATGTACCCGGACCGTTTTTTTGACGTTGGCATCGCGGAACAGCATGCTGTCACAAGCGCGGCAGGGATGGCGGCAGCCGGGTTAAGGCCAGTGGTGGCTGTGTATTCTTCTTTTCTCCAGAGGGCCTATGACCAGATTCTTCATGACGTGTGCATTCAGAATCTGCCGGTAGTATTTGCCGTTGACAGGGCCGGGTTGGTGGGAAGCGATGGTGAGACCCACCAGGGTATCTTTGATTTATCCTATTTAAGCTCTATCCCCAACATGAGCGTCATGGCCCCCAAGAATCTGTGGGAGCTGCGCCGGGAGCTGGAGTTTGCCCTGAGCTTTGACGGCCCCATCGCCATCCGCTATCCAAGGGGAGAGGCCTACCGGGGCCTGAAAGAATTTAACCAGCCTATTGTATATGGAAAAGGGGAGATGATCTACGAAGAAGACCAGATCGCCCTTCTGGCCATAGGCAGCATGGTCAGCACCGCGGAGCACATCAGGGAAAAGATGAAAGCGGAGGGCTACCATGTGACCCTGGCAAACGGAAGATTTGTAAAGCCCGTGGACTACCAGCTGGTTGCCCGTCTGGCTGAAAACCACCAATACTTAGTGACCCTGGAAGAAAACGTCCTTCAGGGGGGATATGGCCTGAAAGTAACCGCCTACGTCCACGAGCATTACCCACATGTAAAGGTTCTGAACGTAGCCCTGCCCGATGCCTATGTAGAACACGGAAATGTGTCCATCCTGAGGGAAGAGCTGGGAATTGACAGTGACTCTATTATCGAAACCATAAAGAAGTGGTTTTTCCAAGGGGAGTGACGGGCCGGGGGGGGGTATGGATCTCAGGAGAGGAGCGATATGAAAGAGCGTTTAGATATTCTTTTAGTAAATAAAAATCTGGCCCCATCCCGGGAGAAAGCCAAGGCCCTGATCATGGCCGGTGTGGTGTATGTGGAGGGACAGAAAGAGGACAAAGCCGGAACCACATTCGAGGATACGGTTTCCATAGAGGTCCGGGGCGCATCCCAGAAGTATGTAAGCCGGGGAGGCCTGAAGCTGGAGAAGGCCATGACCCATTTCGGCATATCTTTAGAAGGAAAGGTCTGCATGGATGTGGGGGCTTCCACGGGAGGGTTCACGGACTGCATGCTGCAGAATGGGGCAGTGAAGGTATACGGGGTGGATGTGGGACACGGGCAGCTGGACTGGAAGCTGAGGAACGATCCCCGGGTGGTGTGTATGGAGAGGACCAATATCCGCTATGTGACAGAGGCGGATGTGGCGGATAAGATCCAATTTGCCTCTGTTGACGTGTCATTTATCTCCCTTTCTAAGGTTCTGGGGCCAGTGAAGGCGCTGTTGTCTGAGGACGGCCAGATGGTGTGTCTGATCAAGCCCCAGTTTGAGGCCGGCCGGGAAAAGGTTGGGAAAAAAGGAGTGGTCAGGGAGAAGAGCACCCATTTGGAGGTCATAAACAAGGTATTGGATTTCGCGGCCTCCCTGGGTTTTGGGATCCTGAACCTGGAGTTTTCCCCCATCAAGGGACCAGAGGGAAATATCGAGTATCTCGCGCACCTGCAAAACCACCCGGAACAGAGCGGGAGGGGAGAGGCGGCGGTCGATCCACAGGCAGTGGTGGAACAGGCTCACAAAACACTTTAGGGGTCTTAAGACATGAGACATTTTTATCTGATAAAAAATCCGGAAAAAGACGGAGTGGACCAGGTGGCTGAGGAGATCCGCCGCTACATAGAGGACAGGGGAGGAAGCTGCCGGATCCAGCGGCCGGGCCAGGGCTTTTGCCGAGGCGGGGAAAAACATTTCCAGTACACAGATGCCTGCCAGGTCCCAGGGGATACGGAGTGCGTCATCACCCTCGGCGGGGACGGCACCCTGATCCAGGCGGCCAGGGATCTGGCGGGAAGGCAGATCCCCATGGCGGGAGTCAATTTAGGCCATCTGGGATATCTGACCCAGATCGGCAGCAGAGAGGGCGTGGAGGAGCTTTTGGAGGCCCTTCTGTCAGGCCAGTACCAGCTGGAGAAAAGGATGATGCTGAAGGGAAGCATTTTCCATAAAGGACAGGCAGTGAAGGAAGACCTGGCGCTGAACGAGATCGTCATCACCAGGCGGGAGAATCTGCGGGTGCTGAAATTCAGGATCTATGTTAACGGCGAATATTTAAGCGAGTACAAGGCAGACGGCATGATCGCCGCCACGCCCACGGGGTCTACTGCCTACAACCTGTCGGCGGGAGGCCCGATTGTGGCGCCCCAGGCTCAGATGACCATCCTGACCCCCATCTGTCCCCACGCCTTCAATGGCCGGAGCATTGTGCTGCCCGCTGATGACCGGATCGAGATGGAGGCCCTGGGAAACGACGATTCAGGACAGGTGGCGGTATTTGACGGAGACATCACCTGCCACATGATGGTTGGGGACCAGATCCGCATTGAGCGGTCCCAGGTGGAGACGGTTCTTGTGAAACTGAAAAACATTTCATTTTTAGACAATCTGCGCAGCAAGCTGGCATAGGAGAAAGGCAAAACCCGCAAGCGTTTTTCAGGATGCCTTTCGACGACGTGGCAGGTGACGCGAAGCGGAGCGTGCCGATATCTTTTAGAAGAAGGAGGTTAGAAGTGAAAGTAGAGAGACACAGCAAGATAGTAGAACTGATCGGCAAATATGAGATCGAGACTCAGGAGGAGCTGGCAGAGTACTTAAACAATGCCGGATACCAGGTGACTCAGGCCACTGTGTCCAGAGATATACGGGAGCTGAAATTGTCCAAGGTCCAGTCGGAAAACGGAAAGCAGCACTATGCGGTTTTGCAAAGTCAGAGCGGCTTCAGCGACAAATATATACGCATTCTGCGGGACGGCTTTATGTCCATGGACATGGCTCAGAATATGCTGGTGATCAAGACCGTGTCCGGCATGGCCATGGCGGTGGCGGCGGCCCTGGATGCCATCCATTTTCATGAGATCGTGGGCTGTATAGCGGGGGACGACACCATCATGTGCGCTGTCAGGAGCGTGGATGATACCATACTGGTCATGGATAAGATCAGGAAATTGCTGGAAGGATCCCGGTACACAGCCCCTTAACGGCCATAAAGACTGCCGGGAAAAGGGGAGACGGCTGGTTGAACAGGCCAGGATTCCGGGGCGGCGGGCCTGGCGGGGCATATAGGGATTGGAAAATGACAGAAGTCAGCGAGGAGGAGCAAAATGCTGCTGGAATTACGAGTGAAGAATCTGGCACTGATCGAGAAAGCGGAGGTGTCATTTAAGGATGGTCTGAACATTCTGACCGGTGAGACGGGGGCGGGCAAATCCATTATCATCGGTTCGGTGAACATGGCTCTGGGCGGAAAGGCTTCCAGGGACATGATCCGCCAGGGCGCGGACTACGCGTATGTGGAGCTGATCTTTTCCGTGGAGGAGGAGGAAAAGCAAAGACTGTTAAAGGACATGGACGTAGACCTGCCGGAAGACAACACACTGATCATCACCAAGAAGATCATGCCCGCGAGAAGTGTCAGCAAGGTCAATGACGAGACGGTTACTGCCGGAAAGCTGAAAGAGATCACAAGTCTGCTGATCGACATCCACGGTCAGCACGAGCACCAGTCTTTGATGAACCGCTCAAAACATCTTCAGATCCTGGACGATTACGCGAAATCCCGAACAGCTCCTTTAAAACAAGAAATAGCGGAGGTTTTTGCCCAGTACCAAAAGCTGTCCAGGAAGCTTTCTGACATGAATCTGGACCAGGAAGGCCGGCTCAGGGAGGCTGATTTCTGCAGGTATGAGATCGAAGAGCTGGAGAGAGCGGAGCTTACGGAGGGGGAGGAGGAGACTCTGACCGCGGATTACCGCCGCCTGAAAAATTCCCAGAAGATCATGGAACAGCTGGCAGAGGCTTATGACATCCTGGAAAATGCCCGGATCGACGCGGCTTTAAAGGCAGTGGATACCGCGGCGGAGTATGATCCGGAGCTTTCCGGAATCCGGGATCAGATGTATGACGCCGACGCCGTCATAAGCGATGCCTCCCACGACATACGGGAGTATATGGATCGGTTTTCCTTTGATGAGGAAGAATTTGTCAGGATTGAGGAGCGGCTGGATCTGATCCACAGCCTTCAGTCCAAGTACGGGGGAACCACGGCGGATATTCTGAAAAAGCTGGAGGAGAAGCGTCGTCGTCTGGAGGAGCTGGACAACTATGACCTGGTGAAACAGGAGACAGAGAAAAAATGGAAAGATTGCGGGGATAAGCTGGAGGGTCTCTGCGAAAAACTATCAAAGGCACGGAAGAAAGAGGCGGGGAAACTGACAGAGAAGATCAGCCAGGGCCTTCGGGATTTAAATTTTCTGGATGTTAAGTTTTCCATGGAGTTTAGCCGCCTTCCCCAGTACAGCGGGGGCGGGTATGACGAGGCGGAGTTTATGATCTCCACCAACCCGGGGATGCCGGTCCGGCCTCTGGGCATGGTGGCCTCCGGCGGAGAGCTGTCCAGGATCATGCTGGCCATCAAGGCGGTGCTGGCGGACACAGATGATATCCCAACTTTGATATTTGATGAGATTGACACCGGAATCAGCGGACGGACAGCCCAGAAGGTGTCAGAGAAGCTGGCATACATCGCGGGAAATCACCAGGTGATATGCATCACCCATCTTCCCCAGATCGCGGCCATGGCGGATGCTCATTTTGAGATCGCCAAAAAGTCTGACGGAGAGCTTACCACCACGTTTATCCGGGAACTTGACCAGGAGCAGATGATCGGGGAGCTGGCAAGGCTTCTGGGCGGAGCCCGGATCACGGAGGCAGTGTACGATAACGCCAGGGAGATGAAACGGCTGGCTGCCAATTTTTCCAGAAAAGATTCCTGAAAACACGAACAAATGTTTGCAAAAGCGGACAAAGTGTGCTATGATGTTCTTTAAGGTCCATATTTACTTTTGTCAGCAAGGAGTCTATTATGTCAAGACAGTATATCAAGATACGCGGAGCCAATGAGCATAATCTGAAGAATATTGATGTGGATATTCCCCGGAACGAGCTGGTGGTCCTGACGGGCCTGAGCGGTTCCGGGAAGTCCTCCCTGGCTTTTGATACCATCTACGCGGAAGGACAGAGACGTTATATGGAGTCTCTGTCTTCTTATGCCAGACAGTTCCTGGGGCAGATGGAGAAGCCGGATGTGGAGAGCATAGAAGGCCTTTCTCCCGCCATCTCCATTGACCAGAAGTCCACCAACCGGAACCCAAGATCCACAGTGGGGACCGTGACAGAGATCTACGATTACATGCGCCTTCTATACGCCAGAATCGGCATCCCTCACTGCCCCAAGTGCGGCAAGGAGATCCGCAGGCAGACCGTGGATCAGATGGTGGATCAGCTCCTGTCCATGCCGGAGAAAACCAGGATCCAGCTTCTGGCCCCAGTAGTGCGGGGACGCAAGGGCGAGCATGTGAAGGTGCTGGAGCAGGCCAGGAAAAGCGGCTATGTCCGGGTGCGGGTAGATGGCAGTCAGTATGAGCTTTCCGAGGAGATCAAGCTAGACAAGAATATCAAGCACAACATCGAGGTTATCGTGGACCGTCTGGTGGTACGTCCGGGAATAGAAAAGCGTCTCACAGACTCCATAGAGAGCACCATGGCTCTGGGCAACGGGCTGATGATCGTGGACGTGATCGATGGGGAACCTATGAATTTCAGCCAGCATTTCGCCTGTCCGGACTGCGGGGTCAGTATTGAGGAGGTGGAGCCGAGAAGCTTCTCCTTCAACAATCCTTTTGGTGCCTGCCCGGACTGTTTCGGACTGGGCTACAAGATGGAGTTTGACGAGAACCTGATGATACCGGACCGTTCCCTAAGCATCACCCAGGGGGCCATCGTGGTCATGGGCTGGCAGTCCTGCGGGGATAAGGGCAGCTTTACCAGAGCTATTCTGGATGCCCTTGCTGAGGAATACGATTTCAGCCTGGACACCCCATTTGAGCAGTATCCCCAGAAGATCCAGGATATTATCCTCTGGGGAACCGGAGGAAAAGAGGTGAAGGTCCACTACAAAGGCCAGAGAGGCGTGGGGATCTACGATGTGGCCTTTGAGGGTCTTGTGGAGAATGTGGAGCGGAGATATAAGGAGACTTTTTCCGAGGCCAGCAAGGCAGAGTATGAGACTTACATGCGCATAACCCCCTGTTCTTCCTGCAAGGGAAAGCGTCTGAAAAAGAGCTCCCTGGCAGTGACCGTAGGTGGGATGAACATCTTCGACGCCACCAACATGTCCATTGTCAAGTTCCGGGAGTTTATGGACGGGCTTCAGCTGACAGCCATGCAGGAGGCCATAGGTGCCCAGATTATAAAGGAGATCCGCTCCAGAGTGACCTTCCTCATCAATGTGGGGCTGGAGTACCTGTCTCTGTCCAGGGCCACGGGCACCCTGTCCGGCGGCGAGGCCCAGAGGATACGCCTTGCCACCCAGATCGGTTCCGGCCTGGTGGGGGTAGCCTACATCCTTGACGAGCCCAGCATCGGCCTTCATCAGAGGGACAATGACAAGCTGCTCCAGACCCTGATTCATTTGAGGGACCTGGGAAACAGCGTGCTGGTGGTGGAACACGACGAGGACACCATGAGGGCCGCTGACTTTATTGTGGATATCGGCCCAAAGGCGGGGGAGCACGGGGGCAGGGTGATCGCCACGGGAACTGCGGATGATATCATGAATTGTCCGGAGTCCATTACCGGAGCTTACTTAAGCGGCCGCGTACAGATTCCTGTGCCGTCAGAACGGCGGACTCCCACCGGCTGGCTGAAGGTGAAGGGCGCGGGGGAGAACAATCTGAAGAACATTGACGTGAAGATTCCGTTGGGGGTCATGACCTGCGTCACCGGGGTGTCCGGTTCCGGAAAAAGCTCCCTGGTCAATGAGATCGTTTACAAGACCCTTGCCAGGCAGCTGAACAGGGCCAGGACCATACCGGGAAAGTTTAAGAAAATTGACGGCGTGGAGCAGCTGGACAAGATCATCGCCATTGACCAGTCCCCTATTGGCCGGACTCCCAGATCCAACCCAGCTACCTACACAGGGGTGTTTGACATGATCAGGGACTTATTTGCTTCCACCACAGACGCCAAGGAGAGAGGCTACAAGAAAGGACGCTTCAGCTTTAATGTAAAAGGCGGGCGGTGCGAGGCCTGCTCCGGCGACGGAATCATCAAGATCGAGATGCATTTTCTGCCGGACGTGTACGTGCCCTGCGAGGTCTGCGGCGGCAAGCGGTACAACCGGGAGACCCTGGAGGTAAAGTACAAGGGAAAGAGCATCTACGATGTGCTGAACATGACCGTGGAGGAGGCCCTGAAATTTTTTGAAAACGTGCCCACCATTTACAGAAAGATCTCCACGCTAAACGATGTGGGTCTTTCCTATATTCGGCTGGGGCAGCCATCTACGGAGCTTTCGGGGGGGGAGGCCCAGAGGATCAAGCTGGCCACAGAGCTGAGCAAGCGGGGCACAGGCAAGACCATCTATGTCCTGGATGAGCCCACCACAGGACTTCATTTCGCTGATGTCCACAAGCTGGTGGACATCTTGAGGAAGCTGTCCCAGGGAGGCAACACGGTGGTGGTCATTGAGCATAATCTGGATGTGATCAAGACCGCGGATTATATCATTGACATGGGCCCGGAAGGCGGAGACAAAGGCGGCACCGTGGTGGTCCAGGGAACGCCGGAGGAAGTGGCCCAGTGTGAGACTTCCTACACAGGGCAGTATGTGAAGAGGTATCTTGACATGTAGACAGGGACTGTTAGGTTTACAGGGCACCTGTGAACAGTAACGCTTCCTCCTGAATCCGGGGAGACCGAGTGTACTTACTGCTTGTATTTTGTGGATTCCTGTTGTAGAATGGGGAAAGTAAGAGGGTGGGGGACAAAATACAAGGAGAGATCAGGAGGATAGCTGTGAACAGGGAAAAGATAATTGTGATCGACTTCGGCGGACAGTACAACCAGCTGGTGGCCCGCCGCGTCCGCGAGTGCGGCGTGTACTGTGAGATTTATTCCTATAAGACAGATATTGGGCAGATCAGAGACATGGCTCCAAAGGGAATTATCCTGACAGGAGGCCCCAACAGCTGTTACGAGGAGGGAGCCGCTTCCTGCGGCAGGGAGCTGTTTGAGCTGGGGATCCCGGTTCTGGGGCTGTGCTATGGCGCGCAACTGATGATGTTGACTTTGGGCGGACATGTATGCAAGGCTCCTGTGCGGGAATATGGAAAAATTGAGGTGACCGTGGACAAGTCCAGCAAGCTGTTCGGCGATGTGTCCGAGAAGACCATCTGCTGGATGAGCCACAATGACTATATAGAGAAGAAAGCGCCGGGATTCCGGATTACTGGCCGCACCCCGGACTGTCCTGTGGCAGCGGCGGAGTGGGAGGAGAAGGATTTGTACGCTATCCAGTTCCACCCGGAAGTCCTCCACACTCAGGAAGGAGCAAAGATGCTCCGCAATTTTGTCTACCAGGTATGTCACTGTGAGGGAACCTGGAAGATGGATGCCTTCGCGGCCGCCAGTATCCAGGCGATACGGGAGAAGGTTGGAAAAGGCAAAGCCCTCTGTGCCCTCTCCGGAGGAGTGGATTCTTCGGTTGCCGCGGTTTTGATGTCAAAGGCCATAGGAAACCAGCTGACCTGTGTCTTTGTGGACCACGGTCTGCTGCGGAAAAATGAAGGGGACGAGGTGGAGGAAGTCTTCGGCCCCAAGGGTCCCTATGAGTTAAACTTTATCCGCGTCAATGCCCAGGAGCGTTTTTATGAGAAGCTCAGGGGCGTGGAGGAGCCGGAGCAAAAGCGGAAGATCATCGGAGAAGAGTTTATCCGGGTGTTTGAGGAGGAGGCAAAGAAGATCGGCGCTGTGGACTTCTTAGTCCAGGGAACCATCTACCCGGATGTGGTGGAGAGCGGCCTGGGCGGTGAGTCCGCTGTGATCAAATCTCATCACAATGTGGGCGGACTGCCGGACTATGTGGATTTTAAGGAGATCATGGAGCCTCTGCGGGATCTCTTCAAAGACGAGGTGCGAAAAGTCGGGCTGGAGCTTGGCATCCCGGAAAAACTGGTGTACCGCCAGCCCTTCCCCGGACCTGGCCTGGGAATCCGAATCGTGGGGGAAGTGACACCGGAGAAGGTGGTCATGGTTCAGGAGGCGGATGCCATCTACCGGGAGGAGATCGCCAGGGCTGGACTTGACAGGACCATAGGGCAGTATTTTGCCGCGCTGACTAACATGCGGTCGGTGGGCGTTATGGGGGACGAGAGGACTTACGATTACGCTGTGGCATTGAGGGCGGTGAATACTGTGGATTTCATGACAGCGGAGACAGCGGAGATTCCTTTTGAAGTGTTGGCGAAGGTGATGAATCGGGTGATTAATGAGGTGAAAGGTGTTAATCGGGTGCTTTATGACTTGACCTCGAAGCCGCCTGGGACCATAGAGTTCGAGTGATGAAATGGGCTTTAAGAACCTAGTGTTTATGCGGTTTCCAAACAAATTTGTTTAGGCGCTGGCAACGATTTGGCAACATTTTTCACATCACGCACTAAATAATTACATCAATGGCATAAGAAAACCTTGCTGATTTGCGCGAGCAATGAGGAAAATGGGAATGCTTGCATTTCCATTTGACGAATGCCGCGACAACCGCACGACAGTGCGGGTTCAGATATGAAAACTGAATATCGGCAAGGTCTTTTTATGCTTATTTCTGTTTTT
>CAJUSJ010000018.1 GCA_910588865.1 uncultured Lachnospiraceae bacterium
TTTCCGGTGTCGCAGAAATCATAGGCATACACGCCTCTTGTCAGGCTGGGACAGGAGGCCGGCTCCACGGCGATCATCTCATATTCCGCCTCCCCTTTTAGCACCTGTCCGGCAAACGGAGAAATCAGGCCTCCCAGGTTGGAACCGCCGCCCGCGCAGCCAATGATGGTGTCCGCCTTGATGCCGTACTTGTCAAGAGCCGCCTTGGTCTCCAGGCCGATTACGGACTGATGCAGCAGCACCTGGGCCAAAACCGACCCCAGCACGTACCGGTACCCCTCCTGGCTGACAGCCGCCTCCACTGCCTCGGAGATGGCACAGCCAAGACTTCCTGTGGTTCCCGGGAACTGTGCGTTGATCCTGCGCCCCACTTCTGTGTTCATGGACGGAGATGGCGTTACATTCGCGCCATAGGTCCGCATCACTTCCCGGCGGAAAGGCTTCTGCTCGTAGGAACATTTTACCATGTAGACCTGGCAGTCCAAATCCAAGTAGGCGCAGGCCATGGACAGAGCCGTTCCCCACTGGCCCGCTCCTGTCTCCGTGGTCACGCCCTTAAGTCCCTGCTTCTTGGCATAATAGGCCTGAGCGATGGCGGAGTTCAGCTTGTGGCTTCCCGAAGTGTTGTTGCCCTCAAACTTATAATAAACATGGGCCGGAGTCCCCAGCTTCTCCTCCAGACAATAGGCCCTGACCAGCGGAGACGGGCGGTACATCCGGTAGAAATTCCGGATCTCCTCCGGGATATCAAAATAGGGGGTGGTATCGTCCAACTCCTGTTTCGCCAGCTCTTCACAGAAGATACCGGACAGCTCTTCCAAAGTAATGGGCTTTAACGTTCCCGGATTGAGGATGGGCGCTGGCTTTTTCTTCATATCCGCCCGCACATTATACCACTGCTTTGGCATCTCCTTTTCTTCCAGATAGATCTTGTAAGGGATTTCCTGATTCATGTCATTTCCTTCCTTTCTTAAAATTGTCATGGGGCATCAAGCCTGGCAGGCCGTGACAGCGGCATAATTCCTTTCTGCCCTGGGGGCATAAAAAAACTCCCATCCTATCAGTCTAAATCAAATAGGACAGAAGCTGCTTCTGCGGTGCCACCTAAATTCATCCCCGGGAACCTTCCGGGAACGCTCTCTTTTCGTGTACTGTCATACACTTCCCGCTGTAACGCGCGGCCGCGTCTCACCTACTCCCAAAGTTTCAGTTCACCCTCTCGGGTCCATTCCCTGCTTTTCCCAACACCGCGATCTCACCATCCGCGGCTCTCTGTGCATGCTCCAAACAGGTACTCGTCCCGGTCAACGGTTTATGACTATTGACTTGTGGATAGAATATACGATTTCTTTCAAAAAGTCAAGGACTTTTTCTGAAAATTAATTCTATTATCCTGAAATAAAAGGGGATTCCTTGCTACTTTCCCACTTTTGTGATAAAATGACAGACAAGAATACACACTTTTGACCCAAGGGGGAACGGACCATGAAGAACGAAAAACTGATCACCTTCATGCACACGAAGGGAGTGACCAGGGCCCAGCTGTCGGTGCTGTCGGGCATCTCTGCCACCACCTTAAACCGGATCATCAACGGCCAGATCCTTCATGTAAAAACCGCTCAGATGCAGGCCATTGCCAGGGCTCTGGGCACGGACATCCACTCCGTTTTTGACAACGCTCCTGTACAGCTTCCTCTGCCTCTGGCCATCCGCCCCGATCAGGCCGGCAGTTCCTTTACCAAGATGCTGAGTCCTGACGAATCCCTGCTGCTCTACTGGTACCAGAATGCCCTGGAGGACGGGCGGGACACCATCCTCAACCGGGCGCAGATGGAATTTCACAAAGCCCAGCTGGAGATCTATCATCGGGCAGACGGGATCAAGAACACCAAGAAAATCTCCGAATCCTATGAACAGCTGTCACTGGACTTTTCCGCGGAAAAGATAAACTGATTGCTGTCCTCAAAGCTGTCCCGGATCATGGCCTGGATCTCCTTCATCTCCTTGCTGTCAGGCAGAAACCTTTCCCAGTTCTCATAGCCCTGAGAACGCTCCTTCTCCACAGGGTCCATCTCCAGTCCAGCGCAGTACTCCGCATAGGTATCCGCGTAAAACCAGGCCATTGACTCAGCCACCCCCTCCTCAAGCCCGGAGGTAACCGTCCTGATCTGCTCCTTTATGAGCCGATGGATATACTCTCTCTGATACCCGGGAAAATCCAGGAGATTTTCATCCAAACAGTCATTTCCCGCGGCCCAGGCGCTGACATCGGTCTGACGGGTGCGGTAATCAATCGCGCCATCCTCCTGCCAGGACACCACCCCGAACTGGCAGGGCGGGATGCTGAACGCGTCGCTGACGATCTCATAAATTCCATATTCTTCCACCCCCGGCTCCTTTTTGTGCTTCTTTACCCTTTGCAGGTGAAGGTGTCCGCTGATATAGAGAGGCACCTGATAGCGCTCCAAAAGACCGATAACATCGCTGCTGTTTTCCATGACGCACATGGTGGTGAACATGCGGCTTTCCTGGAGAAGGTTGTGATGTCCCAGGACAATGACCTGGATCCCCTGTTCCCGGGCCGCCTCAAGCTGGCTCTCCATCCACTCGTAGGTCTCAGGCCTTACGGCTCCGTCTACCAGATTCTCCGGAACATACTGGGCTGTATCCAGAAGCATGAGCCATATATTTTCCCTCAGGGCATACAGGTAGCTGAAAGAGGCCTGGTCTCGGCTGAAAGCCTGACCGTAACCGAAGTCCCCGTAGATCTCCCCAAACCTCTCCGGGGAGACTTCCTCTGTCCACTCCGCTTCCTCTCCGAAATAGACTCTGGCATGGTGGTTATTGATGTCGTGATTTCCGGGGATGACCAGAACCTGGATTCCCTGTTCCTGAAGCTGTCCAAGCTTTTTGGCCAGTTCTAAATGGTTGATCTCCTCCCCATCCATGGTTATATCTCCTGTAAGGATCAGCGTGTCAGGCTTCTCGGCAGCCGCCTCCTCCAGAAGAGCATCCAATACCTCAGGCAGATACCTCACCACTTTCCCGTCGCATTTACTGACAAAATCATCAAAAGCTTTTCCGTAATCAGTAGCGTCAGAAGACATATAGTGGAGGTCCGACACCACCCAGACCACCGGCAGAGGCTCCTCTTCAGGCAAAAGAACAATCTCTTGGGGAGGCTGGACCTGGTACTGCCACTGAGGCTTCTTTGTACGCCTGGGATATGGGATCTCTGGCTGGCTCTCCTCTAATTCTTCTTCTGTCTCCTGGTTTTCTTCCCCGGATTCCTCCCTGGAAATTTCCATCCACCAGTCTCCGCCGCCATCTGTCTGTTCCTGGCCCGCCCCGGTATCCGGCTCCTGGTTCTCAGACTCCCCCAGGCTTTCTTCCACCACCGATATAACGATCCTGTCCGCCCCTGCCTCCTGCTCCAAAAAATCTTTTATACAAGACGCCAATTCCACTGAAACCACTGTCAAACAGAGGAGAGCAGCAGCAGTGGCGGCAGCCCATTTCAATTTATTTTTCATCCGCTCGTTCCCTTTTCTCTTCACTGCCCCCGGTTCCTCACAGGCTCGTGTGACAGCAAAATTCCATTCATGGACATTATACGAGGGAAATTCCCATTGGTCAAATTAAGAAAAACTTAAATGTAGGACATCACCGTCTATCGCGTTGCCGCTCCCTCTGGAGGGATCTCTCTTTGTGACCCCATTTTCGCATAGTTAGTCATGGCTAATGCCCTGACCAGTAAAAATAGGTTGTGTAGGTTTCAAAATTTGGGTTATTTTCAGAAAAATAGGTTATTTTTAACC
This sequence comes from uncultured Lachnospiraceae bacterium, assembly GCA_910588865.1. Classification (GTDB taxonomy): domain Bacteria; phylum Bacillota; class Clostridia; order Lachnospirales; family Lachnospiraceae; genus UBA3402. The sequence continues at coordinate 3,819 of CAJUSJ010000018.1, forward strand.
TTATTTTTGTTATAAGGTTACTATTTAAACTCATTTTTACACATTAATAATCTATGGGTTATAATATATCCTATAGAATTTTATTATTATAGGTTACATCTGCCAACACCCTGCCCTCCCCGGCAAAGTATATTGCTTTTTTCCCGCGCGTGTATTACAATGCTTAATAAGGAACGGGGCATAGAAATTTTGTATAGATAAGAAGGAGGAGATATATTATATGAGTTTGACCAGGTTGAGCAAGTTTATCAGTTTGATCCTGCGCCATCAGCCTCAGGTTATTGGGATCACCTTAGACGAACACGGGTGGGCTGATGTGGGGGAACTGCTGGAGGGGATCCGAAAGACCCGGTATATCGACATGGAGATGCTTGAGGAGATTGTCAGAAGTGACGAGAAGCAGAGATATTCTTTCAGTGAAAATAAGGCCCTGATCCGGGCGAATCAGGGCCATTCTGTTCCTGTTGATGTGGAGCTGCCCCAGACAGAGCCGCCTGATTTTCTCTTCCACGGAACATCTGAAAGATCCGTAAGCTCTATCAGCCAGGAAGGGCTGCTTCCCATGGGGCGTCTGTATGTGCATTTGTCAGCTGACCGGGAGACTGCCCGAAAGGTGGGAAGCCGCCATGGGAAACCGGTTGTCTTCCAGATCAACAGCCGCCTCATGGCCAGAGAGGAACACGTTTTTTTCCGCTCAGTTAATGGGGTCTGGCTTACCAGGCAGGTTCCGCCAAAATATCTCAGCCTGTACCAGGACCAGTCTGCCTGCCCTGCTGAACGCTAAAGCCGCCGCTTTCAGCTAAACTCAGATATGTTCATTTACCTAATATACTGACGGTTCTCTGATCCATCTTCCCTCCATAATACTTGTCAAGAACCTTCTGGAACACCTCACACTCCGGCTCCGCTAAGGCAAACAATGTCATAGAGGACCGGAGCTTTAAGTCATCCGGGGAACCCATAACCGCCAGAGGGTCCCCTCCATCCAGTTCAAGAAGCGCCTCCGATATCTCCAGAAGCCTCTGTCTCAGAACCGGGTGGGCCAGATACTCCCTGGCCTCCCCCATGTCCTTAATGGCATAATAGGTGGCAGTGCCGCTTCTGCCAAGGCCGGCGATCTGGGGGAAGATATACCAGATCCAGTGACTCCCCTTCCTCCCGGCCCGGATTTCCGCCAGCGCTGTGTTATAGTCGGATTCCTGCGCATCCAAAAAACGTTTGATACTTGTGTCAGCCATGGTTTTCTCCTTCCGCGCTCTGCCGCCAGAACCAGGCCCGGCACCGCCGGGACCCTGATCCTGGAAATCACGGGGCTTATGCCCCTAGGCCTCATCAATGGCCTTGCCGATATCATGGCGCATGTATTTGTTGTCAAAATGAATCCACTCTGTGGCCTTGTAGGCCCTGGCCCTGGCCTCCTTTAGATCCTGGCCCACAGCAGTCACCCCCAGCACTCTCCCGCCGTTGGTGACAACGCGGCCTTCCCCGTCAAATCTGCTGCCCGCGTGGAACACATAGTAGCCTTCTTTATCCTGAAATTCATCAAGGCCGGTTATGGGAAGCCCTTTCTCGTAGTGCTCCGGATAGCCGTCAGAGGCCAAAACCACGCACACCGCCGCGTTGTCCTCAAATTCCAGCTCTACCTGATCCAGCGTGCCGTCGATACACGCCTCAAACACCTCCACAAGATCGTTCTTCATCCTGGGCAGCACCACCTGGGTCTCCGGGTCGCCGAAGCGGGCATTGTACTCCAGAACCTTTGGCCCTTTCTCTGTGAGCATGAGGCCGAAGAAAATGATGCCCTTAAACTCTCTCCCCTCTTCCCTCATGGCATCTACCGTGGGCTGGAAAATATGCTTTTTACAGAACTCGTCCACCTCTTCGGTGTAGAACGGGCTTGGGGAAAAGGTTCCCATGCCTCCCGTGTTCAGCCCTTTATCCCCGTCCTTGGCCCGCTTGTGGTCCTGGGCGGAGGTCATGACCTTGATGGTCTTTCCATCCACAAAGGACAGCACCGACACTTCCCGTCCGGTCATGAATTCCTCCACCACGATCCGGTCTCCGGCTGAACCGAACTGCTTGTCCATCATCAAGCTTCTAACCCCTTCCCTGGCCTCCTCTCTTGTGCCGCAGATCAGCACGCCTTTTCCCAGGGCCAGGCCGTCGGCCTTGAGGACAATGGGCATATCCGCTGTCTCCACATAGGCCAGGGCCTTCTCGGGAGAATCAAAGGTCTCGTAAGCCGCTGTGGGGATATGGTACTTTTTCATCAGATCCTTGGAAAAGGCCTTGGAGGCCTCCAGGATGGCAGCGTTTTTCCTGGGCCCAAACACTCTGAGCCCGGCAGCCTCAAAAGCGTCTGCCGCCCCCGCCGCCAAGGGGTCATCCGGCCCTATGATGGTCAGATCGATTTCCTTTTCTTTCGCGAACCCTGTCAGACCGTCAAAATCCATGACTCCGATGTTCACACACTCCGCCACCTGGGCAATTCCCCCGTTGCCGGGAGCACAGTACAGCTTTTCAACCATTGGACTCTGAGCCACCTTCCACGCGATGGCGTGCTCTCTCCCGCCGCTGCCTACGATCAATACTTTCATGTTCCGCCTCCTCATATTGTATTCTTTATTATTATATCTAATAGCGCCCGGGAATGCAAAGCTTTTTAATCTTTACACGATCCTGGCAATTTGGTACAATATAACTGTAAGCATATGACAGCAAAACCGTAAAAAAGGTGGTGAGATCATGCCGACAACTGAAAAAGAGTATAATGGTTATCTTCTTGATCAGCTTTCAGCAGTTGAGCGAATAGAGAGGCAGGTACAGAAAGGCGATCTTGAAGCAGTAAAAGAAGAAATCGAAATTTTAAAAAAAGAGATTAACCGCAAACTTTATCAAAAACCTCCCTTAAACAGCCAACCGTAAATCGCCTGATCAATATGAGCCAAGGGGCTGCCGCGAAAGGAACCTGACTGTCCCTTTCGCGGCAACCCCTTTCAGTGTTGTTTCCCCTCTATAGTTTTCCGTTGGCAATCAGATCAATGGCCTGGGGCAGGAGCTTCCACTCTGCCTGTTCCATCACCCTCTGCTGGAGAATCTTGGGCGTGTCCCCCGGCAGCACCTCCACCGCTTTCTGCAAAAGGATCGGGCCGGAATCCATCCCCTCATCTACAAAATGCACCGTGGCCCCTGTCAGCTTCACTCCCCGGGCCAAAGCGGCCTCGTGGACCTTCAGCCCATAGTATCCCACCCCGCAGAAGGATGGGATCAGGGATGGATGGATATTGATGATCTTATTTCGGTATTTCCGGATCATGGCCGCCGGGATGGTCACCAGGAATCCTGCCAGCACGATGAGATCCAGATCATATTCATCCACCTTGGCCAGAAGCGCCTCGTTGAAAGCCTCCCTGGTATCAAATGACTTGGGGGACAGGCAGACCCCGGGGATCCCATGGCCCTTTGCCCGCTCCAGGGCGTAGGCCCCGGGATTGTTGCTGATGACCACTTCCACCTTGGCGTTGGTGATGGTTCCATGATCTATGGCATCCAGGATCGCCTGCAGGTTGGTTCCTCCTCCTGACACCATCACGCCGACTTTCAGCATAAAGTCACCCCTTTTTCTCCTTCCTCAATGGCACCGATGATGTAGGGCACATCTCCTGCCGCCTTGATGGCCTCCATGGCTTTGTCAGCGTCCTGCCTGTCAACCGCCACGATCATTCCAATTCCCATATTGTAGGTATTGTACATCATCTCTTCCCCGATATCGCCTTTCTCTGCCAGCATGCGGAAAATAGCCGGAACCTGGTAGCTGTCCTTTCTGATCACCGCCCGGGTACCCTCTTTCAGCATCCGGGGCACATTTTCATAAAATCCGCCTCCTGTGATGTGGCAGCACGCCTTCACCGCCGCGCCCCCGTTCTTGATGCTCTTAAGGGCTTTTACGTAAATTCTGGTAGGTGCCAGAAGGGCTTCCCCCAGGGTCTTTCCCAGCTCCTCATAGTAGGTATTTAAGCCTTCTTTTGTCAGCTCTTTCTCAAATACCTTCCGGACCAGGGAAAATCCGTTGCTGTGGACTCCTGTGGAGGCCATACCGATGAGCACGTCTCCGGCTTTCAGATTCTCTCCCGTGATCATGTCTTTTTTATCACACACACCCACGGCAAATCCAGCCAGGTCATAATCCTCCTCAGGCATCAGTCCCGGATGCTCCGCTGTCTCGCCTCCGATCAGCGCCGCGTCTGACTGGATACAGCCCTCCGCCACGCCTTTGACAATGTCCGCGATCTTCTCCGGAATATTCTTTCCGCATGCAATGTAGTCTAAGAAAAACAGAGGCTCGCCGCCAGCGCAGGCAATATCATTGACGCACATGGCCACCGCGTCAATGCCGATGGTGTCATGCTTGTCCATGATAATGGCCAGCTTCACCTTGGTTCCGCATCCGTCTGTACCGGACAGAAGCACCGGCTCTTCCATGTCCTTGATCTTAGACAGAGAAAACGCGCCGGAAAATCCTCCCAAACCTCCCAGAACCTCCGGGCGCATGGTCCCCATCACATGCTTTTTCATCAGCTCCACTGACTTGTACCCTGCCTCGATATCCACTCCGGCTTTCTTGTAGTCCATAACCAATCCTCCATCCTTTTCTGTCCCCGCTATCCCGGATCCTATTTCTTCATCTGTGCCAAGTATTCTTTATATCCTATCTCATCAAGCTTTCCGGCTTTTTTCACCACATCGTTTTTCAGGGATTCCGAGTAATCCTTCAGCCTTCCAAGAAGCTCCTGGTCTGAGGTGGCCAGGATCTTGGCCGCCAGGATCCCGGCGTTGGTTCCGCCGTTGATCGCCACTGTAGCCACAGGGATGCCTGACGGCATCTGTACAATGGAGTACAGGGAATCCACCCCTCCAAGATCAGAGGTCTTCATAGGGATGCCGATAACCGGCATGGGGAACAGGGCCGCGCACATGCCCGGCAGATGGGCCGCTTTTCCCGCCCCCGCGATCACTACCTTCACACCTTTTTCCTCCAGGGATTTCGCGTACTGGAAGAAAATATCCGGTTCTCTGTGGGCGGAGATGACGGTCATCTCAAAATCAACCCCCAGCTTCTCCAAAATATCCGCTGCCTGCGCCATAACAGGCAGATCCGAATCACTGCCCATTACGATTCCAACCTTAGCCATAGCTTTTCTCCTTTTCTGTGTTCATATCTGTTTGGTACAAACATCATACAGTCTTTTATTAGAAGCGTCAAGATATTTATGCCAATTCATCACCTGATCTGATCCAAAATAAAAGGATCCTTGATCTTCTTATCCTCAGCCAAAAGCACGATCTTGGACATGATCTCCGCTGTCTTGGGATCCTCATCCACAAAGGGCAGGAAAAGCTTTCCCCTCTTCTGGCTGTGGACCGGAAGGATATTCAGCATGGCTCCGCCCTCCTGGTGGGCCGCGCCGCTTCCCAGGTGAACCGAGTAGCGGGCCCTGGTTCCGTCGATCAGGGCGTGGCTGTCCTTCAGCGTCACGTTCTTTAACCCGAACAAGGGCAGGTTGAACTCCACAATGGCCCTTCTCATCTCAATGGTGGAATGGCTGGTCTCCGGGTCCACGCCCCCCGCGTGGGCGACGCTGACAGCCAGGTCCACATCCCGCATCACCTCGCTGTAGATCAGATCCGGCACCTGCTCAATGGTAAGAGGCATAAAGGTCTTCCTGTCTGAGAACTCCACCCACTCCAGTGTGGGAGCCTCCACATCGCTTGGAGAGAACCAGTCTGCCAGGGCATAGATCCTGGCGATGATATTTTCCTTATAATAGATCTTCTGAAGCCCATCCTCGTAGTCCGCGACCCAGCGGCGGCCCCTTAAGCAGCCCACTGTCTTCTGAGGCTGGATCTGGTTGCCCGCGAACATCCGGGAAGCTTTCAGTCCCAGCTCCTCCGGCAGCTTCACATACAGTTCCCTGAATACCTGCTTAAAGGGCTGACAGATCTGGTGGTCAAACAAATACTTCTGGTACTCATGCCACTGGCCTGATTTGTACAGATCCAGGGGGTGGGCAACGCGGAGCCTGGCCTCTGGCGCCAGGGAAAGGGTCTGGCCATCCCATGCCCGCAGGTTCAGATTCCCTGCCGCCAGGGCCTGCCCGTCAAAAGCCTCTGACGGGTCCGGACAGGCGAATCCGGCAAAGTCCGGCTCTGGCGGGTTTTTCCGGCCCTCCCTGACAAACACCAGGGGTTCCAAAATAGCCTTCACCACCGGATTCTTAAACAGTCCCAGGACTTCCTCCGCCGTAAACCAGTCTCCGCCTTCCATGGACTCTTCCATCATCTTCTTTGTCCGGACATACTGGTCCTTTAACTTCTTGTGGGCATCCTTCACCTTCAGAACATAAGGATTCTTGCCCAGCCTGGAGGGAAGAGATTTTAACTGCTTACCATTCTTCCGGCACAGGATGCCGCTTTTTCCATCCTTGCTGATCTCCAGACAGATTTCCACATCCTCCACCGGAGTCCAGCTCATATAAGGAATAAACTCCCGGATCAGCTCTGTCTCCATGTTCAGGGTCAGCCTGGTCACATCGGCAAAGCCCGCGTGAACGCTCAGATTCACCAACCCGATCTGGGCTGTCTTGGTCTCGCTGGCCCGCCTCTGGGCCCCGAACTGTCTGGCCTCCTTGGCGTAATTCTGGATAAACTGGTACCTCCCCACCATATCACTCTTCTTGTCCTTTTCAAAGGGAACCAGGCCGTAGCTCATAAGCAGATCCTTGTTTCTCTTGGCCCCGATCTGCGCGCGCAGCTGTTCTAAGGTCACCTTCCCTGTGGCCGCGTCCGCGTATTTTCTGGCCCTGGAGTGCTTCTGCCCATCGGAAATGTATTTTGCCGCCTTGTAGAGAAGGCTGAAATTTTTCTCTCCCAGAAGCCCATAGCACTCCCTGAACCAGTCAATGTCAAAAGCGCCGTCCTGGAGTTCTTCTACTGTCAGGGGTGTGTATTTGGCGATCATGGCCTGTTTGGATTCCTCAAACCGCTCATTCATATGAGCCATAAAATAGTAGCAGCCGCTTTTTAACCCATTCCAGCCCAGATACTCCTGGATCATGTCAATCCACTGGGGAGCGTACATGGCCACCTCCACCAGGCGGTCGGTCTTGATGCTGGTTCCTTTCAAGGCTGCCCTTAAGGTGTTTCCGTCCTCCCCCTCCCCGGGATAACAGGACTTTAACAGAAGGCTCAGAACCTCCTTCTTGGTGTTTCTGGAAGTATAATACCAGGAATAATAGGTTTCCCGGCTTAAGGGGTCCTTTCCAAGAGCCATGAGAATCCTCACCAGATACTCCGCGCCCCGGATATAGGAAACCCCGATCATATCCGGCGACACAGGAGTCTCCGCCTCGCCCCGGCGAAGCTCAATATCCACAAACACCGGGATAATGGCGTCATACAGCTCCCGGATCAGCTTTCCAAGCCAGGTATCCGGCCCCGCCAGCTCCCCGCCGCGTTCCATGATCTCACGGGCCATGGCGCTGCCGAAAAATTTGTTCCAAAGCTGCCGGTTGCCGGGCTTCGCGTACTCCCCCTTTACAAGCTGGGTCAGCGCCCGCAGACAGGTGCTCCGGTGGTAATAATTCAGCACAGCCTTAAAGAGGATATCCCGGGAAATCAGGCCCATGTTATAAGCCTTTAAAAACCAGTAAGGCCCCAAAGGCGTCAGCCCATCCCCGTTGATGGTGTGGGTGTTTCCGACGGAAAAACGGGTCCGCTCCCGGTTCTCCATACATTTTAGCTCCAGGCTCCAGGCAGCGTAAAAGGCCTCCTTAAATTCCTCATCCGTCTCCCAGTACTGAAGTCCCTCCAAAAACCGGTCAACAAACCGGATCCCGTTTACACACACCGTGGCATTGTGGAGATTGTCGTTCCAGCCCTTATACTGGTAAGAAATCATCATGTTCTTCTTGTCAGTCACCCGTACCAGGGCCCTGGCTGCTTCAATTCCGGCCTTCAGCAGGAATTTCTTATCCTGAAACTCAAAACGGTAGATCATTCGGATCTCATTGACCTGCCTGGGATATTCCAGGCTCAAAGGCTCTGGCTTAAAGGGCATTTTCCCAAAAAGCGCCTCATAAAACAGCCGGCTGTTTTTATATATGTCGCTGTTGGCCAGGAGCTGTCTCGCCTCCAGCTCCACAAAGGTGCCGTAATCCCGGATCTCCTCCTGGTAAAAAGCCCGCAGTTCCTTTTCCAGGGGATAACTTTCCAACCCGAAATGCCCCTCCTCATCCATGGAGCAGTCTTTCTTGCGCCAGAACGAGTTGCCGATCAAGGTCTTGTCGCCGGTGGCTGACTCGTACTCGTCATCCTTGTGCGCCCCGATGAGGGCGTCCAGCTTCCTGAGCTTCTCTATAATCTCCCTCTCTGGCAGAGGAATACACTGTCCCAGGGTATGGGTTCCCGGATCCTCCTGGGGGATGTCCTCCTCAGCGTCAGGGTCATAAAGCCCAAATCCTTTTTGGGCGGCACCGGAAGGCTGTCTGTTCCCCAAAATCTCCTCCAGAAGCACTTTCTCCTTGTCAGAAGGATTCTCCACCAGAGACGCGAGAGGCCTTACCCTCTGGTACAATGAGGCCCTCTCCTTCTGTGACGACAGGCGCAGGAGAAGGTCAAGACCTCCGCCCCGCTTTTCTTCTTTCTTGTCCGACAAAAGCCGCTTTAAACATTCCTCCATGGCCTTGTCTGGCTGTCCCATGAGAATGCCAAGCAGTTCTCCCCGAAGACCGCTTCTCTTAAACCGCAGCATGTCTTCCATCAGCGCATAGTCCCGGCTGTCCAGAGGCAACTTCTTTACCAGGGAAATGGCCTTCTTTGATGTATATTCCTCCGTGATCCCCATAGCCTTGATCAGGATATCCTTCTGGGCCCGGTTTTTAGGATTGTGCAGCAGGAGAGTCAAAAAATTATGTCTGCCATAGGTTCCCGACATCTCCCCCAAAAGGCCGGCTGCCTCCGTGATCTTGTCCTCATCCTCCAGCACATAGGCCAAAAAGGCCAGATGGCTGATCAAATGGGCCGGCATCATCTCCACCCGGTACCACGGGAAGATACAGGGGGCATAGACCAGGCCTTTTTTGGGAATCTGCTGGTACACACCGCGGAATATCCCGTAAAGAGCCTGGGCCTCCTCCCGGCTATCATAATAATCAGTAACAACTGGTTTCGCGGGCCTTTCCTCTCGCCCGCTCCTGGAATCCCATTTCAGAAGCCCATTCACCCAGCTGTAAAGCTCTGCGGAATAGGCGGGAAGAAAGGCCGCCACCAGCTCCAGATCATCATGGTATTCTAAAAGAACCTTTTTCGCCGCTTTTTTCCTGATCTGTCCGTCAAACAGATTCTGATTATAATAGGAAGCCGTCAGCTTCTGATTTTTCGTGCCATAGTCGATGAGATTCATCATGGCCTCCACAGCCTTGTCCGTCTCATCAAAACCCAGGGCCCACAAGGCCACGCTGATCTCAATCGAATCATTGCCTGCCAGCAGCTTCCGGCAAAAGCCTTTGTCCCTGAGACACTGGCTCATGAGGGCCAACATCTTTTCGGTAACCCGGTCCACATTGTTCTCATCAAAGATCCCGATCCATGTAGCGATGGACCGCTTCACAGAAGAATACCGGCTTAGATCGTTGTCCTCTATGACCTTTAAAAGCAGCAGAAACGCCTCTTTTGTCCCCTCGTCCATGGCCTCGCAGATACACTGGCGAAGCCCCTCCTGAAGCCTGGCCGCCAGAAGAAGGTCTCCCAGCAGTTTATGTAACTCTTTGCTGTCCGACCGGATGATCCCCAGAATCATCTCCCGGTTCAGGTAAGCGGTGTTGTTCTCGCTTAAGATCAGATCCTTCAGGGCATTGATGACGTTCTGATTGCCCCGGTCGATCTCCGCCGCATAGATGTAGCTGAACCCCCGCTCAAAATTCCAGGAGTTTTTCGCGTAATCCAGGGTCTCCTCATCAAGCCGCCCGTAGATGTAGTCCTCCACCGGCACCTTACAGTATCCCAGGTTCTCATAAGCCATCAGAATGAGAAACGCCTGACGGACACAGGGGCCGTATCTGGCTGTCCGCACCGTCCTCCGGTTCCATCCCGCTGAGAAAGGAAAACGGTTCAGCTTATCTACAATGTATAAAAACGACTCCGCGAACTCCTCTGGAACAAAAAATTTTAAAAGCCCGCTTCCCCCAAACCACTGGGAGGGAGTCAGCTCCTCTGCCTTATAAAACTGGGTCACTGCCCCGGAGATGGTCTTTCCCCCAATTCCGTTTCCCAAAAGATCCACAGCCAGCTCCTTATCCCGCCCTGACATTCTCCCCAGCCTTCTGTCCCTCTCCGCCTTCCTGGCCCGGTCTATAGCTTCCCTGGTATTTCCGTCGTACTCTCCCATATCACCACATCCTCCCTGTAAGCATAGTCATTTTCACAAAAGTAAACACATTTTCCCCGGTAACCTTAAGCCTTTCATCCAGGGATTCCAGGGGCCTGTTGTCCAGAAAGATCCGGTAGATCCCGTCTTCAAAGCACTGGATGGCATTGTCCGCGGCTTTCCTGGGGTCCGCCTCCTTGTCGCCGTAGACAGCCCCGAAGGAAATCTTTCCGCCCGCAGCCTTATCTCCTATCTCCTCCTTTGTGAGACACTTGAGAATCTCCGGCTGCTCCAGACGCTTATTGTAATCCTCCACCCCAGCCTTCGTCAGCTCTGTGATCAGCTCCCTGACCGTGAAGGAGCCTCCTCCCATGTGGGACGGTTCATGCCCCAGGGCCCCATCCCCGCTTTCTCCCAACGGCAAATCATAGATCACTGTCTCCACTGACTGTTTTCTCTTTCCCATGTGTTTTACGTTTACCTTTATCTCCATATGATCATCCTCAGCCTTCACATTCATCCAATGCTCTGTTGAGCACGCGGCTTCCAACCGCCACAAACCTTCCGCCCTCAATCACAGGCAGCTTCTTCCCGTCCGCCGTCACCCCGTAGATCTCGTCCAGCTCTCTGTAAGGGATGGTAATGTCTGTATGGCAGTTAAAATAGGCTTTGGACAGATCCTCCTTCCTCTGGACAGAGATCTCGTTATCCCTCGCGATAATCTCTTTCCCGTCAGGATTAAACACCGCCGTGTCCTCGGACCAGCTGTAGCAGGTATCTCCCACGGCGAAATGAGGCCCCATTTTCTCCACAATCAGAATGGGCAGTTTATCCACAATGCCATATTTCTGAGCCATGGCATAGGCCGCCGTGTTGGTTCCGATGGCAAACTCTCCCATGGGAAGTGTGTCGTGATTTTTCAGAATCATCTGTTTCACCAGGGCCTCCCCTGCTTTTTTATCCTCAAAATTGTCACAGGAATAAGAGACCACTTTCCCATCTTTAAATTCCATGTTCAGGTTTCGGAACTGGAAATCCCCGATATACACACTGCTGACCTCCAAGGTTCCCTCTGTGCCTGCCAGCACCGGGGAGGTGAAGACTTCTCCCAGAGGAATGTTTACATCCGCCACACAGTTTTCAAAATTGGTCTCCCTGGCCGGGTCCTTTAGGGTGTGGAGCTTGACGGTCAGATTGGTCCTGTTTTCCCCTTTTCCCGTGATCACCACATGGTCCGCCTGGTCCAGACAATCAATGATGGACTGCTGGATCTCCTTGTAGATCTCATAGTCCAGGGTATTGATCCGGATCGTCTCCTCGAAGATCTCCGGGAAATTTTCTCCGATAGACGGCTTTGGAAAGGCGATGATGGTAAAGCTGGTCTCCTCCCCCGGCATGTACTGATTTGTCACCTGAGTCAATTCATTGGCATGGGCTATGGTCAGCTTTTCCTGCTTTTCGCTGAGAGAGAAGGCCTCCGGCTTGTTCACTGGCTCAAAGCCTTCCTCTCCAAAGGTCTCAATAACAGCAGGGCCGCCGTATTCCCCTGCCTGCTTCTTCCACGTCTCATAGGCGCTCTTGTGCACTGCCAGCTTCCTGTCCGTGAAACCTTTTTTCATGTACAGGGCTGAGTCGTACCGGTGGTCGTAGTCATACTGGCGGTTTGGGGAGGTTCCGTGAAATCCCCTTTTCCTATTGGGATTTTTGTTCACCGACCACTGGGCGGACCGGTAGATCACCGGCTCCAGACCCATATCCCTGAAATTCTCCACCGCTTTTTTCACCATGAGCTCAAAGCCCAGCTCATAGATCACAGCCACGGTCCTCTTTTTGGACAGATCCCGGCCAGTAACCTCAAATCCCTTCCGGTACCCTTCTGTGTAAGTACCTGCCATGCGGTCAATGGTCTCCTCGGGAAGGCTGTTTAAAAATCCCGCGATCTTTTCCTCCTCCTCAGACACATATTCCCCATAATAATACAGATACTTAAGATCCCCAAGGTCGCTGTCCATAATAATGTCCTTTCCAAAGGACAGGGCTGGGTCCAAAAGCTCCCGGATCCGGTAAGACACGGTCAGGTCCGTGTAGTCGCTGTTAAACCAGTAGATAATATCCCGGATCTCCTGGACAGAGGGGAGTTCCCCCTCAAACAGATTGTAGATCTGGATAAACAGTTCATTTAAAATCGTGATCTCCGTAAGGCGGCTCTCCACGGCAAAAGCGATCTGTCCGCGGATCTCCGTATACAGATAAGAGAGCAGGGGGCCCATATCCGGACCAAGCTCCCTTGCCGCCCAGGCCGGATTGGCATAGCTGTTTTTATAGTTGGCAGGAAGGATATCCTGGTACAGCCGCCCATTCCACTCCTTCAGCTCCTCCAGGCCCAGGGTCCTGTACCGCCCTTCCTCAACAGCCCGGCTCAGTTCCCCGATCATTTGGATAAAGGCCCCTGTCTTTTTAAAATATCGGTCAAAGGGGGCAGCCACTGTCCGCTCCTCCCCTATGGCCTTCACTCTCTCCATGGCCAATTCATATCTCTCCAGGACCGCCTCATTGTCCTGGGCAAAGAATTCTCTGTAGTCCATCATTCATTCACCCTCTTAATCCGATCATAATAATACCTGTCCACGCCGCGAGCATTAGGACGCTGACGCCGATCCCAAGCTTTGCCAGGATATAATTTTTGTCATCCTCCAGAAAGGAGATGGCTCCATACCAGATGGCGATCACTGACAAAAAAATGCTGCACAGCCCCATGGCACCGTAAGGCAGTCCTGCCTGTCCCTGGGTGGTCACGGCTTCTCCGATCCCAACACCGCCCAAGGCCAGCGCCGCCGCTGTGAGGATCATGGACATCTTGCTGCGGGCCGCGAAAGGCTTCCGCACATAGGACACCCGGCTGGCGGCCAGCTCCTTCATCTCCCGGATATTCCGTTCCTTTCTGGCCTGCCTTGCCGCCATGATCTCCTTTTTTCTCTTCTGGATCTCCCGCTCCCTCTCCCCGTCAGGCTCCAGGTATTTTCGGAGTACAGAATTTTTCTCATAGGTCAGGGACTCTCTTTCCAGCCCGCCGTACCCTCCTGCCTGCCTGCCTGCCGCCCCGGAAGCTTCCCCCCGTCCAAACTTTTTTTCTTTTCTAAATCTCATTGTACGCCGTTTCCCCGTTTTTCCTGGCACGCCGTTTCCTCCTTATCCTGATCTCCTGTACGATCTTATAGCACAGGAATCCCAGAATCCCGCCGATTGTATTTAATAATAAGTCATCCACATCAAAACTCCCCACCTTGAACACTAACTGGGTAATCTCAATGCACAGGCTTAAGAAAAATCCAAGTATAAAAGTATTGTACCACTTTCTTCCCCTTCTGCTGACAATGGGGAGAAAAAATCCAAATGGCATAAACCCTGCCACATTACCTCCAAGATTCAGAACAACCGCTTTCCAGCCAAGCTGCTCCCGATAAATGTAAAAACGCCGGATCTCCTTAAAGAGCTCCAGATTGTAGGCATAATCTGCCTGAGGGTTGCCGGTCCTCCCTAAAGACTCGGCAAAAAACATCAAATATATCAGGGCGACCAGGTACAGAATAAACAGCACCCAGCCAAATTTCTGATTTTTTGTAGTGTTACGGATCATCTGACCTACTGCTCCCATAATGTGGCAGGCCCTGGCCGAAACAGGTCACCAACCGCGCGGATCAATTTGTGAAAGAATCATTGATAACGCGGACCGCAAGCTGTCAGGTCCGGGTTGCCGTAAACTTGTAACATCCAAACAGACTGCCTAAGGGGCACACTCCTCCTGGCCCCGCACGTCAATTGGGAGGACGCTTTTCCTCCCAACCCGCCGGGGGCCCATCGCCTTTGGCGGCATATTCCTCTTGCCCTCGTGGGCATAAAAGGGCAGTATCCCTCCCTACACAGGATACTGCCTCTCTTCTAAAAAGTAATTTCGGATTTTCTCTTCAGCAAAACCGCGCCCGTAACGATGGACACCGTTCCGGCGATCAGGCCCACGCTGATCAGGACAACGCCTACCGCTATGTTGGCCGCGCCGATGTTTCTCATAGTCTTATATACTCTTTCCATGGTTCACCCTCCTTTGCCTGCTTATTTTACTCCGTATTGCTCATAGTAGGCATCTATGGCGGATTTGATCTTGTCATCAATGATGATCTGGCCGAGACACTCCCGGTTGTAAAGGTGTTCTACCACATCAGCCATGGAGACGATGGCATTGGCCTTAAAGCCGTACAGCTCCTGGATCTCCTCCAGAGCGCTCTTGGAGCCTTTTCCCCGCTCCATCCGGTTTAAGGACACCATCAGTCCGACGATCTCCACATCCCCTTGGGCCCTGATGATGGGGAAGGTCTCCTCGATAGACTTGCCGGATGTGGTCACATCCTCAATAATCACCACACGATCTCCGTCCTTGATGGGACTCCCCAGCAAAATCCCCGCATCCCCGTGATCTTTCTCCTCCTTGCGGTTGGAGCAGTACTTAATATCCTTTCCATACAGTTCACTGAAAGCGATGGTGGCGGCTACGCTTAAGGGAATCCCCTTGTAAGCCGGCCCAAACAGCACATCAAAATCTGTTCCATAGTGGTCATGAATGGCCTCGGCGTAGTACTGCCCAAGCCTGCGCAGCTGGGAACCAGTGACATAGGCTCCCGCGTTCATGAAAAACGGCGACTTTCTTCCGCTCTTCAAGGTAAATTCGCCAAACTTCAGCACCTGGCTCTCTACCATAAATTCGATAAAATCTTTCTTGTACTGTTCCATATCCGGGTCTCCTCCTTGTTTTGTGGGGATCTCATACATTGAAATATCTTCCCTATTCTACCATATTTCATACTTATATTCAATCAGTTTCCAACGCGCGCCGCCAGTTACGGTGCCCTGTCGTTACTGTTCACATGCGTTCACAGCAACTGGTAAAAATCCATGAAAATCGCCTATGGCGATGGGATTTTTGCTCTCTGGCCCAGTTTATCATACGGTCAGTGCGGCAAGCGCACAGACCTACCTAAACAGTAACGCTCTGTCAGTACTCCAGATATGCCCCCTTCATGGGGCTTGCCGCGTGAAGGCCAAACAGGCGGAGGACGCCTTTCTTATACTTAGGCTCTCTGGGCTTCCAGTGTTTCTTTCTCTGTTCCAGAATCCGGTCCATCTCCTCAGGCGTCTTTTTCTCTCCCCGGACACCGATGATGTTCAGCTTTCTCTCCATAACGTCGATCTCAATCAGGTCCCCCTCTTCCACCAGGGCGATGGGACCGCAATCCACTGCCTCCGGACTGCAGTGTCCGATCACCGGGCCTGTGGAGGCTCCGGAGAATCGGCCGTCTGTGATCAGGGCAATGCTCCGTCCCAGCTCTTTATCGCTGCTGATCGCCTCGGAGGTGTAGAACATCTCCGGCATACCGCTTCCCTTGGGACCCTCGTAGCGGATAAAGACCGCGTCGCCTTTTTGCACCTTGTGCTTTAACACCGCGTCCAGGCATTCCTCCTCACTGTCAAAGGGCCTTGCGTTCAATACGGCTTTGAACATCTCCTCAGGGCAGGCGGTGTGCTTGATCACCGCCCCCTCCGGCGCTAAGTTGCCTCTCAAAACAGCGATGCTCCCGTCCGTTCCAATGGCCTTGTCATAGGGACGGATAATGTCTTCTTTGGTCACATTGGTGCTGTATCTCTTGTTAAATTCCTCAAGCCAAAGGCCGCATCGCTCATAGAAGCCATTCTCTTTTAAGTCTTTTAAGTTCTCTCCCAGAGTCTTTCCGGTAACGGTCATCACGCCCAGGTGAAGGTGATCCCTGATCTCCTCCATGATAGCCGGAACTCCCCCGGCATAGTAAAATACCTCCGCGGGCCACCGTCCCGCGGGGCGCACATCCAAAAGATACCTGGCATTTCTGTGAAGCCTGTCAAAAGTATCCCCTGTGACCTCCAGCCCAAACTCGTGGGCAAGGGCCGGTATGTGAAGAAGACAGTTGGTGCTTCCTGATATGGCCGCGTGGACTAAAATGGCGTTCTCAAAGCTTTCCATGGTAATGATCTCCGACGGGCGCATCCCGGGCGTGTTGGCCAGCTTCACCGCCTGAGCGCCTGCCTGTCTGGCAAACACCAGAAGATCCGGGCTGGTGGCGGGCATAAGGGCGCTTCCCGGAAGAGCCAGTCCCAGGGCCTCGGCCATGATCTGCATGGTGGAGGCGGTGCCGATGAAGGAGCACGCGCCGCAGCTGGGGCAGGCGTTGCATTTGGCCCAGTTTAATTTTTCCTCGTCGATCTCGCCTCTCTGGTACTTGGCGCTGTACATGCCCAGCTGCTCCAAAGTCAGCATCTCCGGCCCGGCGTTCATGGTACCTCCCGGCACCACCACTGCCGGAACATCGGCCCTGGCCAATCCCATCAGATTCCCCGGCAGCCCCTTATCACAGCTGGCCAGATACACGGCCCCGTCAAAGGGAGTGGCGTTGGCGTGGATCTCGATCATGTTGGCGATCATCTCCCTGCTTGCCAGGCTGAAATTGATGCCATCCGTACCCTGGCTCTCGCCGTCACAGATATCGGTACAAAAATACCTGGCCCCCCGGCCTCCGGCCTCCTCAACCCCTTTTCTTACTTCCTCCACCAGCCTGTCCAAATGTCCGCTTCCAGGATGGCTGTCCCCGAAGGTGCTCTCGATCATGATCTGAGTCTTTCCCAGATCCTCCGGTTTCCAGCCTGTGCCGATCCTCAGAGGGTCAAGCTCCGGAGCCAGCTTCCTCATCTTCTGACTAATCAGTTCCATTATCCCTTACTCTTCCTTTCTCTTCTTAATTCTTATCCTGGGTTATCCGTACAGCTCTTCTCTCAACCTCCCGCAGACCTCCGCCGTCTCCATCATGTCTTCTTCCGGACACATATCAATTAAATCATAGGAAAGCGGGTCAGACACAAAGTCTCCTAAAACCTTGTTGATCAGACTGTGCTCCTCCGGCGTGGCTGTAATACAGATATGGGATACCTCTTCCTCCAGATCATCCCCTGCCAATTCCCGCAAATCCACACACAGAAAATCGCCTTTCAGCTTGTCCAATCCAATATCGGAAAATATCTCCGCCAGAGATCTCTTTTTTACCCTTGTCCGCCAGATACGCTGCCAGCGTTAAACTGTCATCCGTATCGCCGATATAGTGATTCCAGTACTTGCCCTCAATATACATTGCCCGCTTCCTCCTTGTCCCTTTTATATTACCATTTTCATATGCCTGACGCAAGAGTTTAGCCCCATAAGGATACCATTAAATTTCCGCGGAAAAGGCATTAGGCCCTATGACTCCGTATGGGATTGTATTATGATGAATTTGATAACGCGGAGGTATGTTACCAATATGATCATGATTGCATTCTTCCACCTAATGTAGTGTACCGTTGATATTTATCTAAATAGTCATCGCTATTTTTCTCGCCATGTGATATACGAAAAGAAACGGCGGTGATTCAACATGGCGAAACCTAACTAAACACGGCAGCTGGCTGGACATGGCCGAAATCGAGCTGAATGTCCTGACCAGGCAGTGCTTGTCACGAAGGATAGGGACACTCGAGGCCTAAAGGTCAGAGATAGCAGCATAGGAAGCAGAGCGCGACCAGAACCAGGAAAAGTGAGCCTTTCCCACAAAAAGAGGGCTAACCAAACCGAATCACGACTTGATTAACCCTCGAAATTACACCATTTCAGGCCATTTCACTAAAATTTTCCAGCTTTCGCCGCTTCTTCCACAGCGACAGCCACAGAAACAGTCATTCCAACCATAGGATTATTTCCCGCGCCGATGAGACCCATCATCTCAACGTGAGCCGGCACAGAGGAGGAACCCGCGAACTGCGCGTCAGAGTGCATACGTCCCATAGTATCGGTCATACCATAGGAAGCCGGGCCTGCCGCCATGTTGTCCGGATGCAGGGTACGTCCCGTGCCGCCGCCGGATGCCACGGAGAAATACTTCTTGCCTTTCTCCACGCACTCTTTCTTGTATGTGCCTGCTACCGGATGCTGGAATCTGGTGGGGTTGGTGGAGTTTCCGGTAATGGATACGTCAACGCCCTCTTTCCACATGATGGCAACGCCCTCTGTCACGTCGTTAGCGCCGTAGCAGTTAACCTTTGCCCGGGGGCCGTCGGAATATGCTTTTCTGTATACCTCTTTAACCTCGCCTGTGTAGTAGTCCATCTCGGTCTCAACAAACGTAAATCCATTGATTCTCGCGATCACCTGAGCGGCATCCTTTCCAAGGCCGTTAAGGATAACACGCAGTGGTTTCTGACGAACACGGTTGGCTTTCTCGGCGATACCGATCGCGCCCTCTGCCGCGGCAAAGGACTCATGGCCAGCCAGGAACGCGAAGCAGTCGGTCTCCTCCTCCAGAAGCATCTTGCCCAGATTGCCGTGGCCAAGGCCTACTTTACGCTGGTCTGCCACAGAACCGGGGATACAGAAGGACTGAAGTCCCTCACCGATAGCGGCGGCGGCGTCCGCTGCCTTGCGGCAGTTTTTCTTGATGGCGATAGCGGCGCCTACGGTGTAAGCCCACTTCGCGTTCTCAAAGCAGATGGGCTGGATGCCCTCTACCATCTTATATACGTCCAATCCGGCATCCTTGGTGATCTTCTCTGCCTCTTCGATAGAAGCGATGCCGTAGCTTCCCAATACTTCATTGATCTGTTTGATACGTCTCTCGTATGATTCAAATAATGCCATGATATGTATTTCCCTCCTGAATAATGATAACGGAAATGGTTCGAAATCTAATAAACCGGAAAACGCAAACTCTTAGTTTTGCGATTGCGCAGCGGAAATCTTTCCCCGCGCGTGTAGTGGTGCTTTATTCCTGACGTGGATCGATGATCTTTACTGCGTCTGCCACACGGCCGTACTGGCCTTTGGCCTTCTCCCATGCGGTGTTGGGGTCGTCGCCCTTCTTGATGAAGTCGGTCATCTTGCCAAGGCTTACGAACTGGTAGCCGATGATCTGATCTTCTGCGTCAAGAGCGATGCCGGTTACATATCCTTCTGCCATCTCAAGGTAACGAGGACCTTTTTTCAGAGTTCCATACATGGTACCAACCTGGGAGCGCAGGCCCTTGCCCAGATCCTCAAGCCCGGCGCCGATGGGAAGTCCCTCCTCGGAGAAGGCGCTCTGAGTTCTGCCGTAGGCGATCTGTAAGAACAGCTCTCTCATAGCGGTATTGATCGCATCACATACAAGATCCGTGTTCAATGCCTCCAATACGGTCAGGCCCGGAAGGATCTCGGACGCCATAGCCGCGGAGTGGGTCATGCCGGAGCAGCCGATGGTCTCAACCAGGGCTTCCTGGATGATGCCTTCCTTCACGTTCAGAGTCAGCTTGCACGCGCCCTGCTGGGGAGCACACCAGCCAATGCCGTGGGTCAGGCCGGAAATGTCGGAAACCTGTTTGGATTTTACCCATTTTGCTTCCTCCGGGATCGGAGCTGCGCCATGATGAACGCCCTGTGCAACTGTGCACATCTTCTCTACTTCATGTGAATAAATCATTGTAAAACTCCTTTCAAATAAGTAATAATTGTGAAGTACTTTGCTCGTTAAAATTATCACATCATACTTGATATTATTTTCTCACAAAATGCCAAAATAGTCCAGTATTTTTTTCATTTTTGGCTATTTTTTGTATCTGCAGTATTTTCACGCCGCCTGCGCACAAGTTCCTCGAAATCTTCCTCCTTGTAGCCGATCTCCGCGAGCCGCTTCCTTCGCCTCTCCCTGCGCTCCTCCCGCCGGATCCTCTCCTGCCTCTTCCTTCTCGCCATCATAAAGCCGGCCCCGCCGCCTGCCGCCAGGATACCTGTTATCCCGACCGCGGCAAGTATTGTCTTAACGCCGGGCCGAAAACCTCTTCCCTGACTTCCCTGCTGTCCGGGGTCTGTCTCATCCGGCGTCTCATCCGGCTCTATGCTGATTTCCCCCTCTTCTTCCTGGTTTTCTCCTGATGCCTCCGCTGCCTCCCTGCTGGCCTCCTCTGCCGCCAGGCGGGCCTCCAGTTCGATATCATACAGATAGGCGCTGCCTACCTTCCGGTCATTGTAGGTGTACTGGAGCATGGCCACTGCCCCTGCCGGAGCCCCATCGGGCAGTTCTGTCACAAAGGCTCTCTCCGCGTCAAAAAATTCCGCCCCGGCGGGAATGGTGACCAGCCCGTCTTCTAGGCGCAGCTGAGACATGGGGTATGTTTTTCCCTGAATCTCCAGCTCCGACTGTTCCTGCATAAACGTCTCTGAATTGTAGACGGACTCGTTTTTAAAAGACGAGAAACCGAAGTTTAAGATGGTCTTGCCGTCAAGATAATACTGAGGCTGAGAGCCTTTCAGGATGACGCTGACCAGCTTTCTCCCATCCCTCTCCGCGTAGGTTACCAGAGTGTTGCCCGCGATGGAGGTATAACCGGTCTTTCCCGCCACAGCGCCCTGACAGTAGTATTCGCTGCTGGAGTCCTGGGCCATGAGGATCCTGTGCTCCATGCTGATATTGGCTCCCTCCGGATTATTGGTGGTCTGGCTGATCCTGTACTGCTTGGTGGAACTGATCTTCAACACAGTCTCGTTTTTAAAAGCTTCCACAGCGATAAGAGCCATATCGTAGGCGCTGACATACTGGTTGTCGTCGTTTAAACCAGATGGGTTGGCAAAATGGCTTTCGCCGCACCCGATCTGGGCGATCCGCTGGTTCATCATCTCCACAAAGCCTTCCCTGCTTCCCGCCACATGCTCCGCTAAGGCGTTGGCGCACTGATTGCTGGACTGCAGAAGGAGAAGGTGCAGACATTCCTCTACTGACAGGGTATCCCCTTCCTCCAAAGCCAGCTTGTTGCCGCTGCCGGATTCTACATTGTAGATGGCGTCGTTGGAAAAGGTTACGGTCTCGTCCAATGAGACATTTTCCACAACCACAAGGGCAGTGAGAAGCTTGGCGATGCTGGCAGGCGGAAACGGGACATGGATCTGCTGGCCGAAAAGCACGGCCCCTGAGTCCATATCCACCACGATCCCCGCCTCCGCCATGACCCCTGTGTCCGCGGGCCAGTCCGGCTTCGCGTAGCTTGTCATGGCTCCCATGTGGACAATCATGATAAATGATATGAGAAAACCTGTGATTCTTCTGGTCAGATCCCGCATTTATTGCCTCCGTTCTTCTGCTGGGGCGCTCCCGCTCTCCTGCCCTTCCCGCAGCGCCTTCAGTTCCTTTAAGACTCCTGTGACAATGGCTGTGGCCAAAACGAATGTAAGCATATCCGCCACCGGCTGGCTGATCTGCAGCCCCAAAAGCCCCAAAACACGGGGAAAGATCAGCAGCGAGGGGATCAGGAACAGTCCCTGTCTTCCCATGGCCACCAGGGAAGCCCTAAAACCGTAGCCAATGGACTGGGTCAGCATATTGACCATGATCACCCATGCCTGGAACGGCATGGTCAGAAGCTGCAGACGAAGGGCCAGAGTGCCCACGCGGATGACCTCCGGGTCTTCCCGGCGGAATACGGTGATGATGGAGTTGCTCAACAGAAACGCCGCCGCGCCAAAGCAGGTCAGCATGATCACCGCCACTTTTACACAGAACCAGTACGCCTCCAGGACCCTGTCATATCTCTTTGCCCCAAAGTTAAAGCCGCACACTGGCTGGAAGCCCTGGCCAAAGCCGATGAGGCTGGAGTTCACAAACATCATAAACCTGGACACAATGGACATGGCCGCGATGGCCGCATCCCCGTAAGGTCCCGCGGCGAAATTCAGCACCACCGTGGCAATGCTTGCCAGTCCCTGGCGGCAGAAAGAGGGAAGTCCCGCGTGGAGGATCTCCCCGTACATGCTCCAGGTGGGGGTGAATCTGCTGATCCGGATGCTGATGCAGCTTTTCTGCACATCGCACTGGTACAGCAGGATGCAGAAGCTGACCATCTGACTGGCCATTGTGGCTATGGCCGCGCCGGAAATTCCCATCTGGAACACAAAGATTAAAAGAGGGTCCAGAAACATATTGAGGATACCTCCTGTTGTGATGCCCACCATGGCGAACATGGCATTGCCCTGGGCCCGCAGGATGTTGTTCATGACAAAAGACGTCAGCATAAAGGGCGCGGCTATAAGAATATATCTGGCGTAATCCTGGGCATAGGGCGCGATGGTGTCCGTGGCCCCCAGAAGATATACCAGGGGCCTGGAAAACAGGGTGCCGAAGACAGCTATGAAACCGCCTATGATGGCTGCCGTAAAAAAGGCTGTGGCCGCCGAGCGGGACGCTGTGTCCTCATCCCGGTTTCCCAGGGATCTGGAAATATAGTTTCCGCTCCCCATGCCCAGGGTAAAGCCGATGGCCTGTATCATGGCCATGGCGGAGAACATGATCCCCACCGCGCCGGAAGCGCTGGTGCCGATCTGGCTCACAAAAAAGGTGTCAGCCATGTTGTAGATCGAGGTCACCAGCATGCTGATGATAGTGGGCACGGCCAGCCTGGGGATAAGCGTCCTCACCGGAGTGTCTATCATCTGTTTATATTTTGCTTCTGTAGTCATGGCCTTTTGCATAAATTTTCTCCTGAATTTTAATTAAAAATTCTCCGAACACTCAAAATACTTCGGTAAGTGGCATTTCCCACCTTGATTCCCGTGGACGGGGAGCTGGCGTGGACGATCTGGCCGTTTCCGATATAGATGCCCACATGGCCCGAATAGCAGATAATATCTCCCGGCTGGGCGTTGGCGTAATCTACCGCTGTCCCCGCTGACCTCTGTTGAGAAGAGCTTCTGGGAAGAGATACCCCGAAATTCTTGTAAACGCTCTGCACAAACCCGGAACAGTCAGCCCCATTGGTCAGGCTGGTACCGCCGTACACATAGGGGCAGCCTATGAACTGCATGGCAAAGTTAACCACGTCCTGCCCCTTGGAGGACGCGCTGGTAAGGACTGGCTTTGTCTCCGCCGCGGTGGTCGCGGGAGCCTGGGACGCCCCCGGGCCGGGGGCTCCGGCTTTTGTTTCCGGCTGAACCGCCAGGGGAGGCGCTTCGGTGACGTTGGAGGCCCCGGCTGTGGGGGCCTGATTGCCGGAAATGCCTCCCCCCTGATTATCCGCGAGCATGGCGGAGGCCGCTCCTAAGCTCTCCGCCGCGGCCGCGCTGGCCTGGGCCGCCGCCCGGCTGGCTTCCTCCGCCTGCTGGCGCTGGGCTGCCGCCAGCCTCTGGGCTTCTGCCTGTCTTTGGGCTTCCGCCCGTCTCCTGGCCTCAGCCTCCGCCTGGCGGATCTCCTCATTCTTCTTAGCGATGGCGGCGGTGTACGCGGCGGCGGCCTCCTTCGCGGAGGCCAGCTGCTCGTCAAAGTTAGCGATCTCTTTCCGCTTCTGGGCTATAGTGGTCTCCAGCTGGGCCTGCTGGTCCGCGTATTCCAGCTGCATGCCCTCCATCTCCGCCTTCTCTGTCTCCAGCTGGCCTTTATACTGCTTTACCGCCAGCTTTGTGTCCTGGAATTCATTTAATTTCTCCCGGTCATATGTATAAAGGGCCTCTATGTACTCGCTTTTGTTCAGAAGCTCGGTCATGCTTTTTACCTGAAGAAGGATGTCCAGATATTCCGTGTCCCCCTTCTCATACATGTACTTGATCCGCTTCTTCATGGACTCGTATTGTTCCTCTTCTCTTGTCTTCGCGGCGTCATACTCGCTCTGAGCCTGGCGGATCTGCTCATTTTTATATTCAATATCCGCCTCCAGAAGGGTAATGTCCGCGATCAGCGCGGCTAAGTCGTCTGACAGCGCGGCCACCTCTGACTGGGCGCTGTTCATCTTCTCCCGGGCCTCTTCCGCCTTCTGATTGGCCTCGTCAAGCCCTCGCTGGGCTTCCTTCTTTTCCCTCTCCGCCTTGGATGTGGCGAACGCGGGAAAAGGCGGCCTCCACAGGAGGGTTCCCGCCAGGGCAAGAACCGCGGCCCGCCGGACCCCGGCTCTGTACGTTCTCCATCTCTTTTCCATGGGTTATCTATCTCCTTAATGTCTGCCTGTACGTTCCTCTCTCCCCCCGGCCTTTTAAGATCTTGTATATCTGCGGAAACAGTAGCAGAGGTCAAAATAGGTTGCCTCCTCTGTCTCCATGTCCATAACCCACTCCGGATCCTTGTCCAGATCTGGAAAATGGGCGTCTGCCTCATAGGCGTAATCAATATAGGTTACATGGGCTGTGTCGCAGCGGGGAAGAAATAACCTGTAGATCTCCTCGCCCCCCGCTACGAACACATCCTGTGACGGTACCGGCGGCAGGGCCTTTAGAAGCGCCTCTGGGTCTGAAAAACACTGTGCTCCTTTTACCTTGTATCCCGGGTCTCTCGACAGCACCATGGTAGTCCTGCCGTAGAGAGGTTTTCCCCCGGGAAGGCTCTCTACGGTCTTCCGACCCATGATCACCACTTTTCCCATGGTCTCTTCCCTGAACAGCCGCTGATCCTCCGGAATGCTCACCAGCAGCTTACCGTTTTTTCCGATACCCCAATGTCTGTCAACTGCCACGATCATGTTCACGCGGAAACCTCCCCCACTATCAGCTCCTTGCCATAGGGAAGTCCCTCGGCCCAGCCGCAAAAGCTTTTCCACTCCTCCAGCTTGTGGTTCTTTCTGGCATGGCAGATGTTTACCAGGGTCTCATAGTTCAAGGTACAGGTGCGCATCTGGTTGTAGCTTGAGGGCAGCAGCTGGATCATGTCATACCAGTCCTCTTTCCGCTTTCCCTCCTGGTAGCGGAGGCGGATCTTTTCCAACTCTCCGATCAGGTTCTCAAGGACCTTAAGACCGCTGCCGGTCAGATGGTCATGGCTGAAATCATGAAGCTCAAATGGCTTCGCGTGGATCTTGTGCATGGTGCTGGTGGAGTTGGCCACCGTGGCCACCTTGTAGGTATCGTATTCCTTCCACCAGTAAATAGGTGCCGTGATGTCCACGGACACAAAGATCTGCCGCATAAATTTTCTATGGTCACTGCCCGCCCCTCTCAGCCTCATAGCCAGGTCAAGGTCATTGGGGCCAAGGCGGTAATTGCCGTCTTCATCATACTCGCTGTCCACGCGGGACCAGCTGTTCATCGGATTCCTGGCCCCCCGCATGGCGTTTTCCAGATTCATTACAGCGGTGCGCTCAAAGGTGATCATATGGTAAATCCTTTCTGTTGTGTTATTTCTCGTCGTCTTTTAACTGGTAAAGCAGAGCGTTGCAGATAGAGGCTGCCACATTGCTGCCTCCCTTGCGGCCTTTTCCCACGATCCAGGGCACATCCATGGTCATGATCCGTTCTTTGGCCTGAATCACATTGACAAACCCCACTGGAACCCCGATGATCAGGCGGGGATTCAAAATCCCCCTCATGGTCAGCTCATAAAGCCGGATGAGGGCTGTTGGGGCATTGCCGATGGCAAAGACGCAGTCTCTTCCAAGAGCCGCCGCCTTGTCCATGCTGGCCCAGGCCCGGGTGGTACCCTCTTCCTTAGCCTTTCTGGCCACATCCGGGTCTGACATAAAACAGTATACTTCATTTTTATATTTTTTTAAAGCATTTTTATTAATTCCCGCTTTTCCCATGTTGGTGTCCGTCACAATGGGCACACCTTCTCTTAAAGCTTCTAGGGCCAGATAAACCCCATTGTCCGAAAACACCAGGTTATCCGCGTAGTCAAAATCCGCGGTAGTGTGGATAACCCGCCTGATTACAGGAAACTGCTCAGGGGGAAAGGTCCGGTCCCCAAGCTCCCGGGCAATGATCTCAAAGCTCCTCTTCTCGATATCTTCCGGCAGGATCTGTTCCAGCTCCATCATCTCTCCACCCCCATGATCTCATATATCCTGGACATGTCCAGGTGTTTTCTCAGTTCATCCGCCAGTTGATCGTACTGCTGTTCTTTGTAAGCCTGGTAATCCACAGAAATTCCCGGCCCTTTTTCGATTCCTTTTGCCTTCATCAATGCCTCCACCGTCAGGGAAGCCACCCCCTCCCCGTCAAAGAAGCCGTGGAGATAGGTTCCATAGCAGCACCCCCGGCTCATGCCGTCAGACCTTAAGGCCCCCCCAGGCCCTTCCAGATCCACCAGGCCATCTCCCTCTCCCCTCGGCCGGGTGACTCCCATGTGGATCTCGTAGCCTTCCACTCTTTTCCCTGACAGAGGTGACAGAATTCCATCCACAGCCCCAAACCTTCCTTTGACCTGGAGCTTTGTTTTCTCCTCCTCAAACCAGGTATCCGCTGGAAGTAGCTCCATTCCTCTCAGAGAACCCCCTCTTCCTTCTATTCCGCCTGGGTCCTGAAGGGTCATGCCCATCATCTGATAACCGCCGCAGATGCCCAACACAGGGACTCCCCTGGCCCCGAGTTTGATCACAGCGGCCTCCAGCCCCTGACGGCGCATCCACAAAAGGTCGTCCATGGTGTTCTTTGTCCCCGGCAGGATCACCATGTCCGGGTTCCCCAGCTCCCTTAAGCCTGCCACATACCGAAGGCTCACCTCCGGCATGGCGAGGAAGACCTGAAAGTCCGTAAAGTTGGAGATCCTGGGAAACCGGATCACCGCTATGTCCACCAGACCTCCGGGCCTGCTGCCCTCCAGGTGGACCCCTAAGCTGTCCTCATCCTCCAAATCCACATTGAGGAAAGGGGTGACGCCCACTACCGGGATTTGGCACAGGTCTTCGATCATGGCCACTCCCGGGTCCAGGATGGTCTTGTCCCCCCGGAATTTGTTAATGATCAGCCCCTTGATCCGCTTTCTCTCCTGCTCTTCCAAAAGCATCACCGTGCCGTAAAGCTGAGCGAATACCCCGCCCCGGTCAATATCTCCCACCAGCAGCACCGGGGCATCCACCATGGCCGCGAGGCCCATATTGACAATGTCATCTTGTTTTAGATTGATCTCCGCCGGGCTGCCCGCCCCCTCTATGACGATCATGTCGTACTGTTCTTCCAGCCTGCCAAAGGACTTAAGGATCTCCGGGATCAAGGCCTTTTTGCGGGCAAAATATTCCCTGGCCCCCATGTTGCCTTGGTGGACCCCATGGACAATGACCTGGGAACCCACATCTGTGGTGGGCTTTAATAAAATAGGGTTCATATCCACCGTGGGCCTGACCCCTGCCGCCTCAGCCTGGACCACCTGGGCCCTTCCCATCTCCAGCCCCTCTTCCGTGATATAGGAATTTAGGGCCATGTTCTGGGATTTAAAGGGGGCGGCCCGAAAACCGTCCTGCTTCATGATCCGCAGGATTCCGGCTGCCACCAGGCTCTTTCCCGCGTTGGACATGGTGCCCTGGATCATAAGAGTCTTTGCCATACCGATGCTCCTTTCCTAAAACCAGACCCACAAGATCCCCCAGCACAGAGCCGCCATAAGCCCTGCCGAGGCATACATAAGACGGTTGGCTCTTGGGATATCCTGATTTTCCACAGGCCTTATACGGTCTCCGATGGTGGGTTTGCGACAGATTTTTCCAAAATAACTGGCATTGCCCGCCAGCTCTACTCCCAGCGCCCCCGCGCAGGCCGCTTCTGTCTGGGCGGAGTTGGGGCTCTTATGGGCATACCGGTCTCTCCGGAAAATCCGCCACGCTCCTTTTGAATCCAGTCCCACCCCTTTGGCGCAGACCACCATCAAAAGCCCCGCTATTCTCGAGGGAATCAGGTTGGCTAAATCATCCAGTTTAGCCGCGGCCCGGCCAAAGTACAGATACGTCTCATTTTGATACCCCACCATGGAATCCATGGTGTTCACTGCCTTGTAGAGGAACATAAGGGGCGCGCCTCCCAGAGCCATATAAAAAAGAGGGGCAATGACCCCGTCAGAAGCGTTTTCCGCCACTGTTTCCACCGCTGCCTTGATGATCCCCTCCTCTGACAGGTTTTCCACATCCCTCCCCACGATCATGGACAGAGCCTCCTTTGCCTTCCCTGTATCTCCGGCCGCCAGAGCCTCATACACCTTCATGCTCTCGTCCACAAGAGACCTTGCCGCCAGCATCTGGTAGCACATGACCGTCTCCAGCATCAGCCCCAGGGACCCGCTGACACTCCCAGCCAGCTTTAAAACTCCCAAAGCTCCTGCCAATGTCACTGCCAGCGTCTCCGCGGCCAGTATAACTCCTGCCGCCAGTTCCTTACCTTTGGTTTTGGGATACCTCCCCCTCAGACTCTTCTCTCTCCTGGAAATAAAAGTCCCCAGCCACCGGACAGGGTGGGGAAAGCTGTGGGGATCTCCCAGAACCATATCCAGAAAAAAACCAGCTGCCAGCACCAGGGCCCTGCGCCTCATCATTTGATCCTCACGCCGATGCCGCAGACCACCCTGTAAACCTCCCTAGCCTCCTTCGCGAGAAGCTGCCCCGCGAGGCCTATGGTCTCCCGGTATTCCCTGTCCGACCGCTCCACAGGCACCACACCCGCTCCCACCTCATCCATGACAATAACAACATTGGGTGTTTTCTCCAGAAGGTTCTGGATATAATCCCGCACATCCTCACCGTCTTCCAAAAGCTTTTGGATCTGATGATGAAAATAATTTACCACCTGGAGTTTTTTTTCAGCCGCGAGTTCCCTGGCAAACTCCTTTTTTCCCTGAAACGCTCCGCCTACAACTAAAATCATCTCCCAGCCTCCTATCCTATCCTATCCATCCCGCGGCCACAGCCGCGGCCATAAGTCCCAATTCTCCATTCTGCAGAAACCACCCGGCCAGATCCCCCGTGATCCCGCCGAACTCCTTTACCGCCGCGCGGTAATAATGCCAGAACATGCCCCCGGCCGCAAGTCCGACCAAAAGTCCTGTGAGCCAGCCCTCATGGCATACAAGAAATACAAGACTGCCGCCTATATATCCTGCCATGGAAAAGATCACGGTCCCCTTTCTCGCCCCGCCTGAAAAAGAAGCGGCCAGACCGTTTTTCTTTGCCTTGGGAAAGGTCACCAGGGCCAGAGCGCTCATGGCCCTGGTCATCACATAGACAGCCCCCATGACCGCGATCCTGGTTCTCGGCAGCTCCGAGAACACGCCGAGATACAAAAGCAGGTAAATCCCCCCGCGGATGACCGCGAAGGCCCCTATATGGGGATCCTTTAAAATCTCCAGCTTTTTCTCTGGTTCTCCCAGGGAACACCTGGCATCTGACACATCCAGAAAGCCATCCATGTGGATCCCTCCTGTGATCAGAAGGGGCAGTACCGTGCCCCCCGCGCAATAAGCGGTCATCCCTATTTCCAGGGCCCCTGCCGCCTTTTCAAAGCCGTACAGAGCCAGCCCCATAACCGCCCCGATAAGGGGAAAGAAGCACATGACATACTTCATCCGCTCCGGGGTCCAGGAGATCCGGGGCATGGGGATCCGGGAATACATGGAAAAGGCGATGACCAGGCTACCCATAATGTCCATCTGTCTCCACCTATTTGATGTTTACGGGGATTCCGTAGACCACCTCGATAACATGGTCCGCCGCCCTGGCCAGGTTTTTGTTCACCTGTCCCAGGACTGCCCGGTAAGCTTCCGTCTCCACCCCGTAAAACAATCCGTCTGAAAAAATATCGTTTGTTACAATCATAAGGGTTCTTGTCCTGTTTTGCAAGTCCAGGATATCATCCGTGATCATCTGGGCCATGTCGGTCCCATTGCTGTTCTGGTCAAAAAACACATTGGTCAGAAGATTTCCCACACATTCCAGGAGCACAGAACTTCCTCTGGGGATAGGGAGATCTCTCGGCCTTCCATAGCACTCTACCGTGAGAAATCCCTTCCCTTCCCTCATCTGCCGGTGCCTGCGGATCTTCTCCCCGCACTCTTCATCCCATGGCCTCATGGTGGCTAAGTAGATCCGGCTGCCATCCGGCTCCTCCATCATCCGTTTTTCCGCGTAGGCGGATTTTCCGCTTCCGCTTCCTCCGATTACCAGGTACATCATAAGCTTTCCCACCCCAATCTTCCTGTTCCTCTGTCTTTTCCGCGCCCCAATCAGGAAAGAGGAACATATTCTTTAATGTCAATATCCTGAAACGTGCCCATGTTCTGATAGATATCCGCGGCCATGGAGATCATGGGCATGAAGGCCATGGCTCCCGTTCCCTCTCCCAGGCACAGCCCGCCGTCAATGGGGGCTTTAAGCCCCAGCCTTTCCAGCACCAGCCGCCCTGCCGGTTCCGCGGACACATGGGAGGCCAAAAGGCAGCCGGATACGCCCCTGTGCAGACCACAGGCGGCCAGAGCGGCCACGGATGTGATGAAGCCGTCCAAAACCACAGGCATGTGGAAAATAGCGCCGCCCAGACAGATTCCCGCAAGCCCCGCCAGGTCAAGGCCTCCTACTTTGGACAGCACATCCACCGGATCATGGGGATCTGGCCTGTGGAAGGCCAGGGCCTGACGGATCACCTTCTTTTTCCGCTCCAGACCTTCATCGGACAGGCCCGCGCCTCTCCCTGTCATAAGCTTTGGGTCCTCTCCCAGAAGGACCGAGGCCGTCGCGGCGCTGGTGGTGGTGTTGCCGATCCCCATCTCCCCTACTGCCAGCATGTCATATCCCTGCCTCTTTAAATCTTCCGCGATCTGGATCCCGGTCTCTATGGCCTTTAGTGTCTCCTCCCTGGTCATGGCTGGCTCTCTCATAAAATTTTTGGTTCCCCAGGCAATTTTCCGTTCCACAAGGGGATAGAGGCTGCCCCGGTTCTTCAACTCTCCCGCCACCCCTATATCCACCGGCACTACCCGGACTCCCGCCTGTCTGGCCATGATGCAGACACAGGACCGGCCCTTTGTAAAATTCTCCGTAACCACCCCGGTTACCTCCTGCCCGGTCTGGGTCACCCCCTCTTCCACTATGCCATTGTCCGCGCACATGATCACCAGGGCCTTTTTGCTGATCCTGATCTTTTCCTGCCCCTGGATTCCCGCTATTTTCACCACAGCGTCCTCCAAAAGCCCAAGGCTCCCCAAAGGCTTTGCCACATGGCTCCACCTCTCTCTGGCCCGCTCCATGGCCTCCTCTGATATGGGATGGATCTGCTCGATCCTGTTTTCCAGCTTCATGTCGTCTCCCCTCCCATGGATATCACATACACCGGGTTCTGCCCCTTCATCAGATGGCAGTTTCCTGCCCTCTCCGCCTTTGCCACCTGCACAGACACCACCTCTGCCGGAATATCCATGTTTTTTACCAGTTCCAGGATCCCGGACAGGCTTTCCAGGGCAATGATGTTCGCCACGATCCGCATGGCATGGTTTTGTTTGAAAAGGACAGCCAGAATCTCCTCCATCTTCCCTCCTGTTCCTCCCAGAAAGCAGTGGGTGGCCGGGGGAAGGCCCAAAAGCGCCTCCGGGGCGTGGCCATGAACCACTGTCACATTGTCAGCCCTGAACTTTTCCCTGTTCTGGCGGATCAGCTCCACCGCGTCGTCCTTGTGTTCAATGGCAAAGACCTGCCCCGCCGGCATCCCCAGAGCCGCCTCCACCGACAGGGAACCGGTTCCAGCGCCAATGTCATAGAGGACGCTGTCAGGCTTCAGCTCCAGTTTGGAAATGGACACGGCCCGGACCTCGCTTTTTGTCATGGGAACCTTTCCCCGGATAAACCATTCATCTCTCATAACATTTCCTTTCTCCCGCGGCAAGGTCACAAGGTGTCTTCCAGAAGAACAGCGCAGAGCCCATGAAATTCCTGGTTCTCCATTTCTTCTGCCGTCTTCACAACGATTCTCTCCTCCGGATAGGAGAGGGACTCGCCCACTGACACCTGAATACGGCCTCGCCCCCGGCTCACAAGCCACCCACACAGTTCACTCACGGAATTCTTTCCACCCATAAGCAAAAAAATCTTCTTATGGTCCTTCAGCCGTTTTTCCAGGTCCGGCTGCCGTCCGTGAAGGCTTTCAAGACATATGTCTTCCCAGCTCATCCCCAGCCTGGCGCAGAAAAAAGCCACTGAGGAAACTCCCGGCAGGATCACGGTCTCGTAGTTCTCTGGGTGCTTTCTCAGCAATTCCGCCATGGCTCCGGCCCCGCTGTAAAATCCCGGGTCGCCGGAGTAAAGCACCGCCACCTGTTCCAGCTCCGGGTTCTCCTCCAACCACCGCAAGATCTCGTCTGGCTTGTAGGCGGTTTTGATTTCCTTCCCTTGGCACAGCTCTGCCGCGCTTTCCACCATCCGTCTGGCACCGGCGACTCCATCCGCTCCGGCAATACAGGAGATCACCTCCTGGGTCAGCTGCCCCGGTCCTCCCATGCCGATACCTGCCAGGAACACTTTTCGCCTGCCGCTGCCCCCAAAACCTTTGAGAAGCTTCATGGCCTGCTTTAAAGTGACGCCGTCCTCCTTTTTCGGTCTTCCGATGACCACGGTCCGGACGCCCGCGGCCCTGGCGGCCTCCAGCTTTTCCGCAAATCCTCCCGCCGCGCCGGATTCCTTTGTCACCAGGTAGCTGGCTTTTGTCATGTTTAGGATGGCCAGGTTCAGCTCAAAGGAAAAGGGACCCTGCATGGCTATGATCTGTCCCCCTTTCAGTCCTAAGCTTCTGCACAGGGACAGGGCCTTCTCGTCAGGCAGGACCCGCGCGTAAGCCCGCCGGGCGAAGCCAGCCATGTGAGAGAAGCAGGGCAGATCTTTGGTGCCTGTGGTAAACAGGACCCGGCCCGGCCTCTCTGACAGATAGTCCGCGGCCTCACCGGCATTTTCCACCCACACGGTCTCCCCCCGCCCCTTCTCCTCTTGGCTGTCCCTGGTTATCCGAATCCGGGGGATCTCCACCGCCCCGCAGGCCTGCCGGATATTCTCTGTCACCGCGGCAGCGTAAGGGTGGGTGCTGTCTATGACCAGTTCCGGTTTTTCCCTGCGGAACAGCTCCTCCATGTCCTGCTCCTCCATGGCTCCTGGACGGACTTTGACATACAGATTTTCCTTTACCAGCTCTGCCCCATAGTCCGACGCCACGCAGACCAGGGCGCTGATCTGATGCCGGTCACAATAATCCGCGAGCTTCCTTCCCTCGGTGGTGCCGCCGAACAAGATGACTTTATACATACCGGTATCCTCTGGGAGTAATCATCCTTCCGTGATCCGCCCCGGTCTGGGAGTTTCCTATGTAAACCGTGGTGAACATGTCCGCCTGGATCAGGGCCAGCTCCTTAAGACTGGTGATCCTCGCCTCCTGCCCCTGCCTCGCGATGTTCCTCACCAGGCCGCAGACGGTCTCTGGTTTCCGGTATCTCCCCACCACCTCACAAGCCCAGCTTAAATAATCCTTTCGGCTCCTGCTGGACGGATTGTACAGGCAGATCACCATGTCCGACATGGCGGCGCAGGAAAGCCTTTTTTCGATCAGCTCCCTTGAGGTCAGCCGGTCGCTTAAGCTGATCACCGCGAAATCATGGCATATGGGGGCTCCCAGCACCGCGGCCCCGGCACTTGCCGCGGTGACCCCGGGGATGATCTCCACCGAAACCTGAGGGTACCTGGGCGCGAGCTCCAGGACCAGCCCCGCCATCCCGTAGATTCCCGGATCTCCGCCGCACACCAAGGACACCCGGCGGCCCTCCCCGGCCTTCTCAAAAGCCAGGCAACACCGGTCCACCTCCTTTGTCATGGGTGTGGACAGATATTCCTTGTCCGGAAAATGTTCCCGCGCCAGGTCCGTGTACACCGTGTAGCCCACAATGATCTGGCTCCCGCTCAGGGCTGCCGCCGCCTTCATGGTCAGCTGCCCGTACTCTCCGGGCCCGATCCCCACCACATACAAAACCTTCCCGGACTCCTTGGGGTCAAGGTCCTGGCTTTTTTCTATGTATTCTCTCATCTGCTATAATGTTCCTTTCCATGTCTCTTCCGCCAGGGCAATGGTCACACCGGAAATCACCTGTTTTCCACAGATCCGCTTTCCCCTGGCCCCGTTTTCCCCCGCGCTCTTTAACGCCGCCCTCTCACACACATTTCCGATTCCCGTGACCTGGGCCACAAAAGAGGATTCCTGAAATTCACCTTCCACCTCTGCCAGCTCTCTGGCCTTATAAGTTCGAAAACAGGTTCCCAGCCCTCTGGCCAGCCCTAAAAGCCCTGGTTCCTGTTTCTTTAAGTCAATGGTGGCGATGGCTACCACTGATTCCAAAACACAGTCCCACCGCTCAAGAGCCTGAAAGAGAGCTTCCTCCAAGACCCCTTCCGGCGTATCCTTCCGGCACCCTATGCCCACATGAACCACCTTTGGAACCAGCTTTAAAACTCCTTCCTCCGGCCCCTTCCACGGGCAGCTTCCCCTCCGTCTCGTGACCCAGAAATTCCTTTTCTGCCTCTTTTCCCAGGTCAGCTCACCGGGCCGGGGCCCCTCCAGGGGATAGTCGCTGAACACTCCCACTTTTCCTCCTGACAGAACCTCCCCGGAAATTTCCCGGGCCAGGGCCTTGTCCGTAACCCAGAGAGCGTTTTTCACCGCGAACACATCCACCGCGAACAGCTGGTTGATGTCCGTGGCCGTGGTGATCACCGGGACCGCCCCTAAAATCCCGGCCGCCTCTGCCGCAAGGTCATTGCCTCCCCCGGCATGTCCTGACAACACGGAGATCACAAACCTCCCCGCCTCGTCGATCACCGCCACCGAAGGGTCTGTCCACTTATCCCCTATCCACGGGGCAATGGATCTTACCGCGATTCCCATGGCGCCTACGAAAACGATATGGTCCGCATCCATAAAACGGCGTCCTGCCCACTGGCTGACGGATTCCTCCACCGCCAAAAGCCCCTGACCCATGTCCGGCCTGTCCTTTTGGCGGCTCCGTTTTTCATAGCCCGCGCACACATAGCCCTTCCTTTCCAGCTCTTTGGCCAGACGCTGGTTCAGCCTTCCTCCTCTGTCGGTAAAGCTGACCAGCGCCACTTTAAGTTTCTTGTCCTCCACCCTGCCTCACTTTCCCAGCCTGTTTTCCGGCTCGAAATCTTATTTTGTGTCCGTTCCTTCCCGGTACCCGGTTGTAAAATCCGGGTGGTAAAGCCTGGAGCGGTCATAGCTTTTCTGGCTTACCCCCTGGCCTACAAGGATCAGCGCGGTCTTTGTGATCCCGTTCTCCCGCGCCCTCTCAGCCAGGGTGTCCACCGTACAGACCACGGTCTTCTCCTCCGGCCAGCTGGCCTTGTAGACAATGGCGGCGGGGGTATCTGGCTCATAGCCGCCTTTTATCAGCTCTCTGGACAGATTATGGAGCATCCCGGCGCTTAAAAAAATAACCATTGTTGCCTTGTGGGCGGCAAAGGCGGCGATGGACTCCCGGTCCGGCACCGGCGTCCTGCCTGCCATCCGGGTGATCACCACGCTTTGGGACACCCCGGGAAGGGTGTACTCCATATCCAGGGCAGCGGCAGCGGCGCAAAAGGAACTGACTCCCGGACACACCTCATAGGCAATGTTCTCCTGATCCAGGATATCCATCTGCTCCCGGATGGCCCCGTAGAGACAGGGGTCTCCGGTGTGAAGCCTGACCGTGGTCTTTCCCTTGTGCTCCGCCTCAAGGATCACCTCCGCCACCTGCTCTAAGGTCATCCTGGCGCTGTCATAGACCTGACAGCCTTCCTTCGTCTCTCTGAGCAATTCCGGGTTCACCAGGGAACCAGCGTAGATCACCACATCCGCCTGACGGATCCATTTTTGTCCCCTGACCGTAATCAGGTCAGGCGCTCCCGGTCCGGCTCCTACAAAATAAACCATCTATGGTTCCCTCCCTGTCTTCCTGTCCCTGACGATCATCAGGGAGTAATATCCCGCCTTTGAAGGCATCTCCTCTAAAGAACCGTAAACCTTCTCCCCGGCCATGCCGCAGTTTTCCGCCATCTTCACCTCATACTCTCCTGCTTTTAAAAGCTCCTTCACCTTTTCATAGGACCTTCCTGTCTTCATCAGAATCTTTACTCCGGGAAGCCTCAGCCCTTCCTCCACCTGGTAGGATCCCGGCAGGATATGGATCTGCTCCTCCCTCTCTCCAAGAGAGATCTTAAGCCTCGCGGCAGCGGCGCAGAAAGACGGAACCCCGTTTACCATCTCCACCTCATAGCCCATGGCTTTCACCAGCCTGATCAGATACATGTCGCTGGCGTAAATCGTGGAGTCTCCTATGGTGAGGAGAGCCACATCCTGCCCCTTGGAAAGCCGGTCCACGATCTGCCTGGCCCCCTCCTCATAGGGGCGTTCCCTCTGATCTCTGTCCTTTGTCATGGGCACATCAACGCACACCAGTTCTTTATGTACCAGTTCGGGCACCGCCTTAACGGCTGTGTCATAGGAAACGCACAGGTCCGGCGTCTTTTTAGGGATCGCGATCACCGGACACTGCCTTAGAATCCTCACCGCCTTTAAGGTCATGTCCTCCGGATCTCCCGGCCCCACTCCCACCCCGTATAATTTTCCTCTCATATCCGTCTCTCTCTCCATTCTTTGATGACTGGCCCGCAAAGGCCGCTCATGCCCAGTATACCGTAAATGGTGGAAAATGTCAGCACCTGAATGTCAGCTCTTCCTCCGACCCACCGCTTCATCTGCCGCCAGATCCTCATGGTAATGTCTTTCATCACAATGTCCCGTATCCCCTGGCTGGTGAGATACTCTAAAGCCTCCTCCGTTGTGACGCACTCCAGAATCTTTTTCTTCATCTCTGCCTGCCATACGCCGCCGGCCCCTGTCCGCTCCAGACTCTCGGCCAGGATCTCCATCCGCCTGTCCCCGTACCGGGAGTGGGTGTTTTCGGCTCCTCCCGCCACCTTCACCAGCTTCCCCACATGGCCTATGAACAGGATTCTCTTCATGCCCTCCTCCGCTGCCGCGCGGATAGCGTCTGCCACAAAATTAGAGCACCGCACCGCCTGCTCCGGGGAGATCCCCAGGGTGTCCTTTAAAAAACGTTCCCCGTAATTGCCGGGGATCAGGATCAGGGAATCCCGGTTCTCCGCCGCTCTCATATGGATCTCCAGGCGGATGGTATCCTTCAGGGCCTGCTCACTCATAGGCCTGACGATCCCGCTGGTACCCAGCACCGAGATCCCGCCCTGGATTCCAAGCCTGGGATTAAAGGTTTTGTCCGCCAGCTCCTCCCCCTGGGGGATCTTTACGCGGATCAAATATTCCCCCTCCATATCCAGTTCCTGGTACAGCTGCCCCACCTGTTTAAAAATCATCTCCCTGGGTGTGGGGTTGATGGCATAGTATCCCACCGGACAGGCAAGGCCCTTTCTGGTGACCACCCCGATACCCGGGCCTCCTGTGAGAAATAAAAAAGGGTATTCTTCGGAAGAATACCAGGGAGGACCAGACTCTTTTCCGCCGTCCGGCACAGGCTTTCCTCCCTGAGCCCCAAGCCTCTCCACTGCCCCGTAGACCAGAACCCCGTCTGTCACATCCGGGTCGTCTCCAGCGTCCTTTTTAACAGAGAACCAGTCCGGGCCGTCAGCGGACCGGGCCCTGACCGCCCTCAGCCGCGCCTGGCCCCCTCCCGGAAGCTCTGCCAGGATCTTTCCCCTCTCCTGACCGGTAAAGGCGTACCAGGCAGCGGCTGTCGCCGCCGCCGCCGCGCATGTCCCTGTGGTGTAGCCGTTTCTCAGCTGCCTCATCAGCCCATCACCCCCTTGCTATCATCTATTATATTTCATCTTCCCTCATCCCGCAACGTATCTTTCAGGGTCAGGTTCACAGTTTTTCCTATAATGTGTCTTTTAAGGCTTCCTGCTTCAGCTCCCTTTTCCTCTTAGTCATAAGGCCGCCGATCCTGCCGCTCTCCTTGGCTGTCAGGCTCCGCCATCCCTGCTCCATGACTTTATCACTGAGCCCCAGCTCCGTGGCAATCTCAAATTTCAGCAGATCCTCCGGCGTTTTCAGGCTTGCCGGATCAAAAGGTTTTTCATTCTTCTTTTTAGGCATAATAAACGGGTACACTCCTTTCTTCAATTCCCTAAGAGTATACCCGTTTCTTTCATGTCTATTCGCGGCTGTCAAACCATTTGAAATCCCAGGGGATTCTTTCCTTCTATACCATGGTCTCTGAAGGAATAATGATGGCAGCTATAAAGTATGCCAGGATCCCGCCTCCAGTGCAGGCAAAGATGGCCCACACAAGCCTTATGAGGGTGGGATCCACGTTTAAAAACTCCCCAATCCCTCCACAGACGCCGCAGAGCATGCGGCTGGTGCCTGATCTGTACAGTTTCTTTCCAAAATCCATATTCATTCCCCTTTCATGGTTGGTAAAAATCCATATCAATGGCCCCGGCCTCGCAATCCAGCTCCGCCCGTTTGGTGGCTCCCGGATTGTTAATAACCGTCTCTTTTATCAGATCTTTGATCTCAGTGCCGCCGATCGCGATCCTCCCAACAGCAGTGTCGATCTCGTAGTTAAAATCTTCTTCCCTGCCTTCTATAAAATACCGGATAGCCCCGGCCTGACATTCACCGTCAACCTTCCACCAGGCCTGCCCCTCATAGATCAGTTCACCGGCCTGACATTCACCGCTAAGGTCTCCAACACTGCCTGAGAGTACCTCCAGCTTGCCTCCCTGAACCTCCAAAGACAGTTTATTCGCGTTGATCCAGTCAGCGGTAAGGACCCCTCCAGCGATTTCAAGCTCCACTTCGTCAAACAGCACATCTGCCGGGATTATGATCTGTGCCGCGGTTTCCTCCCACGTTTCAAAAAGGGACTGATCAATGTTTTTCCTCATACGGATATGGAGCTTGAGAGTGTCCTCGTCGGTCTCCTGAATACAGCGGTAGTTCTCATCGTCACAAAATACCTGTATCTTGTCAGAAGACGGGTCCGCGGTCAGTTCCACCTTTGCCCCTTCCACGTTGATCTCCAGCTCCGATATCAGCCTTCCCTCATATTCCGCCTTCCCGCTGCCGGAAACCGCCTCCGCGGTGCCGCTCTCCTGCTGATATAGAGTCTCCGCGGCAGTCTCCGGCGTTTGATTCTCCCCGGTCCCTGCCCGGAGCCCATTTTCACTTTCTGTCCTTCTGGTCTCCGGCTCTTTTTTCTCGGACACCGGTACTTCAACGGTGTTGTCCCTGGTGCCATGAACCGGTTTTCGCTCGTAAAAATAAGAAAGCCTTCCTCCCATGGCCCAGGCCGCGCCTCCCAGCACAGCCCCTGTTATGACGCATATGGCTGATACGATCAGCATTCCCTTTATCCAACCCTTCATGAATTATCCTCCTTCCTCTCTATCATGCTGCAGGTTTGCCTTCCTCCCTTTTCCGGGCAGCGCCCTCTCACCTTCGGTTTGACGGCATGTCGTCAGAAGGCATCTAAAAAAACGCTACAGGTTTGCCTTCTTTCTCCTATGGATAGGTCGGCTGATCAGGTCTATGAGGCCTCGGATCAGCCATGGCAGAAACCTTCCGTAAAATAAGATGGAAAGCAGCAGGCCGATGATCCCCAGCCCGATCCCCGCGACTCCCACTCCCAGCACCAGAAGCCCTCCCGGGATCCAGCCTGTCATGGAGACAATGCCCAGAACGCACAGGGCCAGTCCGCCCAGGAGAAACGTCAGGGTCAGCACTCCCACCAGAGCGATGACTCCCACCAGAAGACACAGGACCGCGATGGCTATGCCCATAGCCACACCTCCGGCTCCCAGCAGCATGGGCGCTGCCACAATAATCAGAATAATCCACAGTACCGCTTTCAGCAGACCGCTGGTATAGGGCGGCTTCCCCGCGCCGCTGCCGGTCTTCCCCGACCCTTGGGACCCCCCCTGGTCTTCCCGGGCCTCCGGCAAATCCAGACGCTTGCTCACCTGATAGTTAGGATCCCGAAAACGCTCGTCATCATACCCCCTGTCTGTGAACTGGCCTCCTTCCTCCAGATTCCCCGCCAGGTCGGACCGGATAATGGAAGCGATCCTCTCCGGGCTGCCAAACTCCCGGATGGCTTCCCCCGCGCCCTCACCGGCCTCCTCCAGATAATCCCTGTAGTAGGCCAGGGCGTCCTCCTTCTCCTCCTCGGGAATATCAGACAGCAGATATTCCAGCTGTTCCATAAATTCATCCCTGTTCATCAATCAGCTCCTCCAATATTCGTGAGATTTTTCCAGAATAGATGGCCCACTCGCTTCTGTACAGGTTCAACTGTGTCCGTCCCTTTTCCGTGATCTGATAATATCTCCGGTTCCTGCCATCTATGGCCAGATCATACACAGCCAGGCACTCTTCCTTCAACAGCCTTCTGAGAACCGGATAAAGAGTTGACTCTGAAACCTCAATGGCCCCTCTCACATCCTGCGTGATCTTGTAGCCGTAAGTGCCTCTGGTTTCCTTAGACACCACAGCCAGCACGATCGCGTCCAACAGGGCCGCGCCTGTATTAAATACCATGGTTTCGCTCCTTATCTCTTCCGTTTAGATTTATAATATTGTTTCTTTTTCTATATTATATTCTATATAATATTATTTGTCAATCACATATTATAAAAAATTTACAATATCCAATTACCCGCCCCGTGCACATGAAAAAAACAGCCCTCATGGGCTGTTTGTGTACAGATGGGTTATCTCTCTCCCTGAAAAACGATGTCTCTCTCCAGCAATCCATCCTTTACCGCCTGGCGGTATTTCTTAATCATGTCAGCGATCTGGGCCCTGGTATAGGGCTTGATGATGAATCCAAAGGCCCGAATCTTCCATGCTTCCAGGGAAAAGCCAGGGATTCCGGACAGGAGGATCACCTCCGGATGCCGGGGCAGGTCATAGATCATGGAAGCCAGGGTAATGCCGCTGATCTCAGGCATCACCACGTCAGAGAATACCAGATCCACCTGATTCTCCTCAATATACTGCATGGCAGCCACGGCATCATCAAAGCTTTCCCGGACCTGGATACCCTCCATGCCTGACAGGATGGTCACCAGGCGCTGTTTTAATTCCGGGGAGTTGTCTACTACGATTGTATTCAGTTCCATGTCCTCTCTCCGTGTGGGGATTGTCCGGGGCAGTTCAGATGCCCCGGAACCGCCCCGATCATTCTATCCAAAAAAGATAAATAAGAATCTGCTTCTGTGTACAGGCACAACGCGTCTTCCTATTTATCTCTTTTGGCACTGTCTATTGCTTTCTCTTAAGGTCTTCTGATCTACTCTTCCGCTGACATGGCGTCAATATCTACGTCGGCAACGTCAGCGTCAGCAGCCGGCTGGTTCTGAAGAGCCTTCATGCTCAGGCTGATCTTTCTGCCCTCCTCGTTGAAGTCAACGATCCTGGCCTCAATCTCCTGGCCGATGGAGAGAACATCGGAGGGCTTCTCCACATGCTCCCTGGAGATCTGAGACACATGGAGCAGAGCATCCACGCCTGGCTCCAACTCTACAAACGCGCCGAAATCCGTCATACGCGCCACTCTGCCCACTACCACATTGCCTGCCGCGTACTTGGAGGCAGCGTCAGCCCAGGGATTGGCCTCCGGGAATTTAAGGCTCAGGGCAATCTTCTCGCCGTTGATATCTTTGATCATGGTAGTCAGGGTCTCCCCTGTCTTGAATACTTTCTTCGGGTTCTCCACACGTCCCCAGGACATCTCGGAGATATGCAGCAGGCCGTCCGCGCCGCCAAGGTCGATGAACGCGCCGAACTCTGTTACATTCTTCACAACGCCCTCCACCCGATCGCCTACCTGGATCCTCTCGAACAATGCCTTCTGCATCTCCGCTTTTCTGGCCACCATCAGCTGCTTGCGGTCGCCGATGATCCTTCTTCTGCGGGGATTGAACTCCGTGATGACAAATTCGATATCCTGACCCGCGTACTTGGACAAATCCCTCTCAAAGGAATCCGATACCAGGCTCGCGGGGATGAACACTCTGGATTCCTCCACCACAACGCTTAAGCCGCCATCCAGAACCTGGGCTACCTTCGCGGTCAGCACTTCCTGGTTGTTGAACGCCTCTTCTAATCTTCGGTTACCTCTGTCAGCAGCCAGTCTCTTGTAGGAGAGAGCGACCTGGCCCTCACCGTCATTAACCTTAACAACCTTCGCTTCCATCTCATCCCCCACCTTTACCACTGTGGTGAGATCGACACCGGATTCATTGGTATATTCGTTTCTGGGAATAATGCCGTCGGATTTATAGCCAATATTCAAGACGATTTCATCTTCTTTGACGTCGATGACCTTACCAGTGACAATCTCTCCTGTACGTATTGTTTTTAACGATTCTTCTAACATTTGTTCAAACTCATTTAATTGCTCTGACATTCGTATGAACCTCCTCAATAATATTCTTGGGGGTCGATGCCCCTGCTGTAATACCTACGCTGCGCACAGAACCTACACTTTCAGGATCAAAATCGCCCAATGTTTGAATGTAATAGGTGTTTTTACACTCCTTTCGACATATCTCGTACAGTTTGCGGGTATTGGAACTGCTCTTTCCGCCTATAACAATCATGGCTTCTACCTGCGAAGCTATACGTTCAGCTTCCACCTGTCTTTCCTGTGTTGCATTGCAAATCGTATTTAAAACAAGTATATCATAACCCCTTTTCGAAAATTTTTCAACTAAATCTTTAAATTTATTGTAATTAAATGTCGTCTGGGCCACAATACACAGGCTTTCTCCTGTCAAATCCGGCAAAAATTCCAGTTCTTCCTCGTTTTTTACCACCAAAGTGCGGTCATCCCCCCAGCCCCGGATGCCTTCCACCTCCGGATGGGCGCTGTCGCCGACGATGATCACCCTTCTCCCAAGGCGGTTCTGTTCCTCCACCGCCCTGTGGATCTTCTTCACAAAGACACAGGTGGCGTCTACCAGGCAGAGCCCTCTGGCCTCAATCTGCTCATAGACCCTTCTCCCAACGCCGTGGGAGCGGATGACCACGGTTCCCTGGCTGACGTGTTTTAGGTCCTCCTCGTCCTTTAACACCTTCACTCCCCTGGCCTCCAAATCCCTCACCACCTCTTCATTGTGGATGATGGGACCTAAGGTATACACGGGTTTTGCTCCATGTTCGATCTGTTTATAGACCTGATCTACTGCCCGCTTTACACCAAAACAGAATCCAGCGGTCTTCGCGACAATCACTTCCAAGACACTCACCTGCCGTCCTTGGGATTCCCATGGCCCGCGGCCTCCAGGATAGCCTCCACCACCTGGTCAATGGTCATCTGGGAGGAATCAATGTATACCGCGTCCTCTGCCTGCTTTAAGGGAGCTATGGCCCTGTGGGTATCCCGGTAATCCCTCTCTATAATATCATGCTCAATTTCTTCCAGATTACACCTTAGCCCCTTTTCCTCCAGCTCTTTAAAGCGCCTTAAAGCCCGCACATGGCTGCTGGCTGTCAGATAGATCTTGGTCTGGGCGTTGGGCAGCACACAGGTGCCGATATCCCGGCCATCCATGATCACGTCCCGGGTATTTGCCAGCTCCCTCTGCAGCTCTAAAAGCTTTTCTCTCACAGGGGCATGGACAGAGATGGCTGATGTCATCTGGCTCACCTCCTCTGTCCTTATGAGGCCAGACACATCCTCGCCGTTTAACAGCACCCGCTGAGCCCCCTCTTTATAATGAATAGAAATGCTTATATCCTCGCAGGCCTCTTCAATGGCCTTCTCGTTATTCCGGTCAATTCCTTTTCTCAGAAAATACAGGGCCATGGCCCGGTACATGGCCCCCGTATCCACATAGATGAAACCCAGCCTGGCAGCCGCTTTTCTGGCTATGGTGCTCTTTCCAGCTCCCGCCGGACCGTCGATGGCGATATTGTATGTTGTCATAAATTACGTGGCTCCTTTTATCATTATTTGGGGATACTGCTTCCCGCCGCCCAGCCTGTGGACCAGGCGATCTGCAGGTTAAACCCTCCTGTAACCCCATCCAGATCCAGCACCTCCCCGGCAAAGCGAAGATTCTTCACCA
The DNA here is from genome assembly GCA_910588865.1 of uncultured Lachnospiraceae bacterium. GTDB lineage: Bacteria > Bacillota > Clostridia > Lachnospirales > Lachnospiraceae > UBA3402. The sequence goes on from CAJUSJ010000018.1 coordinate 48,184, forward strand.
GCTTTGACTCCATGGTGGAAGGGTTAATCTCCTTCACCGCGACGCCTCCCTTGGTGATGATGGCCTCTTTAAAGCCCCGGGTCCCTGTCAGGGTCAGGGTAAAATGCTTTGTCGCGTCTAAAAGCCTCTGCCGCTCCTCCCTGGTGATCTCATTGACCCGCTTTTCCGGGGAAATGCCGCTTCTCCCTATGATCACCGGGATCAGTTTCGCCGGGTATAGGTGGGATAAGGAATTCTTAAACAGCTTGTTGGAACTCTCCTCAAAATCCCTGCGGACCCTGGCGTCTAACTGCTCCTGGCTGAGAGCGGGCTTCAGATCAATGGAGAGGGTCAGGGGTTTCTCCTTAAGTCTGGCCGTCACAAAGCTGCTGGCGCTTAAAATCACCGGCCCGCTGACTCCGAAATGGGTAAACAGAAGCTCCCCGAACTCCCGGTACAGCTCCTTTTTCCCGTCCAGAATCACCGCCTCCACATTTCGCAGGGACAGGCCCGCGAGCTCCTCCACCACCAGCTCCTTAACCTCAAAAGGAACCAGGGCGGGAAGAAGCTCTGTCACCTTGTGTCCTGCCTCCTGGGCAAACCGGTAGCCGTCTCCCGTGGACCCGGTGCTCTCATAGGACAACCCTCCTGTAGCCACGATCACCTGGTCGCCCCAGATCTGCCGCTTTCCCCTGTACAGCACAAGTCCCTGACAGACGCCGTCATCCACCATCAGTTCCCGGACCTCGCCAGACAGATGAACCCGGACCCCTAAGTCCTTCATCTGCCTGGACAGCGCGCCGATCACATCAGAAGACTTATCTGACACCGGAAACACCCTGCCGCCCCGTTCTGTCTTTAAGGGACAGCCGTTTCTCTCCAGAAGGTTCATTATATCCTGGTTGCCAAATCCGTAAAAACTACTGTACAAAAAACGGGAGTTGGTCACCACATGTTTCAGCAGTTCCTCGGTATCACAGCTGTTGGTCACATTGCACCGGCCCTTGCCTGTGATATAGACCTTTTTCCCCAGCTTTTCATTTTTCTCGTATAAATGAACCTCATGTCCACATCCGGCGGCGGCGATGGCCGCCGCCATGCCAGCCGCGCCACCGCCGATGATCAATACCCTGCTCATATTATGCCTGGTTCAAGTGGATGGCGAAGCCCGCGATCTCTTCCTTGAAATAGATAAAAACAGTCTTTCCATCCACCACTTTCCTGGTCTCCTCCACCGGAGTCATGCCCAGGCTCTTAAAATATTCCACTGCCCTGTCACAGTCATTGACCTTAAAGGCGATATGACCCACAGTGCCTCTGCCGGTTCCCTTCATGATCTCCACCAGGTCTCCGGCCCACACCGATTGGTCCCCATCCTTTGTGGGGATTCCCATGAGCCTGAGAAAATCCGCCGCCCAGGCAGCCGCCTGCTCCCCGCTGTCCGCGTTGATCCCCACATGGTTTACTTTCATGTCAAACATGGCCACCGCATCCTGACTCATCTGTCCGTCTCCTCCTGTCTTTTGAACCTTTCATGTTTTTGCTGTTTCTTCACTTCTTTTATCTTAGCCTCCAGGGCTTCCACAACTGTCCGAAGAACCTTCACCCTGGCATAGTACTTGGAGTTGCCCTCCACCACGATCCAGGGCGCGTAGGTAGTGGAAGTGCGCACCAGCATCTCGTCCACCGCCTGCTCATAGAGATCCCATTTTTCCCGGTTTCTCCAGTCCTCATCCGTGATCTTCCACTGCTTTGCCGGATTCTCCATACGCTCCTTAAAACGCCTCTCCTGCTCGTCCTTGTCAATATGAAGCCAGAATTTCAGCACCACCGCGCCGTAGTTGGCCATGTGGGACTCCATCTCATTGATCTCCTGGTAAGCTCTCTTCCACTCCGCCTCACTACAAAAGCCCTCAATCCTCTCCACCATGACCCGGCCATACCAAGTCCGGTCAAAAATGGCGATGTGGCCGGCCTTTGGCATGTTGTTCCAGAACCGCCACAGGTAGTGATGCACCTTCTCTATGTCATTGGGCGAAGCCGTGGGATTCACCTGATAGCCCCTGGGGTCCAGATGGCTTGTCAGGCGCTTAATAGCCCCTCCCTTTCCGCCCGCGTCCCAGCCCTCAAAGCCCAGAACCACGGGGATCCGCAGCCGGTAAAGCTCATTGTGCAGATTCTCCAGGCGCTTCTGCAGCCCGTCAAGCTCCTTTTTGTACTGCTCCTTGGTCAGGCTCTTTGACAGATCAATGCCTGACAGCACCCCGTTCTGGAACCGTTTGGCAGAAGCCTGGTTCTGCTTCTTCTCTGATTCCTTTCGTGCCGCTCTCTTATTCTCCAAGGCCAAAGCCAGACGGTCCGCCACAGTGGTCAGGATCTTCATCGCGCCGTAGTCTTTGTCCGTGGACTCGATAATGGTCCATGGGGCGTACTCGGTATCCGTCTTCTCCAGCATCTCCTCATTGATCTTTAAGTAGCTGTCATACTCTTTGTTCCGCTTCCAGTCCTGCTTGTTCACCCTCCAGGACGTCTCCTTGGAATTGTCCAGCTTCTTGAAACGCTTCTTCTGCTCTTCCTTGGAAATGTGGAGAAACAGCTTGATGATCACTGTGCCGTCATCGCTCAACTGCTTTTCAAAAGACAGAATATCCTGGAAAGCGCCCTCCAGATCCAGGTTCTCATCAGGACAGTCAAACCGGTCTCTCTGGACAATACTGTACCAGCTGCGGTCAAAGATCGCGATCCGCCCTTTCGCCGGGATCTTGGTCCAGTAGCGCCATAAAAACGGCCTCATCCGCTCCTCTTCGTTGGAAGAATTGGTGGCAAACACAGAAAATCCTCTGGGATCCAGCGCCTGGATCAGACGGTTGATCTGTACGCCCTTTCCCGCTGCCCCCATTCCCTCAAATACGATCATCACCGGGATTCCCGCTGCCTTGCACTCCCTCTGCAGGCCTGCCAGCCTTCCGCCCTCTGTCTCCATAACCTGCTTGAAGGTCTCTTTGTCTGCCTTTTTTGACAGATCAATCTTCTCTAACATACCTCGCTCCTCCTTGAAATCATTTCCAAAATATGATATTTATCAGTATACCACATTCTTCGGGGAAATAAAGCAGGAAAGAGCGAAAGTTTACAAAATAATCACTTTCTTACAGTTCCGCTGTCACAAAAATATCATAGATCGCCTTGATCGCGGCTTCAAAATCCCCGTTCTTTACTCCGATGATAATGTTCAGTTCACTGGAGCCCTGGTCGATCATCTTCACATTGACCCTGGCGTGGGCCAGGGCTGAGAAAATCCGGCCCGCGGTCCCTCTGGTGGCCTTCATGCCCCGTCCCACAACAGCAATAAGAGCCAGGTCTGACTCCATCTCCACAAAATCCGGTTCCACGGCCCTGTGGATCCCAGCGATCACCGACTGCTCATATTCCTCAAACTCAGACTGATGGACAAAGATGGTCATGGTGTCGATGCCTGACGGCATGTGCTCAAAGGAGATGCCATAATTCTCAAACACCTCCAAAACCTTTCTCCCAAACCCCACCTCGGAGTTCATCATGGCCTTCTCCACATTGATGGAGCAGAAGCCCTTCTTGCCCGCGATCCCCGTGATGGTGAAGCGGGGCTTCCGGCAGGTGCTCTCCACGATCAGGGTTCCCTTGTCATCCGGACGGTTGGTGTTGCGGATATTGATGGGGATCCCTTCCTTGCGCACCGGGAAAATGGCATCCTCGTGGAGAACGCTCGCGCCCATGTAGGCCAGTTCCCTCAGCTCCCTGTATGTAATAGCCTCAATCACCTGAGGATCCGCCACGATCCGGGGATCTGCCACCAAAAACCCCGACACATCGGTCCAGTTCTCGTACATATCCGCGTGGATCGCCTTTGCCACAATAGAACCAGTGACGTCAGAGCCGCCTCTGGAAAATGTCTTTACCGCACCGTCACGCTTTGAGCCGTAAAATCCCGGGATCACCGCCCGCTCCACATGCTCCAGCCGCTCAGACAGCTCTTTGTCCGTGGCCTTGGCGTCAAATACCCCGTTGTCGTCAAAAAAGATCACCTCAGCGGCATCAATAAACTCGTAGCCCAGATATTTGGCCATAACCAAACCATTTAAATACTCCCCCCTGGAGGCCGCGTAATCCCTGCCCGCCTTGGCCACAAACCGCTCTTCTATCTTGTCAAATTCATAATCAAGGTTTAAATCAAGATCCAGGCCGTCGATGATCTCCCCATACCTCTTCTTGATCCTGTCCAATATCTTATTATAAGAAGTGCCTGTGGAAGCCGCGTCATAGCACTGGTATAAAAGGTCTGTCACCTTCTCGTCTTTATCATTTCTCTTTCCCGGAGCGGACGGAACCACATATCTTCTGGATTTGTCAGAGCGGATAATATCCCCAACCTTCCTAAACTGCCTGGCACTGGCAAGGGAGCTGCCGCCAAACTTTACTACTTTTTTCATCATATCCTCCATTCTGCAGGCGACCTGTGTCTGTATTTTTATACTTCCGTAAGATAAGATGATACCGTAATCTCCCGGGGCTGTCAAGCCTATATGGCTGCCTTGGGCAAAGTCTGACCGTTGCCCCGCGCCTTATAAAGCGTTCCGGCAATCCCCTCTTTAGCTTCGCTTATGCGCATCATCTGGCCGGATTTTCCCCTTTCCGCCCTGCTCTCAAGACGGACCATGGCCTCCTCAAAATTTTCAGTCATGGCCTGTTTTGGCCCCTTCAGCTGACGAAAAAGGACAGAGCTTCTTAAATGCATCTTCACCATCTAGTGTACTGACACATTTATATTTAGGCAAATCAGTTTCCTATTCTGAAACTGGTACCTCGAACTTTGGATACAGGGATATCAGTTTTTCTCTGGCATTGTCCGTCGTAAAGTGCTAGCAGATGTTTTCACTGGCGTGGTTTCGATCCGTTTCCCATGCCGCCAGTTCCCGCCGGAGTTCGTCGATGTCTGCTATCCTCCGTGAAAGGCATTGCCGTGTCATGACATTGAGCTCCATCTCTGCCATGTCCAGCCAGCTTCCATGCTTTGGGGTATAGTGGATCTCCAGTTTTCTGGCTATCCGACGTGCCTCTTGAGCTGGAAATGTTTTGTATAGAGAGGCGATGGCATGGGTATTGAGATTGTCCATGACAAGTATAATTTTCTGTTTGTCAGGGTAGCTGGTATCTACAAGGTACTTGATTTCTTCCGCCCAGTCAGCCGCGGTGCGGTGTTCACGGACGCTTACATGCCTCACGCCACCCAAAGGCTCTACAAACACAAATATACTGCAGTTGCCGTTTCGGACATATTCGGAATCGGTTTTCTGTGTGTTACCTGGGCGCATGGGCAGGGGGTCTCTGGCTTCCCCAAGCAACTGGTAAGGTTTTTCATCCATGCACACTACCGGAACAGCAGGTTCATACGGCATCTCATAGATATCCAGAACGTCCTCCATGCGGGCTACAAATTCGGCGTTTTCCTTCGGCGGGATACACCAGTAGTCGTTTCTGTGGGGCTGGAGTTCATTTTTTTAAGCACTCTGCGGATGGTTTCCCTGCTTATAGGAGTCTCCAGTTCCACACGGGATTTTTCTTCCAGCAGTTTCAGTGTCCATCTGGAATGGCCGTCCGGGACGGGGCCACAGGCAATCTGTATCAGTTTTGCTTCTGTACGTCCATCCGCCTTGCGCAGAGCCGCCGCTGAATTTGGGCTGATATTATAACGGATGATATGGTCAATCCCTTTATTGATATAGTCTCTAATAAGGTTTGAGACAGTTGCGGGACAGACCGCATAGGTATGTGCAATCTGGGCATGTGTCAATTTGCAGCCTTTTGATTCATCAAGATCCCGCAGAATCTGACAACGTTTCAGAACTGTTTTACAGGTAGTTTTATTTTTAATCACTTTGTTAAGCTTGGAACGTTCTTCATCAGTTAAGTTGATCGAATATACTTTAGGTCTTGCCATAGGGGTCACCACCGTTTTCTTTTATCATAACATGCGGTGGAATATATTGGAAGAACTATTTCTATAAATATAAATGTGTTACTACACTAGTAAAATTATTATATAAACAGCTGGGAACATCTTTTACGGAAGCAATATGAAAACTTAAAATTACGCACTGATTCAAAGATATATGAGAATTGTTAAAAAGAAAATGCTACAAAAACATATGCGCAATTAAAAAGAGAATATCCTTAAAAACAATTTTACAAGTATCTGGTGTTAACCAGACAGATATTGATGAAATCAAAGAATAAATATAACCACAAAGACAAAGAAGTACATGCAGTCAAACTCGCAAAAAAATTCTGGGAGCAGGATCACAGACTCAATCCTTGCCATGATTCTTAATGGGGAACTGATCCTGCTCCTCCAACAGGGTTTCAATTTCTTCGAAATATTTTTACCAATGCGTCACTTCCTGTAACCCAGAAACTGTTCCAGACTTATACCAGCGTACTGTGCCGCCTTCTCGGCTGACATGTCACCAGCCCTTACCTGTTTTGCCAACAATTCCATGACTCCCTGTTCACGGCCTTCCTCACGGATCATCCGCAGAGTCTCGGCCTCATTATACTCTGTGATACACATATCTTTCA